>SFJM01000078.1 GCA_004555915.1 Clostridiales bacterium | reverse complement strand
GGATTGCGCTCGTCACCGTAGGCGCGGTCCATGTCCAGCGCGTTGATGTGGGTGTCGGACGTAGCCGAGATACGGATGACCTCGCCGCCGAGAGCTTCGGTTAGATAACCGAATTCCGACTCCGGGTCGAGAATAAGGATGTCGTCCTCGGTGGAAAGTGCAATCTGCACGATTTCTTCCTTGGCGCTCATGCTCTTGCCGGAGCCGGACACGCCCAAACGAAAGCTGTTGCCGTTCAGCAGCAACCGGCGGTCTGCTACGATCATGTTCTTGCTGACGGCGTTCTGCCCATAGTACAGACCATGCGGCTGCATGATTTCCTGCGCACGGAACGGAATCAGCACAGCGGTGCTTTCGGTAGTCAATGTGCGCAGTGCTTGGATTTTCCGCAGTCCATAGGGCAGCACGGTGTCCAGCCCATCTTTCTGCTGCCATCGCAGCGTGGAAAGCTGGCACAGGTGCTTGCGGGCCGTGGAATAGAGCGTTTCGGTGTCGCTGTCAAGCTGCTCCTTGCTGTCGGCCAGATGTACCAGTGTCACCAGCCCGAACATCATCCGCTGGTCGCGGGTGGTCAGGTCGTCCAGCATCTCTTTGGTTTCCTTGCGCTGCAACTCCATATCATAGGGAATCGTGGCTGTAAAATTGTTGTTAGCATTCTGGCGACGCTGCCAGTTTGCCACATTCGTCTCCACGCCCAAAAGCGTGCTTTGCAGCTGGCGGGCGGCTTCGTCAGTGGGAACCGGAAGGATGTCAATGGATAGCATCAGGTCGCGGTCAAGGTCGCAGAGTTCCGACACAAAGCTGTCCTTGATGTAGCTGGCGTAGTCCTGCAAGTACAACACCCGGCCATAGCGGGCATCCAGCTTAAAGTGGTCGGCGGCAAACTCCATGCTGTCGGGGCAGAACCAGTCCTTGAAATGTTGGCCGCGCTTGGCGTGCTCGTGGATGTTGAACTCCGCCGCAGCCTGTTCCCCGGCCTTGAAAAAGTCGCGGAAAATGTGCAGGCGCTCGTTCAACGTCAGTTCGGTTGCCACCGACGAAAGCTGGGCAAGGTGCGTCACCAGATCCGTGCCGACGCGGGCAAAGTAACTACGGGCCTCGTCTGCGTTGCGTTTTACCACGCTCACGGTCAGGTAGCGCTCCCGCACGATGCTGTTGCTGGTGCCGGTGACTTGGGCGGTCAGCATCTGGTTGAATTCGTGGCGGTATTCGTCCAAGCCGTCATCCTTGTCGGGCAGCAGGACGCTGCGTTCGAACTCCGCCTTGTTGATGCGGCGGTTGTAAATCGTGATTTTGGCGGATGCGCCGGAATCAAGGGCGTTCAGCAGTTCCGAGTAGTCAAGGAACATGGACGTTTTGTCCTCTTTGCTGGCGATGGCGTAGTTGATATCGGTGAACGACCAAGTTTTGGAATACTGGTTGCCGACTTGGAAAATGCCATCCGCAAAGATACGGCGGATGGGGATGGCATCCTGTACACTGCGCGGAATACGGAACTTTTCGCGTTCCATCTTCTGCGCTTTCGACAGAGTTTTAATCAAGCGGTTTCCTCACTGTTATGCGTATTTTTCTTCATAGGCAACCCTCTCTTTCGTTTCATGCCCGCACGGACGGCAGGCTGCATGGCTTCGTAATAGTAGCTGTCGGACTTGAACACGAGACGTTTCGGGCAGAGAATTTCAGACTTGAACCATGCCCAAAGCACCTGTTCGGCGGTCATGCCGTGGTAGGTAAAGAAACCACAGGCGGCAAAGGGCGCAGCACCCAAGATGCACATCCAGCCGATTTCTTCGGTTCCGACATACGGCTGCAAGGCAAAATAGATGCCCACCGCCACGCCAACGGCCAGCACCGAGCAGATGAACTGCCGCGTGTTCAGCCCGAAAAAGATGTTTTCGTGATAGTCGCGGACTTCTTTCGGTATTTTGATTTCGATAAAAGCCACCTCCCGTAAACAAAAGCGCCGCTATGCAATCTGCACAGCGGCGTTCTTCATTATAAATATTTCGTATAATTTTGTGTTCCGTGGAAGATTCTGTAAATTTCCACGGTATTTCTTGGTTCATCAATTTTGAAGAGAGCCACATATCTTCCAATCAAGAACTTCCTGTATTCTCTCTGCCGAAGCACCTCGTCGCGGGAGTACCCATAAATTGTAGGAGTCTCTTCCAAACGAAGCAGCACTTCACCAAAATCTTTTACAAACGAACGAATTGCCTGCTGAGAGTCGAACTGTCTTTCAAAATATCGCAAGATTTCTTGGTAATCATCCTCGGCTGCCGGCAGCAAAACGACATTATAACGCATACTTCTTGCCCGTTTCTTTCAGAATATCAGCAAGAGGTCGCCCCATTCCAGCTTCGTGCTGCGCTTCAGCCGTTGCCAGCTTTGCGTATACATCATTCATGATTTGTTGGTGCTCATAGGCTTCCATGCTCATGATAACCATATCGCCATAACCGTTTTTGGTTACAAAGATAGGTTCTGCTGTTTCATGACAGCGTTGGGAAATCGCGTTGGTGTTCTTTAAATCACGAATCGGAATAATTTCAGGCATAGTCTCAGCTCCTTTCGTGGCTCTATTGTACCACAAAAAAGCCGCGTCTGCAACTCACAATCCCATAATTTCTTTCACAATGCGGTCACAGCCTTTGATGGCACCAACCAGCACCAGCAGGTTGAATGCCAGTTCCCCGACATAGGTCCAAACAGCGGCGACAACGGATGCACTAGTATCCACGGCAGGTGGGCTGGACGAGATGGCGGAGAAAATGATGCAGGACAGTGCAATCACCACGCCCTGCAAACAGACCCCTGCATAGCTGCGGATGAAGTTTTTGCCCACGCTGCTGGTGGGTTCACCCGCAAAGGTAGACAGCGGTATCGGCGCAATGGCTGCATACATCCACAGGCTGAACATTCTGCCGTAGACCGTGAGGATCATGGTAAAAGATAAAACCGTAATCAAGCAGCCCGCCGATCAGCGTAACCGCCCACAGCGGAATGGAATCCCAGAACCCCACGTTGTTGATGGCGTCGATCAATTCCTGCGGCAGTGTCACGCTGCTCATAAAAACTGCCGGAAAAAGCAAAAAATCCCCGCAGCCAACAGGAAATTGGCTGCGAGGAAATTGAAAACATTCTGAAAACAGCAGGATTTATTCTGTTTTTTCTCAAAAAAATTGCCCTCTCCCCTGCCGCAATTCAGAATTTTGCGGGAAGATGAGGCAATAAAAATGTCCAACAGTCTGAAAACCGCTGGACATCTTTATAAAACGCAACTCGAAAATTGGCTGTCGAAACCGCCAATTTTCAACGATACAGCAAAGAAAAAAGCCTGTGACATCTTTTTTTGTCACAGGCTTTTGGAGCTGGTAGCCAGACTTGAACTGGCGACCTGCTGATTACGAATTGTTGCTTCTTGGCGTTGTATCGTTAAATATTGTGCAATAATGTACGATATTATGACAATGCAAGTTAAGTGGTGTTTAATAGTTTTTGGTAGTTTTTAATGCAATTATGCCCAAATTATGACCATTTTTGCAGTCCCATAAATAAGAAAAGCGCCCCTTGCGGAGCGCTCGTGCTTTCCGGGTCACTTGATGGGGCAAACCTCGCGGATAAGGTCGATGCTTTTGGTGGCTGTCTGCTTGATTAGAGGAATGTTGCTTGTGTGCTGCACTTGGCGGAGCGCTTTGATGTGACGCTTGTACTCTGCCCGGCTGCATTTCGGAATTTCGCGCCCAGCCTGCCCGTCCAAACGATTTAAGGCAATCAGTTCAATCACCATAAGGCGCTTGCCCTCTGGCGTTGCTTGGCGAAACAACTCCAGAAATTCCCGGTCCTCTTTTGCAATAGTCATTGTGCTATACTCCCTTCGTAAAATTCATTAAGCCAGTAATCGCCGTAGCGGTACGAGATGATATAGCCGTTCGTGTTCTGTGCTGGCCCTACCGGGACGGCGCAGCGGATAGTGACCGCACAGCCCGCGAGAAAGGCCAGCAGGAGCGCGAGTGCAGCAATGGTAAGGCAGATTGCTTTCTTCATGGTAAAACCTCCGTGTGCACCCCGGCGGGGCCTTGTGCAGCGTTCAGCTGGTCGAGGATATACCGGACTTGACCGTCTGTCAAAGTCGAGACTTCTTTTGCAAGGCTTAGGCGCAGATCCCATAGCTCTTCACCTGTCATTTCTTGGCTTCCTCCTGTTCAAGAATCAATTTCGTTGCCATGCACCAAAGGGTGTCCAGCTGGGCATCCGTAGCGGCTACTAGCAGGCCCTGTAAGGCCGTGATATAGGCAGCGCGGTTAATTTCATTCATAAGCGTTTGAACCTCCTGAAAGCGCCCGTATAGCCTGATAGCGCAGCTGTGGTTGTTATTCTGCCGTGCGGCGGCGCTTGACGGTCTGGATGTATTGCAGAACCTTTTCCAGTTCATCAGCGGTCAGGTCATCGGCGGCGGCCTTGATTTCTTCAAGTAGTTCCATTGCAAACTATCCTTTCAGGCGATGGAGAAGCGGCGGCTCGTGGTGGTCTTGGTGAAGCGGGCGGCCAGTTCCGGCGCGGCGGCTTTCAGGCCCTTGCTGTCCAGCCGGGAGCTGGTCACAGTCTGGTAGCGTACCTTGTGGGTGCCTGCATCCATCGTGTCCACATCCCGGCGGGTCATCTCTTCAGTGATCTGGCGCTTGAGGTCGTCCATCTCGGCCTGTGCGGCTTCAATAAGCTGCTGGGCTTCTTTGTACTGTTCAACGAGGGATAAAATTTCGGTGCTGCTCATGGTATACTCCTTTACTTTGCGGGGCAAACCATGCTATAATAGGCTTGCCCTTTTGGGTGGTGCGTCTCGCGGTTGCTTTGGTCGGCTGGTGCGGGGCGCTTTTTCTTTTCCCTTTCGGGATGGGCTGCCGTCGCTTTACTGTGCGGCGGCGCAAGGTATCAGGCGGAGAATCAATCGGCCACACTGAGCATATAACCGCGCTTGGCGCAGATGATGGCGAGGCGGTTATATTCTATGTAGCGGTGCAGGGTGTCGGGGCTGTTGGTGTCGGCAAGCTCGGCGCGGTGACGCTGCATATAACGGCGCTGGGTTGCAAGCTCCTTTTGGGCTTGGCAATCAGATAGACGGGAAATAGTATAAGTGGTCATTGTTGTTGATCTCCTTTGTTTTTTAGTTAAGGGTTAAGGTTCGCGGGGGCTCGGTGCTGTCTGCACGCTCTGTGGCGGTTCCTGCAATCCTGTCCGCGTATTGTCTGGCGTTTCTGGTGGGCTTTCGCTTGACGTCCGCCTTGACCTTTTCCCTTTCGACGATTCCATTATACTATATCGCTATCGTTATATCAATATGCAAAGTGCACAAAGATATAGCGCTATCGTTATGCAATTTCTATATCGCTATCGTGATTGCATTGTGCTATAATGTAGTAAAATAGAAACGAGGTGTATGCCATGCCTGTAAGCAAAGCACAGATTAAGGCAACCACAAAATATGAAACGGCAAACTATGACAAAGTGCTATTACGTCTCCCCAAAGGTAAAAGGGCAGAAATTAAAGCCCATGCGGATGAACACGGAGAGAGTGTAAACGGCTTTATTACAAGAGCGATAGAAAATCAAATCGCAAAAGATACTACTGTATAAGCAAGGGGGCGCTATTATGAGTGAGAGAGAGCAGGCAAAGCAGATTATTGATACCTTACCAGATTACAAGATGCAGGCTATTTTGATGTTCCTGCGCGGCGTTGAGTTTGACGATGAACTAGAGGATGATCGTTTCTGTGAAAAGCTGGTTGACGATTATCTAAAGGATGATTCGCCTGACAAGCATGAAAGCATCAGCCTGGAAGAGTTCGCGGCGCAGGAAGGTATTGCGCTATGAAATACCAAATCAAGATTGAGAAGGACGCGCAAAAGTTCCTTAAAAAGCTGCCGCGCCCGGATGAAACCAGAGTTTTAAAGACAATCGCCAAACTCCCCGACGAGGGAGACCGAAAGCAGATGAAAGGGCATCCGGGCTTCTTTCGGCTGCGTGTGGGTGACTACCGCATTATCTACACGGTGGACAACGGGCAGTTGATTGTGCGGGTTGTGGATGCCGGAAATCGTGGGCAGATTTACAACCGGTATTGACCCACAAATACTAGTGGTTCAAGGTGCGGCAAGGTAAGGTGCGGCAGGGCAAGGCGTGGTATGGTTTGGCATGGAATAAATCATTTTTATTTCAAAAAGGAGATATTACCATGACAAACGATGAAAGAAACCGTGCAGCACGACTGCGCCGCAAATTGAATAAGCTGGGCTACACCATGAGGAAAACGAACTGGAGACGCGACAGCATTGACAATTTCGGTGGCTATGCGATAATCGACACTGAATACAATGCCGTTGTAAGGGGTTCCCGGTTTGACTTAGACCTTGACGATGTGGAAGAATTTATTTCGGAAGAAGAATCCATTGCACAGTCTGAATAGTCCAGCAAGGGGGGGGAACGCTTCAGCGCTCCCCTCTTTTTTATGGAAAAGGCCCGGCGGGGCCTATTTTTTTGCTACCTGGAAAACGGAAAACCCGGTTGACTCCTCCCCCCTATGAGGGGCGGCCCCGGTCTCCTAACGAGCCAGCACCCCCTAGTATATATATCAGTCCCCGCCGCACGCGTCATCATAAAAATATCGCTATATTGACATTTTTATGCTTTTATGGTATACTTAAAGAAAACGTTCGGAGGTGTGGGTATGGCATTAAAGTCTTTTGGCAGTTCTGATACGCCGGAGCAAAAGGCGTGGGAGCTGGAAGTGCGCCGCAAGGGTCAGCAGGCGCAGGCAGAACAGCGCCGCCGCAAAACAGCCTTGCGGGACATTTTGGATACAATATTAGCGCTTGATTGCGATACGTCCACCATGACGGATGACGAACTGACCGAAAAGGTGCAGCAGCTTGCCTGGGAACAGGGGCGCAGCGTGAGCTTGTATGAAGCCATCGCCCTGTCACAGATCAGACGGGCCATCGATGGTGATACAAAAGCTGCAACCTTTGTGCGGGACAGTGCCGGAGACAAACCCGTTGACCGCAGCGAGATTTCTACCGATGAGGTAATGACCTCTGCCGACAGGGAGCTACTGGCAAATATCTCCAAGCGCTTGGGTATTGACCCCACAGAAAAGTAAAGGCTTCCCGGAGCGGCTTCTCGGGAAGCGCCTCCTTATATAAAGCAACCGCTCTCTGAACTGGTAGGCAGAGGGCGGTTGTTTCTTTGTACCCTAAAATAAGCGTCTATGGCAGTGCTTTGGCAGTAGACGGTAAACTATATTTCGATAGTAGAAAAACGGCTGTGCAGGCCTGTATCGCGGGCTGGTGATGCTTTCAAGCGGACGGTCGTAAAAAAGAGAGGCATATGTACCCCGGTCAGCACATCCTCAGTAAAAGTCTTTTGCAACAGCACATCACCGCAGTATTTTTCGTTTTGCAGGATGCGCTGGATGCTCTGTGCTGACCATTCGGTATTACCGCGAGCTGTGAGTGCACCCGCCGTTTCCAGCTTTGCCTTGATACTTTGCAGACTGTCCCCTTGCAGGTAGCTGTTGAAAATCAGCCGAATGATTTCAGCCTGCTCCGGGATGATCTCCGGCTTGCCATCTGCCCCTTTTCGGTAGCCGATAATCCTTCCGTAAGGGAAGGCAAATTTACCGTGCTTATATCCCATGCGCTTACCGCGGGCTACATTCTGGGAAATCGACTCGCTTTCGGCCTGGGCAAAGGCGCTCAGTACGGTGAGGATCATCTCAGAGTTCATGGTGGCGGTGTTGATGTTCTCTTTTTCAAATACCACCGCG
>SFJM01000029.1 GCA_004555915.1 Clostridiales bacterium | reverse complement strand
CTTCCGGTTGTCTTTCTGAGTATAAAACTTCAAAAGAATTTCAGGTTTGTAATTCGTTCAAGTTCACGTTGTTTAATTTACAAGGTACAATGTTCGCCGTTCACCTTTCGGTGTAGTAGCTTTTCTATTATATCACCGAACCGCAAGCTTGTCAAGAAGTTTTTTCAACTTTTTCAAGTTTTTGGTTCGATTCGCTGTGATGATTTCTCATCAGCAACTTTTATAGTTTATCATGACTTTCTCGCTTTGTCAAGAACTTTTTTCATTTCTTTTTCAAATCGTTTTTGTCATGGTCGCTGATCTCTCAGCGGCAACTCGTTAAGTATATCACAGCTTATCCATCCTGTCAAGAACTTTTTTCTTCCGATCAGTTCTGATTTTCAGTCATCTGGCTTTGTTATGACGCTCTTGTTGAGTGCCAAAATAGAATACCACGGTTTCCGACAAATGTCAACACAAATTTTAAATTTGTTTGAAATATTTTGGCGGGCAGCCCATGACCCGTTTGAACACCCGGGCATAATAGTTCGGATCCTCCCAGCCCACCAGCTCTCCTGCCTCGCTGACAGAACAGCCCTTTTGCAAATAAATCAATGACCGCACCACCCTCTGCCGGTGCACATATGCTACCGGAGACAGCCCGGTCACTTCCTTAAACAGCTGCCGGAAGTATTTTTCGCTCAGGTACATTTGCTTTGCCAGAGCAGCAAAATCAATCGGTTCCTGCAAATGCGCTTCAATATATTCCGTTGCCCGTCTGATACGAGCCCGATTGCCGCGACCGAACTGGTCCATACTCCTGCTCTGCACGCCCTGTGCGCGTTTCAGCGCGACAATTGCCAGCTGCAATGCCGCGTGCCGGACAATCTCCCCATCCTCCCGCTGCTGTTCCTGCTCCCGCAGGATTTCCACAAATCGCTGCTTCATATAATCCGCCGTCGGCCCATCCAGCCGGACTCCTCCGCCATATATATCATCGTCCGCAATCTCCCGCAGCATCGTACAATCCTCCGGACGCAGTTGAGACGAAAAACACTGGCAGTTATAAATCTCCACCTCGCCATGCATGGAAAAAGAATGCTCGGTTTCCGGCGGAATGATACAGACATCCCCCGGCACCAGCACAGCCACGCCTGCTTCACTGGCATGGGTACAGGACCCGCGCGTAACGAGGAAAATTTCCCAGAACGTATGCCGGTGCACCGGTACAGACCTGCTGCTGTGATAGACATTTACCGCCACAGAGGCATCCGGCGCAGTAAACGGATAGTATCGTTTCATGGCATGTACTCCTTTCCGGAAATTGTGCGAATCTGGCTGTCATTTGTGCTAACTCTTTTCGAATCACAAATGGTACGATAATGTTACAAAAAGCAATGCAGCAGGAGGAATTCCGTATGAATTGCCGAGAACGTGAATTGCGCACGCTGTCCTTTTCCAACGAAGGACTGGATCGCGGCGCTGTCATCGAAAGCATGTATCCCTGGGATAAAACTGTCCGCGCCTGGGACGAGCAGGGCCTGCACACCGGTTTTCTGGACAAGGTGCACTTTGCCACCCTGCCAACAGATAATCTGTATGCGAGAAATACGCCATATGAACCATGGGAATACTATTATAATACCATGATGACCGAGCCGGTGTTCGACCACGAACAGGCGCTGGGGCTTGATCCGGTAAAGCGCATCTGCTTCCGCATCCCGTTCATCTCCTTCGACGAGGAAACATTAGAGGATACCGATACCTATACCATCCGCCGGGACAAGGACGGATGGACACGAAAATATCCCAAAAACGGCGGCCTTGTGCAGGACATCCGTCCGGTTGTCACCGATGAGGATGACTGGGAAATGCTCAAGGCTCACACATTGGAAGCACTTGAGAAATGGTGTACGCCGGAAAACATGGAAAAAGCCTATGGTCCCTATCGGGAAGGTGCCGCAAAGGGCGAGTATTCCGTCCGCCTGCGGCTGCAGGGCTTCTTCTGGTGTCCCCGCGACCTGTTCGGCATTGCCGAGCATATGATGGCCTATTATGATTACCCCGAACTGCTGCAGGATATTGCCCGGTTCCAGCTGGATGTGTATAAGCAGCAGCTGGATGGCATCCTGAAAATCGTCCAGCCCAGCACGGTATTCTTTGAGGAGGATTTGTCCGGCCGGAACGGCCCCATGATTTCTCCCGCCTGCTTTGATGCATTCATCACGCCATGTTATCAGGAGATTATCCCATTCCTCAAGGAACGCGGCGTGGGACAGGTTTTTCTGGATACCGATGGAGATTTCACCCTGCTGGTTCCGCAGTTCCTGAAAGCCGGACTGGACGGCCTGCTTCCCATTGACGTCAATGCCGGTGTGGATATCGTCAAGGTGCGCGAGCAGTTCCCCACATTGAAATTCTGGGGCGGCTTCAACAAGCTTGCGATTATCGACGGCCCGGAAGCCATCGAAGCGGAATTCAAACGGCTGGAGCCGGTCATCCGCCAGGGCGGCTGCATCATCTGCACCGACCATCAGGCGGCGCCGCATACCCCACTTGCTTATTACCAGTATTATATCCGCCGTCTCAAAGAGGTCATGTCCGAATGGCGTGGCGAAAACGCAACCTGACCTAATCTTCTTTCCCCAATCTCCCCATCTTTCCCATTTTTTTGCTTTCCCCATCTTTCCCCATACTCCATAGCAAAAGGGAGCAGCTGTCAGAGCGCTGCTCCCTTTTTTCATTATTCCGGGTAAACCAGCTGCTCCGGTGTCCAGTTTTCCAGCACTGCGCGCATGGTTTCCGCAATACGCTTTGCCCCCTCCAGGTCATGGGACAGGTAATTGCCGCATTCCTCTTTGGCGGAGCCCGGAATGGTACCGGTAAAGTCACAGACAAACTGCATGGTTTCCTGTACCAGACGGATGGCTGTTTCCTGTGTCATGCTGTCCCGCACCAGGAAATAAAAGCCGGTACGGCAGCCCATGGGGCCTACATAGACAATTTCATCGCTGTACGGGGTGTTGCGCACATAAGTGGCAAACAGGTGCTCAAAGGTATGTGCTGCCGGCGGATCCAGATAGATGCCATGGTTCGGCCTGACCATACGGATATCATAGGTAATCACATCCCCATCCACGCGAGAGGTATACATTCCCTCTGTCAGGGTATCATGATTGATACAGAAGCTTGCAATACGTTTCATGTTCCGTTCTCCATTCTCTGAAAAAACCAGGATATTCTGAAATTCATTATACGAATTTGAATTGACGAATGCAACCCCGCTTTTTATAATAGATACTATCAAACCATGATGAAACAGAAAGGATTGCTTTACTTATGAAATGGGGTATTCTCGGTGCACTGGACGCGGAAGTGGATCTGATCCGCAGGGAAATGACGGTTTCCCGTGAAACGCCGCTGTTCGGTACAACCTATTACGAAGGCACAGTCCATGGGCAGGATATCATTCTGGTCTGCTGCGGCGTAGGCAAGGTGAACGCGGCAATCTGTGCCGCCGCCGCTGTAGAACGCTTTGGCGCGGACTGCATTGTCAATGTGGGCATTGCCGGTGCCATGGGCCATGGCCTGAATATTTTAGATGTCGTCATCAGCCGTGAGGTTGGCTTCCATGACCAAGATGCCGTCATGCTGAATTATTATCCGAAGCGTGCGTTTTTCCCGGCGGATGAAACGCTGGCCGCCCTGTGCGAGCGGGCCTGTGCCGCCATTCCGGAAATGGAAGGCCGGTACCGCCTTGGCAGGATTGTCTCCGGTGATGTATTCGTCAATGACGCAGCGGTCAAGCAGTCCATCCGTGACCGGTATGAGCCGGACTGCGTGGAAATGGAAGGCGCTGCCATCGGACATGCTGCCTTTATGTATGAAAAGCCGTATCTGGTTATCCGCACCATGTCGGATGCCGCCGATGACAATGCGGATGAAACCTATGACGATTTCATCGGCGAAGCTGCCCGCACCTCTGCCACCATCATCCTGAAGATGCTGGATCTGGCGGCAGAATAACCATCCCATACAGCCCTGACAGGAGGTATCCACCTTGAATAACATACTCACCGCAATAATCGGTTTTCTCATTACGCTCGCTGTCATTTTCTTTGCGCTGTGGTTTTTTGAGCGCATGTTCGCCAGCAAACCGGGAAAACATGCGGGTCTGGCAATGCCCGTCCTGTTGTTTGCCATGTCTACTTTTTCCGTACTCAGCGCTCTGCCCGTTATGCTGGAGGATGCTTCCAGGCAGGAATACAGTTACCTGCAGGTTGCCCTGGTCACAGTGATTTGTCTGATACTCTTTAATATCCCCACCATCTGGACCTACTTTGTCTACCGCCGTACCCGAAAGAAGCTGGGCAAAGAGGCATGGCCGTTCCGCAGCAAGGCTGCAGGTACCGACGACAAAAAAACCGATTAAACGCTATCATCCGTCATCCGTTCTGCTTTTTTCACAGGACGGATGTTTTTTAGAGGTACAGACTGTATGTTTTTCACGTATCTGACCGATCTGCCCGCGGATGTGGGCTTTTCCCTGTACGGGCCGTCCCATATGTGCACGCTGGCTTTGATCCTGCTGTGCTGCATCATCGGCTGCCACTGGTTCCGCAGGCAATCCCATGCCCGCCAGGAAGTCTTCACACACCGGCTGGGCGTACTGATTCTGCTCACTGAACTGGCACGCATCGCGGTTTATGCCGCCGCGGGCGCTCTGAACCGATATGAACTGCCGCTGCATCTGTGCGGCTTGGCGGTGTACCTGTGCGCCATCCACAGTCTGTGGAAACCGGACTGGCTCGGACAGGTCCTGTACACGCTGTGCCTGCCCGGCGCATGGTGTGCGCTGTTGTTTCCCGACTGGACCTGTTATCCGTTTTTTGGTTTTTTCTCCCTGCACAGCTTTTTCGCCCATGGCCTGCTGGTGTTTTACATCCATTTACAGGCTGCTGCCGGTACCATCCGCCCGCGGCTGTCTGCCATCTGGAAGCCGGTGGCGTTCCTCTGCCTTGTGGTACCGCCGGTATACTGGTTTGACCGGCGCTTTCATGCCAATTACATGTTCCTTCAGCTGCCCTCCGACGGTTCCCCGCTGCTGCTCCTGTCCCGCCTTGCCGGCGGCAATGCCGCCGGCTACCTGTTGCTGTTCGGCGTTGTCATTTTCAGCATGATGGTGCTGATGGATCTGCTCTACCGCTGGTTTTCACAATGAAAAAGAACCCCGTCCGCATTGGGACGAGGTTCATAAAGCACGTATTATTCGTAATCACTGACGTTGTCTGCGGTAATCAGCTCAAACGGAACCCAGATAACCGAAGCGTTGTCCTCAGCCGCGTCAAAGCTGATGCCTTCGGCAAAGCTCTTGCCGTTTGCCAAATTCATTGCCGCCTGGACAGCTGCACTGGCCTGTCCGGTTGCGTTCTGGTAAACCGTTGCCAGCATCTCGCCATTGGCAACCGCCTGAATGCCGGAATTGGTGCCGTCTACGCCGACAACGACAATATCACTGCAATCAACCTCAGCCTGTTTGAGTGCCTCAATCGCGCCGCATGCCATGGCATCATTGTTGGAAATGATGACATCCACATTCGCCATATCCACATCCTCTGCCAGCATGCGGTTCATGGCGTTCATCGCCTCATTGCGGTCAAAGTGGCAGTCAACCGGCTCTGCCGCTGCCGTTGCCGTAATGCCTGCATCCTTCAGCGCCTTGAGCACGCCGGTGGTACGTTTGGTCGTGGAATCCAGGCCCTCATTGCCGTTGAACATCAGATAATTGATATTGCTCTTGCCCTCTGCCCGGAGATAGTCAACCAGCGCCTTGCCCTGATATGCGCCGCATTCATCTTCATTCGAGCCAATATACACATGGGTATCATCCAGCACGGACTGGTCGGTCGGAATACGGTTGACAAAGACCACCGGGACATCCCCTGCCGCATCAATGACATCCTGTGCACGGGTGTTGTCTGCCAGCGCAATGATGATAACCGGCGCGCCTTCATTGACTGCCGCGGTGACATATTCAATTTCCTTGTCCTGATCCTCATTGCAGTCCACAACCGTCAGCTCACAGCCTCTTGCCTCCGCAGAAGCCTGTGCAGCATGCTGCAGATAGCTCAGGTACTCATCCTTTTTCGGCAGAATCAACATGATCTCGCCCTGATAGGTTTCATCTTCTTTCTCTGCGTTAATCGGCGTAAAGCCGCCGCAGCCGGCAAGCATCGTGGCACACATCGTACCCGCCAGCAGGGCTGCAATCCATTTTCTCAGTTTCATTTGCTTCCTCTCTTTCGGCCAAGCATGATTCTGTTCGCGTATACTAAACACCCTACATTATGGCACAGCATTTTTTTGTTGCAATCGCATTTTCTGCCCTAAAATATACATTTCCTGCTTTTTTCGACAGTATAACTATCTTGTGTCGCCGTTCTTTTGCAAAAAATCCGCGGATTTTCCATTTATTTCAAAACATGCAAAAAAGAGCGCATCTCCGAAGAGATACGCTCCTATTGTGTCAAAGAAACGGGATTTTAACACGCTTTTTCCATTGCATCGCCGTTTCTTTATCTCGCATTATTTTTATCCTGCATTAATAGTAATCGCCTACATTGTCCGCGGTGATCTTTTCAAACGGAATCCAGATGCAGTTGTCTTCCATCTCATAGCTGATGCCTTCATTTACCTTGGCACCGGAAGCCAGATTGATGGCTGCCTGTACGGAAGCAGAGCCCTGACCGGTTGCGTTCTGGAATACCGTAGCGGTCATTTCACCGTTTATGAGAGCTGCAAGGCCCGCATTGGTGCCGTCGACACCGACTACCATGATATCGCCCAGTTTGCCGTCGCCAGCCTGCTTAATTGCTTCCACTGCGCCGCCTGCCATTGCGTCATTGTTGGCAATGACAACATCCAGCTTGGAAATATCCAGACCTCCTGCGATCAGCGCTTCCACCTGCTGCATTGCCGTGCTGCGGTCATAACCGCAGTCAATCGGCTCAGTAATTGCATTGGCTGTGATTCCCGCATCCTTCAGCGCCGTCAGAACGCCCTCGGAACGCAGCGTGGTATGCATCAGTCCTGCGGTACCCTGAACCATCAGGTAATTGATTTCCTTCTTGTCTGCTGCCTTCAGCGCTTCTGCCAGCATTTCGCCCTGCATCACGCCGGAGGTATGCTCATCCGAGCCGACATAAATATGGGTATCATCCAGCAGGTCGGTGTCCTGCGGGATACGGTTGACAAAGACAATCGGGACATCGCCCGCCGCCTCAATCGCATCCGCTGCACGGGTATCGTCAGCAAGAATGACCATCAGCGCATCAGCGCCATTTTCAACAGCAGCCTGAATTGCTTCATTTTCCTTGTCCTGATCTGCTGCGCAGTCAACCGATGACAGCTTCACGCCCTTCGCTTCTGCAGCAGCCTTGGCGGACTGATCCAGATCGCTCTGGAACTCGTCCTTGTTGGAAATGATGAAGGAGATCTTGCCGTTAAAGCTTTTGTTGCTTGCAGCGGCATCATCTGCGTCCTTGGTGGTCGAACCGGTCGAGCCACAGCCTGCCATCATGCCTGCGCACATTGCACCTGCAAGAAGCATTGCCAACGTTTTTTTCATTTTCATACATATTTCCTCACTTTCCCCGTGCGGCTGTCCCGCACACTTTGTTCCATTATTGCACATTATTATTCAAATTGCAATGTACATTTGTTTTATTGTCCATATTTTTTATACATTTTGCATAACATATGTGAAAGTTCATGTGCAATACCTATATTCCTTCTCTCATGCAAAGGAAAACAGGCATGTATCCGGAGATACATGCCTGCCAAATTCAGAAAGAAATGTGTGTGTCATCAGTAATACGATGCCACGTTATCCGCGGTAATTTCCTCAAACGGTACCCAGACAATGCTGTCATTATCCTGTGCCGTCTTATACTTCATGTCAGCCGTCAGCTCTGCACCGGTTGCAATGTTAATGGCCGCCTGCACGCCGCAGGATGCCTGCCCCGCTGCATTCTGGTACACGGTTGCTGCCATATCTCCATCACTGATTGCCTTCAGGCCGGCATTGGTGCCGTCGATGCCCACAACCTTGATGTTTGCGGCATCCACATTGTTCTGCTTCAGTGCTTCCAGCGCACCCAGAGCCATTGCGTCATTGTTGGACAGGATGACATCCACCTTGGACATGTCAATGCCATCTGCAATCATAACGCTTACCTGCTCCATTGCCTTACTGCGGTCATAGCCGCAATCCACCGGATTGGTAACCACATTGGTGGTGATGCCCGCATTCTTCAGCGCGGTCAGAACCCCTTCACTGCGCTTCTGTGTATGCACCAGACCCTCGGTGCCCTTGAGCAGAATATAATTGATTTCATTTTTGCCTTCTGCCTTCAGTTGTTCTGCCAGCATTTCACCCTGCATTTTACCTGAGGTATCCTCATTGGAGCCTACATAGACATGATCTGCATCCAGCAGGGAGGTGTCCTGGGGAATACGGTTGACAAAGACCACCTTCATGTCACCGGCTGCCTCAATGATTTCATCCGCACGGGTATCATCTGCCAGAACCACCATGACAACATTTTCGCCATCCGCCTCAGCTGCCCGGACATATTCAATCTGCTTGTCCATGTCATCTGCACAATCCACAGACTTGAGCTCAATGCCCTTTGCGCTTGCTGCGGACTTCACACCCTGATCCAGTGCACCCAGATATTCATCCTTATGAGAAATGACAAAGGTCATCGTGCCTTCATAGCCCTTGGATTCCGCGATACCGGTTGTTGCAGAGCCTTCTGTCTGTCCCGCCGTATTGCCGGAACCACAGCCCGCCATCAGACCTGTACACATGATGCCAGCCATCAGCACAGCAAATGTTTTCTTCATTTCCATTTTCAGTTCCTCACTTTCTCTTTTCGCACATATAATCCATCCATAAAATTATACCATAAAACAACATCCGGAAGGTATGAATTTTTTCACGCATGTTGTCATAGCACGTATCTTTTCGTTTTGCGTTTATCCCATATCTCCCTGATTTTATGACAGTTATCCTGCACATGGTTTTTATTTCGATTAAAACCGTTTTTTCTTTGTTCTTTTCGTCAAAATTTATTGATAAAATACAAGATGTCTATACATTTACGTCAAACATCTTTCATCTCTGCAGATGCTCTGTACAAATCCGGATTTTTGTTCTTTTTTTGACAGCTTTGCAGGAAGATACAACAATGCGTTGTTTGCTCTCTGTTTTCTTTGACGAAAGTATACCACAATCCCGCATGCCAGTCTTTCACTTTAGCGTCACAAAATTGTACAATATCGTCAAACCGTTAAAACCCTCACCGTATTCCTCCCACGCATACAGAAAAGCAATTGTTTTATGGCAGGAAATCTGTATCCGCTGTTTTTTCCGCTTCATCTGTGGTATACTGGATACAGTCATTTCGCAAAGGAGCGGTCCATGTACTATACCTATTTATTACGCTGTGCAGACGGCTCATTATATGCCGGTATTACCACAGATCCCGCCCGGCGTTTCGCCCAGCATGCGGGGATCCGGACCGGCGGCGCAAAATATACCGCTTCCCGCCAGCCGGTACGCATGGAGGCTGTATGGAGGACCTTTGACCGTTCCACAGCCTCCCGCCTGGAGTATCAGCTCAAGCATCTGACCAAGCCGGAAAAGGAACAGCTGGCTGCCGGCGGACTGTTGCCGGAGCAGCCGGTGTTTTCACAATATCGCCGTATTTATACACAACCCGATGGAAGGATGATCCCTATGTTATTTGTCTGCTATCCCAAATGTTCCACCTGCAAAAAAGCAGCTGTCTTTCTGGACAGCCTGAACATTCCCTATGAAACCCGCCATATCAAAGAAGAAAATCCCACAGCTGACGAGCTGCGGGAATGGCATCAGAAAAGCGGCCTGCCGTTAAAGCGTTTTTTCAACACCAGTGGCCAGCTGTACCGTTCCATGGAGCTGTCCAAAAAGCTGCCGGATATGAGCGAAGAGGAGCAGTTTGCCCTGCTGGCTTCTGACGGCATGCTGGTCAAGCGCCCGATTGTCGTCGGTGATGACTTTGTGCTCGTCGGCTTCAAGCAGAAGGAATGGGCGGAAAAGCTGTAATAGAAAGTTTCTGCCAAACCAGAAAAATCCCTGATTCCGCATCGGATCAGGGGTTTCTGTTTTGCATCTGTTTTCCACTTTACATCTGTTTTCCACAGCCAGATGTATCTGCTCACTTGACCTCTCGCACCGGTTCTGTTATTCTATCACCAGAGGCATACCACGAAAAGCGGTAGGCGGTTTGTGTTCCTCCCGATCTATTACAGAGAGGGTGAAACTATTTTTCTTTTTCGTCCCTCTCTTTCAGGAGGGAGGGCGATATCATGTATGTAACATATTCTGACCTGTTCCAGCTTCTTATGACGCTGTTTACATTCGGTTCTATGATGATTACATTGATTGCCTTGTTTTTTGGCAAAAGAAAATGACCGCCCAGCTTCCACACACGGCGATCATTTCTTTGACTAACCTGTGAGGGACGCACCGTCTATCGTCGGTATGTCTCTCCTGTTATATTCAGCATATCACGCAGGCCAAAGAATGTCAAGCTAACCCACCGCACCAGAACCAAATCCCGACCCAGCGAAGCGGTTGGGATTTGGAAAGGAGCTGCGACAGAATGAGCGAGCAGTGGCTTTTTTATAAAAAAAGTCGCTGCGAACGATATGTCGTCCGCAGCGACGTGGTCCGAGTGACAGGATTTGAACCTGCGGCATCCTGCTCCCAAAGCAGGCGCGCTACCATCTGCGCTACACCCGGATAGTCTCTTTTTGGTATTGTTTCAGGGCAGTCCGAAACGCCTTGACATTTGTTTATTATACGCTATAATAGGAGCATAGTCAAGAATTTTTGTGACTAAATTTCACGTGCATAAGCCATATGCGCCATGAAGGAGATTTTAAAAATGAAAAACACCGAAAAGACAATGGACAAAATCGTTGCCCTGTGTAAAGGCCGCGGCTTTGTTTACAGCGGCTCCGAAATCTACGGCGGTCTTGCTAACACCTGGGATTACGGCCCGCTTGGTGTAGAGTTCAAGAATAACGTCAAGAATGCCTGGAGAAAGAAGTTTGTACAGGAATCCCCCTATAATGTCGGTCTGGATTCCGCTATCCTGATGAACCCGATGACCTGGGTTGCTTCCGGCCATGTAGGCGGCTTCTCTGACCCGCTGATGGACTGCAAGGACTGCCACACCCGTCATCGTGCTGACCAGCTGATTGAAGATGCTACCGGCGAAAATCCGGCAGGCTGGACCAACCAGCAGATGAAGGAATATATTGATGAGCACCAGATTGCCTGCCCGGATTGCGGCGGCCATAACTTTACGGATATCCGTCAGTTTAACCTGATGTTCAAGACCTTCCAGGGTGTTACCGAGAACGCAAAAAATGAGCTGTATCTGCGTCCGGAAACCGCACAGGGTATCTTTGTTAACTTCCAGAACGTACAGCGTACCACCCGCCGTAAGATTCCGTTCGGTGTTGCACAGGTTGGTAAGTCCTTCCGTAATGAGATTACCCCGGGTAACTTCACCTTCCGTACCCGTGAATTTGAGCAGATGGAGCTGGAATTCTTCTGCAAGCCGGGTACCGATCTGGAATGGTTTGCTTACTGGAAGGATGTCTGCAAGAACTTCCTGCTGAGCCTCGGCATCAAGGAAGAAAACATGCGTCTGCGTGACCATGAGCAGGAAGAGCTGTCCCATTACTCCAATGCTACCACCGATATTGAATTCCTGTTCCCGTTCGGTTGGGGCGAGCTGTGGGGCATTGCGGACCGTACCGACTTTGACCTGACCCAGCATCAGAACACCTCCGGTGTTTCCATGGAATATTTCGATCAGGAAGCTGGCGAAAAGTACATTCCGTATGTTATCGAGCCGTCCCTGGGTGCTGACCGTGTTGCACTGGCATTCCTGTGCGATGCATACGATGAAGAAGTTGTCGGCCAGGATAAGAAGGGCAAGGATGATGTACGTGTGGTAATGCGTCTGCATCCGGCTCTGGCTCCGTACAAGGCTGCTGTCCTGCCGCTGTCCAAGAAGCTGCATGACCAGGCTATGCCGGTATATGAAGAGCTGTCCAAGCACTTCATGATTGATTATGATGAAGCTGGTTCCATCGGCAAGCGTTACCGCCGTGAGGATGAAATCGGCACCCCGCTTTGCATCACCGTTGACTTCGAGACCGAAAATGACGGCTGTGTGACCATCCGCGACCGCGATACCATGGAACAGGTTCGTCTGCCGATTGCGGAAGTAAAGGATTACATCGAGAAGAAGTGTGAGTTTTAATCCTGTTTGCTGATGCATATTTCAGGTGAATAACATCGTATGATGCAAGTGCCTCCCTCTTGTTTGAGGGAGGCATTTTTTCGTTATACGCAGATGGTTTGCAAATAGCGAATACATATTTGATAGAGCTTGGTTTTTTCTGTAAAATTTCAGGCAATCATGCTATACTAATAGCATATTGAATATTAGTCCACAGGAGGTTTCTGTCATATGGAAAAGAAAATCCCTGTCCGCAGTGAAGCGGACCCGAAATACACCTGGGCATTGGAAGATGTATATGCTTCCGATGCGCTCTGGAACAAAGATCTGGAGAAGGCACGGACATTCCCGCAGCAGCTGGCAGCCTATAAAGGCAGACTGGCGGAAAGTGCTGCAACGCTGCTGGAATTTTTAAAGCTTGGGGATGAGATTGGTATTTTATTTGATTCCCTGTATGGCTATGCACAGCGGAAGAGTGATGAAGATACTGCCAATTCCCTGTATCAGGGCATGGCATCCCAGGCAATGAATGTGATGGTAGCTGTTGATGCAGCAGGTTCCTTTGAAACCCCGGAACTGCTGGCAATCCCGGAGGAAACGCTGGAGCGGTTCTATCAGGAACAGCCGGAGCTGGAGGTTTATCGGCTTTATCTGACCCGTATCCGTGCCAAGCGGGCACATATTCTGTCTGATGCGGAAGAAAAGCTGCTGGCAGCAGCAGGTGAAATGAGCCAGGCGCCGGACAGCATTTATTCTGTGTTTGCGGATGCCGACCTGAAATTCCCGAATGCGGTAGATCAGGATGGCAAGGAACATGCCGTGACCCATGGCACCTATATTCCGCTGATGCACAGCCAGGACCGCACGCTGCGCAAATCCGCCTTTGAATCCCTGTACGGTGTGTATGGACAGTTCCGCAATACGGCAGCGGCGATTCTTTCCGCACAGGTGAAACAGCTGAAATTCCGTGCGGATGCCCGGAAATACGAATCCACCTTACAGGCTTCGCTGGATGGCAATTATGTGCCGACCGAAGTGTATACCAATCTGATTGATGCAGTGCATCAGAACATGGCGCCTATGTACCGGTATGTGGAATTGCGGAAAAAGCTGTTAAAGCTGGATGAGCTGCATATGTATGATCTGTATACGCCGATTGTAGGGGATGTAGATGTCAGCATTCCGTTTGAAGAAGCGAAAGAGACGGTTTATCAGGCATTGGCACCCATGGGTGATGGCTACCGTGCAATCCTGCAGGAAGGCTTTGACAATCGCTGGATTGATGTCTATGAAAATGTCGGCAAATGCTCCGGTGCCTATTCTGCCGGTTTGCGGAAGCATCCTTATGTACTGTTGAATTATTCCGGCACGCTGGATAGTATGTTTACACTGGCGCATGAAATGGGTCATGCCATCCATTCGTATCTGTCCAACAAGCATCAGCCGGCAACCTATGCCAATTACAGTATTTTTGTTGCCGAGGTTGCATCCACCTGCAATGAAGCGCTGCTGATGGAATATCTGCTGGCGAATACCACAGACAAACGCCGCCGGGCATATCTCATCAACTATTTTCTGGAGCAGTTCCGCACCACGCTGTATCGTCAGACCATGTTTGCGGAATTTGAGCTGGAAATCAATCGGCGCAATGAGCGTGGAGAAAGTCTGACGGCAGATGCCCTCAACACCCTGTATCATGAGCTGAATGTGCAGTATTTTGGTGATGGCATTGTCATTGATAAAGAAATTGATCTGGAATGGGCACGCATTCCCCATTTCTACTATGATTATTATGTGTATCAGTATGCAACCGGTTATTCTGCTGCCATTGCCCTGTCCCGCCGTATTCTCAGGGAAGGCGAACCGGCAGTAAAGGACTATATCAATTTCCTGTCCGGCGGCTGCTCGGCGGACCCGATTACCCTGCTCCGTGGTGCAGGTGTGGATATGGCAACCACCCAGCCGATTACGGAAGCGCTCAAGCTGTTTGATGAGCTGATTACGGAAATGGAACAGCTGATGGAGGAATGAGCACGGGTATTTAATCTGCGGTAAAGACAACAGCCTAAGGAAGAGACTCAACGGCGAGTCTCTCCCGCCCTCATGCTCAGTTAGGACGGGGCCTCGCTCTCGCTGCGCTCGGCTGCATTCAGCAGCCCGCGACCCCTTTGGAATCCCCCATTATCACCGCGGCTTGCTCAGGTGCATTACCACAGACCTGTTTCCGTCGCGTTTTCCGCAGTTCGGCTTGCATTCCGTGGTTTATTCCTATAATGCTACAGTACCACGTTCCATGGTTGGAATAAACCAATATGCAACGCCGAACAGGAACATAGAGGACAGAGATTCCTATGCCGTACCGGCAGTTTTACTGGCTGAGATTGCAATGAAACGGTCCAGCTCCAAAGCCTCCCTCAGAGGAGGGAGGTGTCATTTGCGTCAGCAAATGACGGAGGGAGTAACAGCTTAACTTCCGGTTCTGCACAGAGATACGGTTGATACAACAGATTCACGCTGTCCTTACCTCCTCCCTTGTTACCATTCCGTTCTCCTTTGTTGTCATTCTGTTGCTGATACTTTACCAACCTGTTCCTACCTTTTTCCATAGCATGGTGCTATACTGATACTTACAGGGCAGCAATGCCCGGGAAAGGGGTACAACGATGGGACGTAAATTATTTTGTCAGATTTCACCGACAACCTACAAAATCTCCGTACAAAAATGCCGATTACAGCGGCATATCAAGGACTTATTCAGCCGGCAGGTCTTTGCTTCCAAAAAAACCGATAAGCCGCTGCCGGTTGTCATCTACCGGCATAAATCCTTAATCCGCCGCCGTCTGGGAAATGTACATATGGATTTACAGGAAAACAAGGCCGTCAATTTATCGCTTGCCGCACCCAAAGTAACCGGTATTTTAATCCGTCCTGGAGAAACCTTTTCCTTCTGGCATCTGGTCGGCTCGCTGAGTGCCAGAAAGGGCTATCTGGAGGGGCTTGCGATTTCCAATGGCCAGCCGAAAGCCGGTACCGGCGGCGGCATGTGCCAGTTTACCAATCTGATTCACTGGATGATTCTGCATACACCGCTGAAAATCGTGGAGCATCACCATCATGATGGGATGGATTTATTTCCGGATTTTAACCGGCAGATTCCCTTTGGCACCGGTACCTCCATTGTGTATAATTATTTGGATTATCGGTTTTATAATCCCACCGATACCACCTATCAGTTGATTGTATACACCACGCCCGCATATCTGTGCGGGGAACTGCGCGCCACAAAACCGCAGAAGTATACCTATCATATTGTTGCAGAAAATGAGCATTTTGAAGAGCATCGCGGCGTGGTTTATCGCTGCGGCGAGGTCTATCGCCGGATCATTGACCCGCGTACTGGCAATTGTATCAAAAAGCAGCTGATTCGCCGCAATCATGCGAAAGTCATGTATGATACCAGCCATCTGCATCCGATTCATATTTCGTAAAGAGTAAAAAAAGTCTCCCGCCTGTGTTGCCGCAGACGGGAGATTGTTTTTTTCTGTTATAAAAGGCTTACAGGGTTGCCGCCATGACAGCCTTAATGGTATGCATCCGGTTTTCCGCCTCGTCAAAGACAATCGACTGCGGGCCTTCAAATACCTCGTCAGTTACCTCCATGGCATCACGGTCAAACTTTTCACCCATTTCCTTGCCAATGGTGGTCTTATGGTCATGAAATGCCGGCAGGCAATGCATAAATACAGCGTGCTCGCCTGCATTGTCCATCAGCTTCTGGTTGACCTGATACGGAGCCAGTGCGTCAATGCGTTCCTTCCAAACCTCCATCGGTTCGCCCATGGATACCCATACATCGGTATACAGCACATCTGCGCCCTTGGTTGCTTCCATCGGGTCCTCGCAGAATTCCAGTGTTGCACCGGTTTCTGCTGCAATGGCTTCGCACTGTGCGATCAGCTCCGGATCCGGGAAATATTCCTTTGGTGCTGCTGCGGTGAAATGCATGCCCATCTTGGCACAGCCAACCATCAGGGAATTGCCCATATTATACCGTGCATCGCCCAGATAAACCAGATGGACACCCTTGAGCTTGCCGAAATGCTCCCGGATGGTAAGGAAGTCCGCAAGGATCTGTGTGGGATGGAATTCATTGGTCAGGCCATTCCATACCGGTACACCGGCATGCTTTGCCAGGTCCTCTACAATTTCCTGTCCGAAGCCACGGTATTCAATGCCGTCAAACATACGTCCCAGGACACGTGCAGTATCCGCAATGCTTTCCTTCTTGCCGATCTGGGAACCGGACGGATCCAGATAGGTGACCTGCATGCCCAGATCATGTGCTGCCACTTCAAAGCTGCAGCGGGTACGGGTGCTGGTCTTTTCAAAAATCAGTACAATATTTTTTCCGCGCAGGGTATCATGTGCAATACCTGCCTTTTTCTTTGCCTTGAGGTCAGCTGCAAGATCAATCAGACCTTCAATTTCTTCCGGTGTGAAATCCAGCAGCTTGAGAAAATTTTTCCCCTTTAGATTCATGGTGATTGCCCTCCTGTTATCGTCAGCTGTTGCGAAAAACAGCGTATCTGTTTCTTTTACCTCTGTTATTATACCAGACATGTGGGTAATTGCAAAGCATTGTGTCAAAAAATGGCTTTGCTATCCTCACCTATGATGGTGTTTTTTGTAAGAATCTGTGTTCTGACATCAATGCTTCAAACTGCTCATCCGTCAGCTGGCAGGTCTGATGCAAAGCCTGGATCAGTCCCAGCAGCATGCAGCGATTCCATTCATGTTCCTGTTGTGCGGTCAGTGTCATGTTTGTCCCTCCATTTCTGAAGGAATCCTATGCAGGACACGGTGAAAATGGAACCATATTGTGAAAAAAAATTTACCGGTACAGATTGCCCCATGTCAGTCCATTCGTCGTAATATACTGGGCACAGGTATTGGTCTGCGTCACAGCCCATGGCACATCATCCACGGTCCAGACACACAATGGGATATGCTTGCGCAGACATTTTGCACGATCCTTTGGCTCCAGATAGGCTTCATTGGCACCAACGGACACGGTATTGACGGTATTTTTCAGCTGCGCCGCATAGGTCAGGGTACTGCTGGTCACCCGGTCTGTCAGCAGGCACAGCGCACTCTGGGGATGGCTGCTCTTCACATATTTCAGGTTGTCATACTGAAAACTGATCCATGTGGAACGATACTGGATGCCATATTTTGTGGCGATGTCCGTCAGCTTGTGAATCTGCGCCTGGGTCATCTCTTGTTTCAGTTCAATAAACGGGTGCACATCGTTCTTTGCGCAGAATGCCGCAAATTCCTCAAAGGTGGGAATGCAGGTTCCCCGATAAGCGGAAAAATCCTTTCCATCCACATAGGAAAAATCATAGGCTTTCAGCTGTTCATAGGTCATTTCACTGACCTTTCCGCTACCATTGCTTGTGCGGTCAATGGTGGTGTCATGAATCAGAACCGGCACATCATCCCTGGTAAACCTCACATCAGTTTCAATCATCTGATAGTCCCGCTGCACAGAAAGCGTAAAGGCGGGCATGGTGTTTTCCGGTGCGCCAGTGCTGTAGCCCCGGTGGCTGATAAGCGGAATTCGTTCCGAACTGGCAGGCTTTTTCGCAGCTGCATCGGCATACTTGCACAGGATAACCGCCGCCTCCGCACGGGTTGCCTTGCCCTGTGGATGATAATCGGAGCCGTTCACGCCATTGATGATACCGGCACGATACAGTGCATACACCGGATCCAATGCATAACCGGAACAATCCCCGCTGTCTGCAAACAGCTTTCCCTCACGGACTCTCGGCAGGACAAACTGCTGGTAATTGGCAAACTGAATCATAAGCACCGCAATCTGTTCCCTGGATATCTGCTGGTCCGGTCCGAATTTTGTCTCAGATATACCTGCTGTAATGCCCATACGAGAAGCCCAGGCAACCGCATGCGCATACCATGCATTTTTCGGTACATCCTTAAATTTGGTTGTGTTATAGGCGGAAATATTCTCCCCGCTGTAGGAGGCAAGCACAGTAACAAACATGGCACGGGTCATCATCATATCCGGGCTGAAGGTTGTGCTGCTGGTACCGGAGAAAAAGCCACGATCCGTTGCCTCAATAATATAATCATAGGCCCAGTGCCCCGAAATATCCTTGAATCGTGCTGCCTGTGCGTTTTTTGCCGGAAAACAGGTGAATAATATACCTGCTGCCAAAATCAGGGCCAACATACGTTTACGTTTCATTGATACACTTCTTTTCATTATCCATAAATTTGAATGCAAAATCCATTGTTCTCTCCTGTTTATTATCATAACACATTTTTCCTGCTGCGTACACGGATTTTATTCATAAAAAACAACAAATAAGAGGAATTCTTCCTTTTATTTTCAATTTTTTAACAACATTCCTCTAATTGATATGATGTATTCCAATAAACAGGCTGATTGGACATGGCGCACCGGTTAGGCTGACATGTGAAACAGTTGCAGCAACAACTCATGCAAAGAAAATCGAAACTATTGCTTCTTTTATGGAAACAGGAAAATTCGCTCATAATTTCTAAAAAACGAGCGATACTAACAGTACACAATCCCCATCATAAAAGGAGTAATATTGCATGAAAGCAACAGGAATAGTGCGAAGAATAGATGATCTCGGGCGGGTTGTCATCCCAAAGGAAATTCGTCGGACGATGCGGATTCGGGAAGGAGATCCGCTGGAGATCTATACCGACCGCAACGGCGAAGTGATTTTTAAAAAATATTCTCCCATGGGAGAATTGAATACCTTTGTCAGCCAGTTATGTGATTCTGTCAGCAAAACCACTGGTGTCAGCTGTGTCATCTGTGACCGTGATTCCGTGATTGCTGTATCCGGCAGCGCCAAAAAGGATGTTTTTGAACGCAACATCAGTACGGAACTGGAAAAGGCCATGGAACAACGGAAAATTGTCCGTCCCACGGAAAAACCGATTTCCCTGACCGATGACGCACGGTATCGTGTCTCCATTGCCGCTCCGGTCATTTCCGGCGGCGATGTATCCGGCTGCGTGGCACTGCTGAAGGATGACCAGCACCCGCAGGCAGGCGAAGTAGAAAGCAAGCTGCTGCAGACTGCAGCCACCTTCCTCGGTCAGCAGTTGACCATGTAACCCCTCTATTCTGCTCTCCGGGCGATCCGCTCTCCAGTCGCCCATATATTTTAAAAAAATTTGAAAAAAACGCTTGACATCCGTAAACGCATGTGGTATTCTATATGAGCACTCAACGAGAGAGCAAAAAACAATATCGCGGGGTGGAGCAGTTCGGTAGCTCGTCGGGCTCATAACCCGAAGGTCGTAGGTTCAAATCCTGCCCCCGCAACCATTTTAAACCGTCATTTCGTAAGATTTGACGGTTTTTTCGTACTTTTTCAAGTTCTTTGTTTTTCTATCAATCCGTCATGGGGACACTTTGGGGACAATGCTTATAAAAATCACGCAATAAGTAAGCCGTCAGCGTAAACTGGCGGCTTTTTCTTATGCCTGCTTCCGGCGGGAGAAAACACTTGCACGTGCTTCCGTTGCCTTGGCTTGCGCTTCTTCAATTTGATGTGCATATATGGTGGCTGTGGTAGATGCATTGGCATGTCCAAGCTCATGTGCCGTGGTTACAAGGTCAACTCCTTCTGAAATCATCATAGAAGCTGCGGTGTGCCGGAATGCGTGCGGATGAATATGAGGCAGTCCCTTGTCTCTGCTGAACTTATTTAACCAGTCAGTTATGCTGTCAGGATTCAGCGGCAGACCGTTGTCCCGTGTGAAAACATATCCAGTATCGTTCCACAAATCCCCGCTTGCAAGCCTGTCACTCATCTGCTTCACACGCAAACGCTTCAACAAAGCTATTGTTTCGGCTGCGATATGAACTGTCCTGTTTTTGCCTGTTTTGGTTGTTCCCTCATATATTCCCCGCTGTGCATCATACAGCAGCGCACGTTCTATAGTCACTATACCGGAATCAATGTCAATACTTTCCCATTTCAAACCGGCAGCTTCTCCCCGTCTGCATCCGGTATCAATCAGAAAATAGGTCAGTGTTTTCCATTTCAACGGTGCAGTTTCCAATGCATCCAGAATAACGTCCATTTCCTCCGGCTGGTAATAGGTCGGATTTTTCTTTTTCACCTTAGGCGGCATAGCCTTTGCAGCAGCATTATATTGTACCAACATTTCCCTTTCTGCCTGATTGAGAATAGTAGAAATCAGTCTATGGTGCTCCAGAATGGTTTTATCTGATAACGGGCGGGTGTCCTGTCTGAGTTCAAACAGGTCAGTCAGCTTCATTTCTAAAGCTGCGGCAATAGCTTCTGCCTTTTCCTGCGTGATCTGGTCGCCCCGTGTCGCATTAGTCATTGTCGCTGCGGAAATACCGGCTTTTCTTGAAACGGCAGCTTTGGACAGTCTGCACTTTTTCAGCAATGCAGCCATATCAACCTTTGCAACCGCCTTGCTTCCATCTGCCCTTATGCCCTGCTCTCCTAAATTTGCATAGAAGCTGTTGAGGTGTTGTGGGCGGATTTCTGCAAGCTTCAAATGCCCGATAGCTTGATTGATGCGTGGCAGCAGTTCACGGTACCGGTCAATCGTGCGTGGCTTAATGCCGGACCGCTCTTTCAGAGTGATTACATACTCAGCATATTGCGCAAAAGTCTGCCGGTTGTCTGTCTGGAAGCCTTGCTCAATCTCGCGCTCGAAGTCAGCCACAGCACGTGACAGAGCCTTTTCCAGCTGGCGGGCGGTCATCTTCTTGTCCGGTGTCCACAGCTTTGTGTGCTTGATTCTCTTGCCAGTATAGTCAAACCCGCCGGATACAACGATACGATATGATGTGATTTCACCGGCTTTGTTCTTGCGTGCTTCAATGCTTGCCATGTAAAACACCTCCTGAGACGAGCGATCAATCTTTATTCTTCTGATAGATCGGATTATAAGTCAAGTCCTCGATGCGTTTAATTGCTTCCTGCTGTCCCTCTTTATTCAACTTCATAAAAAGAGAGTCAAGTTTCTTTTGCTGCTCTAGCGTTTCCTCGTAATAAAAATGCGGGGCACCTCGTTCATCAAGAATTACTATGTCATCGGGGTGCTCTGCGATGAGAACCGTTGTTAAATGGTCATCTCCATAACCTAATAGCGCACCGACGCTTTCTCCTAATGATAAAGCAATCAATTGCAGATCCTTCGCTTTCGGGTTTAAAATACCTTTTTCATATCGTTTTATGGTTTGTTCAGGTATACCGGTCTTTTGAGACATTTCAGAATAAGAGACGCCGTGTTTTTCTCGCAGTTGCTGGATTCGCGCACTCATATTGTACGCACTATCTACATAAGTGCTGCGCTCTGACTCCAAGGGGGACCCGAATCTCTACGCCCTTTCACAGAAAGACCGGCGCAGGGTTTCACACTAATTTTTGCGGAATTCGCAAGGGGGGATACCCCAAAAACGGGAAACGGCTGACTGTACAAGCAAATTATCGGAGTGGATATGCCAGCAAAAATGAGTCCCAATACAATTGCGAAACTTGGAAAGAATGAAACGGTTTCTCTGGACATATTGGTTCGGATCTGCGAAGTTCTTGACTGTGATATTGGTGACGTTGTGGAAGTTGTGAAGATTAATATGACAACTGTCGAAAAATAATGCGGTACTAAGGTGATATAAATGAATGAAGCGATTTTAGATAGAAAAATTAAAACCTGGGAAGATCAGTTGCTCGATCTGGGTAAACGCAATAAAATGATTTCTTTTCGGGAAAGCAAACGAGCAAAGCTCACTCTACGGCTTAGGAACTGTAATGAACAATTCTCTACTATGGACGCTTGGATTGATTTGCGAGACTGCAAGAAAGCCTGTGTGGATAATGGTTTAAAAGAATTCATTGTAACTGCTGAAGATACTTATTACCCTGCTGGTATGCTCAAAGATGTTTTCATGAAGAGCTTCTACTATGAATGGTTTGAGAAGGTCTGCGCTGGAATTGAGTCGGTTTCCACTTTTAGAGTTCGCACACAGGAAAGTCGCGTAGAAGCCTTCCGTGAATTGGATGCTCATCAATTGCCCGTTGACCAGATGCGAATCAGAGAAAAGCTTATACGGGAAATGCCAAGCAGGTTCCACCCAAGAAACATCTGTTATTTGTTCGTGCCAAACGGTTGAAGGGACTACTTTTTGGCTCATCATCCCAACGTGGACTTACACAGGAACTATTGAGTATCGTGGCGAAAATTGGCTGAATGGAGTAGGGGCCAAAATGTTTACCATAGCGGGACCCGTGATCGTTTATGGTGTCACAGCAAGCGTAATTTACGGCGTGATTCTTGTGCTATTGCAGAGTTTTTAGAACAATTTTGCCCACTTCGCAATCGGCGAAGTGGGCATTTTTTTGTATGTCTATTGTAACTCATAAGGCCAAATAGAAGCAAAAAGGCTCTGGAACTCCATGAAACGGGGGAGAAAGTTTCTGAGGAAACCTTTATTTAGATGCTCATTCCAGTTTGACCATGGTACTTGTATGAAATCTTCTGCCTGCAAGGGATAATCGATAAAATGTGATATTATCACGGAACGACCACACAGCATCTGTTATGATACGGCCATAAACAAAAAGAAAGGCGGTCTAAATATGAGACTGAAAGATAAGGTTGCGATTATCACCGGCGGCAGCCGGGGCATCGGTTTTGCTACTGCGGACAAATTTCTGAAAGAAGGCGCTACCGTCATTCTGGCCGCAAGTTCTCAGGCATCCGCTGATAAGGCTGTTGCGAAGCTACAGGAAAAATATCCGGAGGCAACCGTCGCGGGGATCAGCCCCAATCTGTCCAGCTTGGAATCTGTCCGAAATGCGTTCCGTGAAGCCACTGAAAAGTATGGCTGCGTGGATATTCTGGTGAACAATGCCGGCGTGTCTGAAAGCACCCCTTTTACCGAA
>SFJM01000077.1 GCA_004555915.1 Clostridiales bacterium | reverse complement strand
GGTCAGCTCCTGCGTTTCCGTTGCCGCCGCCCACGCGGAGCCGTTGTATTTCATCAGCGTGACAGTCTTTGCTGTGTGGTCAATTTTGTACCAGAACGCACCAGATGCCGGGCTGGATGGAGCAGTTTCTGAAATCGCACCCTTCAAGGCATCAACCTCCTGCTGGTTGGTGCGCACAATCACATATGGTACGACACCGCCGAGATTGTTTTTGACCGTAAAACCGCCAATGGAGAGCATTTCGGACACATACGGGTCGGATTTATCCTCCACGGTGATGACATCGACATAGGCTTTGCTGTTGTATGTCATCGTACAGCGGTATGACTGGATGTTAATGATATCCGCGCCGCTGACTGTGTATGTGGCAGAGGTAGCGCCGGAGATATCCTGCCAGTTGCCGGATACATATTTCGCCCATTGATAAGCCGCACCGCTGGTGATTTCCGTACTGCCGTTGTATGCTGCAGTTGCCAGCGTCAGCGTGCCGGACTGGTTCTGTACGACTGTGCCGTTCGGCGCATAAACGGAGAAAACGATGGCATTCGCACCGGTATTGCCCTTGACGGACTTTGACCAGCCGAATTTTTTGACCACTGACTTTCCAGAGATGGTAAAGGTCAGGTCAATCGTGCCGTTCATCACGCTCGCGCCGCCCAGCGTACCATTTGCGGCAAAGGTCAGGACAACCGAGCCGGAGGCACTTGCTGTCGCGGCTGTGTTGGATTTGGTCGTCACGCCGGACGGCAGGGTGCCAACAGCACACGTGCACGCGGTCTGCGTGATGCCGATATATCCGGTAAATGGAATGGTCACATCGACCGCCGACTGCACCAGACCGCCATTCGTGCAGGCAATGGTCTGTGATTCGTTGCCAAGGATAACGGAAAGGCCGCCTGTTCCGGTGTCTCCCTTGTCACCTGCCGCGCCGGTATCGCCCTTCGCGCCGTCATAAATTTTCGTGATCGTGACGGTATCATACACATCCGCATCATCAGTTACTAATCGGATCTGTGCGACATTATCCACAAATACAGCGTGGGACGGCTTGACAACCAGCGTGCCGCCGGTGATGCTGGTGTTATCCGTAGTAGTCGGATAATCTGCCCACACATCCGAGCTGCTTTTGTACTGCCACTTGCTGATGGAAACGCCCTGCACCTGTGCGGTCAGAGTGGCCTGCGACGCACCAACCAGCGTAGAGCTGGTATTGTACTTGAACACATAGGTGTCCGCTGTGACATAAGCAAGCCGCGCATTTTCCGCATTTTTGACCAGCGTAAACGTGATATCCGAGGTGATATTGACGGTGTTTTTCGTCTCCGCGTCGTAATAGCTGATGTAACAGAGATAGGTCAGCATACCGGATACCGCCGCGGACAGCTTGTTTTCACTGACGGTTAAAATACCGCCGGACACCGATTCCCCGGACGCAAGTGCCGATTCCGCGCCCGCGCCATCCTTGCGCTTCCACGTGATGGTCAGCCCGGTCGAGCCGAGCGCAACGCTGGTCTGGTCGAGAAATATGACCGGTGTCAGCTTGAGATTTCCGGAGTCCCAGCTGGGCGCATAGGTGTGCGGCAGGACGTTCGGGTCTTCCACCTGCGTTTTGGGGAGGTTGGATGTGATATAAGCGGACAGCTTCCGCTGGTCTGTAATATCTACAAATGTCTGCTGAGATGAGGTTAAAACTGCCATATTTTCACTCCTGAATATTGACTTCACACCGGAAAGACGCATTGTCCTGTACATCCTCCGTTGTGACTGTGATGGATTTCATTCCGACATGATAACTGTCCCATTCCGCGTCGGCGGCTTCATCCGAAGAACTGCGATGCCAGGCAAAACAGGACGCATCCAGCTTTGCAGTGACATCTGTATTCCACGCATACACATGGGCAGACAGTACCGCCGCCATGCCTTTATCCGTGAAGATATACGAGCCTTTGGTGGTGATTTCGACCCGGTACAGCTGTTTGCGCTCCATCGAGGAAATCTGTTCTTCCAAATCGGTTTTCACGGTTTGCACGAGCTTTTCCGGGTTTTGCTTCGCTGTGATGGATGCAATTCCAACCCGCTCCGCGCCGATGGTAATGGTATTGCCCGAAGCGTTCAGGTAATCCCGCGTCCTGCCGGTGCACAGGAAGGTGTCATCCAGTCCATGGGGAGCGGATTTGCAGACCACGTACTGTCTGGCGTGAATGTCGTCGATATCCGCGCCTGTGAGCGACTCGTCCACAATGGACAGCTCAATACTGCTGATACCTTTTGACAGGATTTTCACCCGCGCCTTCGCCTTGGTCAGCAGATTCTGCGGAAGCGTGACATCCTCCCAGATTTCTGTTGTCCAGATCCAGCCGATCTCCTCCACCGCCGCTTCATCACAGACGTAATGTTTGCCATCGTTGACAGAGTCTATGGTCACGCGCTGATCCGTTTCGGTTTCGTTGCCGTATTCATCGGTTTCCGTGATCTTTGCGCCGAACGGGATGAGCGCCGTCACACGGTCTTCGTGGGATTCTTCTATTTTTACGTCCAGCAGGTTCTTTCCGAACTCCACTGTCTGCGCGGAACGCACATCAAAATCCGCAAGCCAGTCGAGATAATTCCCGTCGTTTTCATACCGTACCCGCAAATATCCGCCATGCGTATCCAGCAGTTTGGATTTGACCGCGCTCATGGTGTCCATATATTCTGACGCACTGCGGTTGATATAGTCATTGGAATCCGTGACGTTAACCTCGCCCAGGATAAATTGTTTCCGTGCTTCGACTGAGGAATTGTGGTTGTTGAGGAACAGCTCCAGCAATCCGCGCAGGCTTCCGGTATATGAAAATGGCGGCTGTTGGCTGTCGCGCAGATACGCCAGCGCCGCTTCGCACTGCCATGAATGCGTGTTGTAAAAATCCGTGCCGATGTCCAACGCCCTGCCCTTAAATACAATGGCATCGCCATATTTGCACATAATTTCGGACGCCATCGGCTGAATCCGCGACAGATAGGGATGGTCGTGCGGCGCGGAAAGCGTGAAGCTGTCCACGCCCTCCGCGTCCTCCGTCAACTTTGCTTCCGTGATGGACAGCTGAGACAGATGCGGATGGTAAAACAACGCACCGTCCACATAGACACGGAACAGCTTCATAACCGTCCCTCCCGATAGCGGAAGGTGGTCGTGCCTGCGCCGGAGACAGTAATTGTGTTGCTTCCGGCCTGAATCTCCAGTTCCGGAATCGTCCATGTGCCCGCACTCAGCGTTTTAGTAAACGTATCACCGGAAAACGACCACGACAGTGTTGTCTGGGCAGTTGTCGTAACCGTCGGAACAACCGGCATGAAATCATTGTCCAGGACAATTGCGGCGCTTCCGGTCACGGACTGCACGGTCTCCGTGACATGGTACAGATAGGCGTCCGCATCCGTGCAGGAGATGGTCACAATCCCTTTTCCGGTGAGTGCGTCATAGGACGGCTGTATCAGGAGCGTGCCAACCGCATAGACCTCCGGGTCTTCACTTTTCGTCACATTCACCAGCCGCCCATTGAACCGGTTTATTATGTCAGAACTTCGTTCGATAAAGCGAGCGTGCGTTCCGAGCATCGACAGAACCACGGTAAATTCCCGCGGCTGGTATGAAATTCTGCCAAGTGCTTCGGCATAACGGATAGGGGAATTCCGTCCCGGCACTGTGAGAATGTCGTTTTGTGGCTGCGGCGCAGGAAAGTCGACCAATTCCCGCAGCCAGCCGCACGACAGCATGGAACTGTCATTGAGATAAATGTCAGGAATCATATCGTTGTTCTCCTTTTCTGCTTTTGCAGTCTGCCCAGTCCGGCATCAATACCGGGCAACAGCCTGCCGATGAGCGTGCCGTCATCCAGATAAATTCCCTTTCCGCTGTTGTCCGCGATAATGGCGAGATACTGCTCCATGCGCGTCATGTCCAGCTTAGATGCAAGGATAGATTCCAGATGTTTATAGAATGCCGACAGCGGCAGAATCGCCTCCGCTCCGGCTTCCCCGCCTGCCATCAGGGAACTGCCGTTCATGCCGAATATGGTAGGCTTTGCCAGAATGCCGCCTTCCTTGTACCAGTCGATGGACAGGTGCGGGACGCTCGGCGGGTCAATGGACAGCTTGCCGGAAACATGGAAATGCGGCAGTTTGATGTGCGGCAGGGACAGCTTCATGCCGGAGAAAAAGCCCTTGATTGCGTCAACGCAGGCTTTCACCTTAGCCTTTGCTTCCTCCACCGGCTTAGTGATCGCTGTTTTGATGCTGTTCCAGACAGACGATGCCGTTGCTTTGATGGAATTGAACGCCGCTGATACCGAAGATTTCATCCCATCAAAAACAGAAGAAACCTTACTCCGAATGGCATCCACGACAGAAGCAATCACGGATTTGATGCCATTCCAGACGGTAGACGCAACACTTTTGATCGCGTTGAACACCGTTGTGACCACGCTTTTGACTGCATTCAAAACCGTGCTGATCTTCGCCAGAATTGCGGACCAGATACTGCTGATGACAGCCAGAATGGAAGACATGACGGAAGAAATGACACCGGCTACCGCGTTAATTGCCGAAGAAACCCTGCTTTTGATGGCATTCCATACGGAAACAATCGTATCGTGACAGTTCTGCAAATGTGGCCATGCCGTTCCAGATACCTTCAAAAAAGGTCTTGATCCCCGTCCACACGGCCTGCCAGTTCGTGCCGAACCAGCCGAGCATGGCATCCGCCATGCCCTGAATGGTTTGCAGAACCGTGCTGACAATCGACGACATGCCATTCCAAATGGACGAAAAAATGGTTTGGACACCCTGCCATGCGCCGCTCCAGTTGCCCTGAAAGACTGCGGTAAATGTCTGGACAATACCGGTAATCACGCCGAGTACGGTTGTGAGAACCGCCGCAATTGCGCGGAACGCGCCCTCAAACACGGGAGCCAGCAGTGAACAGAAACCGTTCCAGATGGAACGCAGCATGTCCGTAATGCCGGTAAAGTCAAAACCTAAGCTGTTCAGCATTCCGACAATTGCCGTACAGCATGTCTGAAACGCCGACTTTATCTGATTCCATGTGTTGATGATCGAACTGCGAAAGCCTTCATTTGTGTTCCACAGATGCACGAAAGCGGCAACCAACACCCCAATCACCGCGATAATTGCAGCAATCGGAGCTGTGATGCCGCCAAGTGCAGATGCCAGTTTTCCAATCAGGCCTGTCCCGTTTTGAATCGCAAGCTGGAGCTTTCCGAAGCCCTTCGCCAGTTTGACAAAGCCCTGCATTGCCACGCCGATTTTGGATATCGCCGTTCCCAGAATCACCAGAAACGGCCCAATGGCGGCGACAATCATC
>SFJM01000076.1 GCA_004555915.1 Clostridiales bacterium | reverse complement strand
GGTCAGCTCCTGCGTTTCCGTTGCCGCCGCCCACGCGGAGCCGTTGTATTTCATCAGCGTGACAGTCTTTGCTGTGTGGTCAATTTTGTACCAGAACGCGCCAGATGCCGGGCTGGATGGAGCAGTTTCTGAAATCGCACCCTTCAAGGCATCAACCTCCTGCTGGTTGGTGCGCACAATTACGTATGGCACGACACCGCCGAGGTTGTTTTTGACTGTAAAGCCGCCGATCGAGAGCATTTCCGACACATACGGGTCGGATTTGTCCTCCACAGTGATAACATCGACGTAGGCTTTGCTGTTGTATGTCATCGTACAGCGGTATGACTGGATATTCACGATATCAGCGCCGCTGACCGTGTATGTGGCAGAAGTCGCGCCGGAAATATCCTGCCAGCTGCCGGATACATATTTCGCCCATTGGTAAGCCGCACCGCTCGTGATTTCTGTGCTTCCGTTGTATGCCGCAGTTGCCAGCGTCAGCGTGCCGGACTGGTTCTGTACGACCGTGCCGTTCGGCGCATAGACAGAAAACACGATGGCATTCGCGCCGGTGTTGCCCTTGACGGACTTTGACCAGCCGAATTTCTTCACCACCGATTTGCCGGAGATGGTAAAGGTCAGGTCGATCGTGCCGTTCATCACGCTCGCGCCGCCCAGCGTACCGTTCGCGGCAAAGGTCAGGACAACAGAGCCTGCGGCACTCGCCGTCGCGGCTGTGTTGGATTTGGTTGTAACGCCGGAAGGCAGGGTGCCCACGGCACAGGTGCATGCGGTCTGCGTGATGCCGATATACCCCACAAAGGGAATGGTCACATCAACCGCCGACTGCACCAGACCGCCATTCGTGCAGGCAATGGTCTGTGATTCGTTGCCGAGGATGACGGAAAGGCCGCCTGTTCCGGTGTCTCCCTTGTCCCCTGCCGCGCCGGTATCGCCCTTCGCGCCGTCATAAATTTTCGTGATCGTGACGGTATCATACACATCCGCATCGTCTGTCACCAGCCGGATCTGTGCCACATTGTCCACAAATACAGCGTGGGACGGCTTGACAACCAGCGTGCCGCCGGTAATGCTGGTGTTATCCGTGGTAGTCGGATAATCCGCCCAAGCATCCGCGCTGTTTTTGTACTGCCACTTGCTGATGGAAACGCCCTGCACCTGTGCGGTCAGAGTTGCCTGCGTTGCGCCGACGAGGGTGGAGCTGGTGTTGTATTTGAATACATAAGTGTCCGCTGTAACATAGGCAAGCCGTGCATTTTCCGCATTTTTAACCAGCGTAAACGTGATATCCGAGCTGATATTGACGGTATTTTTCGTCTCTGCATCGTAATAGCTGATGTAACAGAGATAGGTCAGCATGCCGGAAGCCGCCGCGGACAGCTTGTTTTCACTGACGGTTAAAATGCCGCCGGATGCCGATTCCCCGGACGCAAGCGCCGATTCTGCCCCCGCGCCGTCCTTGCGCTTCCACGTGATGGTCAGCCCGGTCGAGCCGAGCGCCACGCTGGTCTGGTCGAGAAAAATGACCGGTGTCAGCTTCAGATTGCCGGAGTCCCAGCTGGGCGCATAGGTGTGCGGCAGGACATTCGGGTCTTCCACCTGTGTCTTCGGAAGGTTGGATGTGATATAGGCGGACAGCTTCCGCTGGTCTGTAATATCTACAAATGTCTGCTGAGATGAGGTTAAAACTGCCATATTTTCACTCCTGAATATTGACTTCACAGCGGAAGGACGCATTATCCTGTACATCCTCCGTTGTGACTGTGATGGATTTCATGCCGACATGATAGCTGTCCCATTCCGCGTCGGCGGCTTCATCCGAAGAACTGCGATGCCAGGCAAAGCAGGACGCATCCAGCTTCGCGGTGATCTCTGTATTCCACGCATACACATGGGCGGACAGAACCGCCGCCATTCCCTTGTCCGTGAAAATACAAGAGCCTTTGGTGGTGATTTCGACCCGGTACAGCTGTTTGCGCTCTATCGAGGAAATCTGTTCTTCCAGCTCGATTTTCACGGTTTGCACGAGCTTTTCCGGGTTTTGCTTCGCTGTGATGGACGCAATTCCGGCGCGCTCCGCGCCAATGGTGATGGTGTTTCCCGAAGCGTTCAGGTAATCCCGTGTCCTGCCGGTGCACAGGAAAGTATCATCCAGCCCATGGGGCGGGGACTTGCAGACCACGTACTGTCTGGCGTGAATGTCGTCGATATCCGCGCCCGTGAGCGACTCGTCCACAATGGACAGCTCAATACTGCTGATACCTTTTGACAGGATTTTCACCCTCGCCTTCGCCTTGGTCAGAAGATTCTGCGGAAGTGTGACATCCTCCCAGATTTCCGTTGTCCAGATCCAGCCGATCTCGTCCACCGCTTTTTCGTCGCAGACGTAATTTTTCCCATCGTTGACAGAGTCTATGGTCACGCGCTGATCCGTTTCGGTTTCGTTGCCATCTTCGTCGGTTTCCATAATCTTTGCGCCGAATGGGATGAGCGCCGTCACACGGTCTTCGTGGGATTCTTCTATTTTTACATCGAGCAGGTTCTTTCCGAACTCCACTGTCTGCGCGGAGCGCACATCAAAATCCGCAAGCCAGTCGAGATAATTGCCGTCGTTTTCATACCGTACCCGCAGATAGCCGCCATGCGTGTCCAGCAGTTTGGACTTGATCGCGCTCATGGTGTCCGTATATTCCGATGAACTTCGATTGATATAATCATTGGAATCCGTGACGGTGACCTCGCCTAAGATAAATTGTTTCCGGCTTTCGACTGAGGAATTGTGGTTGTTGAGGAACAGCTCCAGCAGGCCGCACAGGCTTCCGGTATATGCAAACGGCGGCTGTTGACTGTCGCGCAGATACGCCAGCGCCGCTTCACACTGCCACGAATGCGTGTTGTAAAAGTCCGTGCCGATGTCCAGTGCCCTGCCTTTAAACACCGTCGCGTCGCCATATTTACATACGATCTCAGATGCCATCGGCTGAATCCGCGACAGATAGGGATGGTCGTGCGGCGCGGAAAGCGTGAAGCTGTCCACGCCCTCTGCGTCCTCTGTCAGCTTTGCTTCTGTGATTGACAGCTGAGACAGGTGCGGATGATAAAACAGCACGCCGTCTACATAGACACGGAACAGCTTCATAACCGTCCCTCCCGATAGCGGAAGGTCGTTGTGCCTGCGCCGGAGACTGTAATTGTGTTGCTCCCCGCCTGAAGCTCCAGCTCCGGAATCGTCCATGTGCCCGCGCTCAGTGTCTTGGTAAACGAATCTCCGGAAACCGACCATGACAGCGTTGTCTGGGCTGTGGTCGTGACTGCCGGAACGACCGGCATGAAATCATTTTCCAATACAATGGCGGTGCTTCCGGTCACGGACTGCACAGTCTCCGTGACATGGTACAAATAGGCGTCGGCATCCGTGCAGGAGATCGTGAGGATACCCTTCGCGGTGAGTGCGTCGTATGACGGCTGTACCAGAAGCGTGCCAACCGCATAGACCTCCGGGTCTTCGCTTTTTGTCACGTGCACCAACTGCCCATTGAACCGATTTACCATATCAGAACTTCGATCGATGAAGCGAGTGTGTGTTCCGAGCATCGACAGAACCACGGTAAATTCCCGCGGCTGGTATGAAATCCTGCCAAGTGCTTCGGCATAACGGATGGGCGAATTCCGTCCCGGTACTGTGAGAATGTCATTCTGTGGCTGTGGCGCAGGAAAGTCGACCGATTCCCGGAGCCAGCCGTACGACAGCATGGAAACATCATCAAAATAAATATCAGGAATCATATCGTTGCCCTCCTTTTCTGCTTTTGCATTCTGCCCAGTCCGGCATCAATTCCGGGCAACAGCCTGCCGATGAGCGTGCCGTCATCCAGATAAATCCCTTTCCCGCTGTTGTCCGCGATAATGGCAAGGTACTGCTCCATGCGCGTCATATCCAGTTTGGATGCAAGGATGGACTCCAGATGCTTATAGAATGCTGACAGCGGCAAAATTGCCTCCGCCCCGGCTTCTCCCCCTGCCATCAGCGAACTGCCGTTCATGCCGAATATCGTCGGCTTTGCCAGAATGCCGCCCTCCTTGTACCAGTCGATGGACAGGTGCGGGACACTTGGCGGGTCGATAGACAGCTTGCCCGAAACATGGAAATGCGGCAGTTTGATGTGCGGCAGGGACAGCTTCATACCGGAGAAAAAGCCCTTGATCGCGTCAACGCAGGCTTTTACCTTGGCCTTTGCTTCCTCCACCGGCTTAGTGATCGCTGTTTTGATGCTGTTCCAGACAGACGAGGCAGTGGACTTGATGGAATTAAACGCCGCTGATACCGAGGATTTGATCCCATCAAAGACAGAAGAAACCTTGCTCCGAATGGCATCCACAACAGAGGCAATCACGGATTTGATCCCATTCCAGACGGTATACGCAACACCCTTGATCGCATTGAACACTGTCACGACCACGCTTTTGACCGCATTCAAAACCGTGCTGATCTTCGTGAGAATCGCAGACCAGATACTGCTGATGACAGCCAGAATCGCGGACATGACGGAGGAAATCACACCGGATACCGCATTGATTGCCGCAGAAACCTTTTCCTGAATCGAATCCCAGACCTCAATGATGGTATCCTGACAGTTCTGCAAATGTGGCCATGCCGTTCCAGATACCTTCAAAAAAGGTCTTGATCCCCGTCCACACGGCCTGCCAGTTCGTGCCGAACCAGCCGAGCATGGCATCCGCAATGCCCTGAATGGTTTGCAGAACCGTACTGACAATGGATGACATGCCATTCCAGATGGACGAAAATATGGTTTTGACACCCTGCCATGCGCCGCTCCAGTTTCCCTGAAAGACTGCGGTAAAGGTCTGGACAATTCCGGTAATCACGCCGAGTATGGTTGTGAGAACCGCCGCGATTGCGCGGAATGCGCCCTCAAACACAGGAGCCAGCAGTGAACAGAAACCGTTCCAGATGGAACGCAACATATCTGTGACACTGGTGAAATCAAAGCCCAGACTGTTCAGCATCCCGACAATTGCCGTGCAGCAGGTCTGAAACGCCGACTTTATCTGATTCCATGTGTTGATGATCGAACTGCGAAAGCCTTCATTTGTGTTCCACAGATGCACGAAAGCGGTAACCAACACCCCAACCACCGCGATAATTGCAGCAATCGGAGCTGTGATGCCGCCGAGTGCAGATGCCAGTTTTCCAATCAGGCCTGTCCCGTTTTGAACCGCAAGCTGTAGCTTTCCGAATCCCTTCGCCAGTTTGACAAAGCCCTGCATTGCCACGCCGATTTTGGATATCGCCGTTCCCAGAATCACCAGAAACGGCCCAATGGCGGCGACAATCATC
>SFJM01000075.1 GCA_004555915.1 Clostridiales bacterium | reverse complement strand
TGGAAAGCCGTGTACATCGAGAGGTGTAAGCACGGTTTGGAGAGAGGCTTGTGCAAACCTACACTGGAAACAGTGCAAGGCGGCACTTGCCTACTCTACATGAAATATACTCCTATCAGCATCAGTCCCAACGAAGCACAGTTTCTGGAAACAAGAAAATTTCAGATTAACGAAATCGCTCGAATTTTCAGAGTGCCGCCGCACATGGTCGGTGACCTCGAAAAGTCGAGCTTTTCTAATATTGAGCAGCAGTCACTGGAATTTGTGAAATACACTCTGGAACCCTGGCTGGTCCGATGGGAGCAGTCATTGGCGAGGGTGCTGATTTCTCCAAGTGACAAATCTCAGTATTTCATCAAGTTCAATGTGGACGGTCTGCTCCGCGGCGATTATCAGAGCCGCATGAGTGGCTATGCCACTGCAAGACAGAACGGCTGGATGTCCGCTAATGACATCCGAGAGCTTGAGAACCTTGACCGCATCCCTGCCGAGGATGGCGGTGACCTTTATCTCATCAACGGCAATATGACTAAGCTGGCAGACGCAGGTATCTTTGCCGCCAGCGGGAAGGAGAACAATTCCGATGAAGAAGTTCTGGAACTGGAAAAACAGGACGGTGACGAATCAGAAGACGCAGGAGCAGACACTGGAGAGAACGCTGTTTCTGAACGGCACCATCGCAGAGGAAAGCTGGTTTGACGATGATGTAACGCCGCAGCTTTTTAGGGATGAGCTGAACAGCGGCAGCGGTGACATTACTGTCTGGATCAATTCACCCGGCGGTGACTGCGTGGCGGCAGCACAAATCTACAATATGCTCATGGATTACAAGGGAAATGTGACTGTTAAGATTGACGGCATTGCGGCATCGGCGGCATCCGTCATTGCAATGGCAGGCACAAAGGTGCTGGTATCCCCGGTGTCCATGCTCATGATTCATAATCCAGCAACGGTAGCCTTCGGTGACTCTTCAGAGATGCAGAAGGCTATTTCTATGCTTGATGAGGTGAAAGAATCCATCATCAATGCCTATGAAATCAAAACTGGCATGAGCCGGGCAAAGCTCTCGCACCTTATGGATGCAGAAACCTGGATGGACGCAAACAGTGCTGTGGAGATGGGATTTGCAGATGAAATCATGCAGAGAAATACAGCGGATGATGTGGAAGTGCCGCAGGTCAGCAATGTATATTCCCGCACTGCTGTCACCAATCATCTCATGGATAAGATTGCTGCCAAGTGCAGAATCGAACAGAAATCCGAAACCAAGACCAATGCCGATTCCCTGATGGAACGGCTCAATTTAATCAAAAACTGGAGGTAATTTATTATGACGATCAATGAACTTCGTGAAGCACGCAACAAGGCATGGCAGGGAGCAAAGGCATTTGTGGAGAGCAAGCGTGACAAGGACGGTCTGCTTTCTGCGGAGGATGTCGCTGCCTATGCCGACATGGAAAAGAAAATCAAGGATTACAGTGCCGAGATTGAGCGTATGGAGCAGATGGAAGCGATGGAAAATGAGCTTTCCAAGCCTGTGAATACGCCTATCGTGGCAAAGCCGATGACCGCAGATGGCAAGGAAAAGCCGAAAACGGGTCGTGCGTCCGATGAATATCGCGAGGGTATGCTGAAAGCACTCCGCAGCAACTTTAAGCAGGTTTCCAATATCCTGCAGGAAGGCGTGGATGCTGACGGCGGTTACCTTGTACCGGAAGAGTATGACAGCAGACTGATCGATGTTCTTACCGAAGAGAACATCATGCGCAGCCTCGGTCATATCATTACGACTTCCGGTGAGCATAAGATCAACATCGCAGCTACCAAGCCTACGGCGGCATGGATTGAGGAAGGCGGTGCGCTCACCTTTGGTGATGCAACCTTCAGTCAGATCCTTCTGGATGCCCACAAGCTCCATGTTGCAATCAAGGTGACAGAGGAGCTTCTCTACGACAATGCGTTCGGTCTGGAAAACTATATCATTACCGAGTTTGGAAAGGCACTCGCCAATGCCGAGGAGGATGCGTTTCTCAATGGTGACGGTTCCGGCAAGCCGACCGGTCTTTTCGCTGCGACTGGCGGCGGTACGGTAGCAGGTACGCTTTCCGCTGCTATCAAGTCGGATGATATGCTTGACCTGGTATATGCTCTCAAGCGTCCGTACCGTAAGAACGCAAGTTTTATCATGAATGATAAGACGCTGGCACAGCTCCGCAAGCTGAAGGACAACAACGGTGCCTACATCTGGCAGCCGTCCTATCAGGCGGGTGAGCCGGACAAGGTGCTGGGCTACGCTGTTCATACCTCTGCGTATGCGCCTGAGAATGCTATCGCATTTGGTGATTACAGCTACTACAACATCGGTGACCGCGGTACTCGTTCCTTCAAGCAGCTGAACGAGCTGTTCGCAGGCAACGGCATGATTGGCTATGTGGCCAAGGAGCGTGTGGATGGCAAGCTGATTCTGCCGGAGGCAGTTCAGATTCTGAAGCTCAAGGCTGACTGATTTTATACGGCGCAGCTCTGATAACAGGGCTGTGCCTGATTCGAGGTGGTGATAGATATGATTGTATCTTTGGATGAGATGAAACAGTATCTGCGGGTGGATTTCCAAGATGATGATGAATTCCTTGAAAATGCTATGAATTCGGCAGAAACGCTGTGTGCAGGTGTAGCAAGACTCTCCGCAGAGGACTTTGCCAAAGAGCCTATGGCGAAGATTGCGATTATGTATGCGGTGGCGTATTGGTATGAGCATCGGGAGGATGCAGACCATCATGATTTAACTTTGTCGCTCCGTTCACTGCTGTTTGGCATCCGCAAGGAGGGATTTTGATGAATATTGCTCTTATGAATATCCGAATCATATTTCAGAAGAACTCGGTGATAACGGATGCCATCGGAAACCACAGAAATGCCTGGGAGGATCATTTTTCTTGCTATGCGACCATAAACGGTGAGAGTGGTTCTGAGGATGAGACGGCCGGACAGACTGTCAGCAACGGACGCTGTGCCTTTACGGTGCGGTGGTGCCGTGAGACTGCGGTTGTTACAGAAACGGAATATCGCATTCTCTGGAACGACTGCCTTTACAACATCACAGGTATCGACCATCAGAATAACAAACGGAAGTCACTGAAATTCTGGTGCGAGAAAGTGAGGCGGTAAGTATGGCAGGTTCCAAGGTATCCATTGACGGCATGGCAGATGCCATCATGAAGGAACTGAATGCGTATGCCGATACGACCGCAGATGGTGTAAAGACCGCTGTACAGAAAGCCGCCAAGACTGTGAAATCAGAGATACAGGCAGGTGCGCCGGTGAAAACGGGTGCATACGAGAAAAGCTGGGCTGCGAAGAATACGGCGGAGTCCGCCAATAAACTGGAGATTACAGTGTATTCTCGCAACCGCTATCAGCTTGCCCATCTGCTGGAACATGGTCATGCCAAGCGCGGCGGCGGCCGAGTGGCGGCAAGACCGCATATTGCAGCGGCAGAACAATCCGGCATAGAACAGCTGGAACAGGAAATCGAGAGGTGTATTCGCAATGGATAAGCTGTTAGAGATTTTGAAGGCCACAGGTATCCCATTTGCCTATGACCATTTTGCAGAGAGTGAAGCTCCAGAACCGCCTTTTATCTGCTATCTGCTGCCGGATTCGGACAACTTCTCTGCCGATGGCAGGGTCTATTACAAAATCAACGAAGTTCATATGGAACTCTATACCGACACCAAGGACTTGTCGGTGGAGAGACAGTTGGAAGCTGTGCTGGATAAGCATGGCATTTTTTATGACCGCTCCGAGGTCTGGATCGAGAGCGAAAAACTGTATGAAGTCCTTTACTCTTTTGAAATGGAGGCTTAACAGCTATGGGTAATAAAGTCAAATATAATCTGAAGAATGTCCATGCGGCAAAGCTGACGGAATCCGTTGTGGACGGTGCTGTCAAGTATACTTATGCCGCTCCACAGGCAATTCCCGGTGCTGTCAGCATCAGCCTGGATGCCGAGGGGGATTCCAGTCCTTTCTATGCAGACGGTATCGTGTATTTCCGCTCGGTAGCCAACAATGGCTATTCCGGTGAATTGGAGATTGCGCTGATTCCTGAGTGGTTTCGTACCGACATCCTGCAGGAGACATTGGATTCCAACGGTGTGCTTGTGGAGAAATCCGATCAAGTGGAGAGCGTGAAATTCGCACTGCTCTTTGAGTTTGACGGCGATGTCCGTGCCATCCGTCATGTGATGTATAACTGTACCGCGTCCCGTCCTTCCATTGAGTCCGAGACCAAGGAAGATACCATTGAGCCGGGTACAGAAAAGCTGTCTCTCACTGCCGATCCTCGTGAGGACGGTCTGGTCAAGAGCCGTACCGGAGATACCACTTCTGCAGAGACGTATCAGAACTGGTACAAATCCGTATATACTCCGGTAGAAGAAGACAAGGGTTAATGGAGGTACAAGCGATGCTTCAGAAAATTATCAAAGTCGGTGATAAGGAGGTAGTGTTCCGTTCTTCCGCTACCATTCCCCGTTTATACCGTATGAAATTCAAGCGGGATATTTTCAAAGATCTGTCCAAACTGGAACAGTCCTATCAGGGCAAGACCAGTGAAGGCGGGGCTTTTGAGATTGAAGATTTGGAAATCTTCGAGAATGTAGCTTATATCATGGCATTCCATGCAGATCATAGCATTCCGGATAATATCGATGACTGGCTTGAACAGTTTGAGATGTTCTCTATCTACGAGGTACTGCCGGAGATTTTGGAACTCTGGGGTACGAACCTCATCACGGACGTTCAGTCTAAAAAAAACTTAACCGCAGCAGTCGTGAAATGACAACACCGCTATTTCTCCTGCGCTGTACAGAAATAGGCATTTCTATCCGTGATCTTGACCTTCTTACGATCGGAATTGTGATGGATATGTGGACGGAAAAAGGCAATGACGGTGTGAAATATAGCAATATCGTGATTGCAGGACAGAAAGAATTCGATAGATTCTGATGGACAGCAGCTGCATCGGGAAATGCTGCCTGCACTTCCATAAAACCAGAACATCATCCGTCTTGGAATGAAGGCTTTCAGCAACGGGTATACTAGAGCTAGTATAAATACGTTTATCTC
>SFJM01000074.1 GCA_004555915.1 Clostridiales bacterium | reverse complement strand
GGAACACGCCTATGCGCAGATCGAGGGGAACGGGCAGGTGAACATGGCGCTTTGCTGTGACTTCCTCGCATGGCGGCTTTCCCTGTGTACTGATGTAGAGCAACGATATTCCTTTGAGGAACGCCGCGTGGAGTTGCTGCGTCAGCACAACGCCGCATGGATCAATATATGGACTGCCACCAGCGCCTACTACCACGCCCTGGTGGGCGAGATGGAACGAATCCCTGCCGTTTTTGCCGAGCATCAGCTTTCCACAATCAATTTTCTTGCGCCGGGCAAGCCCATGATGGAAATGATCGAAAATCAGGTGTATCTCGCCCAAGGCGCCTATACCAAGGTGATCGGACGTAGCGAGGGACAGCTGGCCGTGTGCGAAGCAATGCACTATGCGCTGGTCGCACTGCATATCCGCATTCAGACCGCGGCGGCCTATGAGATGCTTGGAAAATCCGAGGAAGCGCACGAGTGGTTCTCAAAGGCACTTTCCGATGCTGCGCCGGATGGCTTTGTGATGCCGTTTGTGGAGAACTATGACCGCTTGCAGCCTATGTTGGCACGAGAAATCAAGAGTGACTTGATCGAGAAGATCATCGAGCTGGGCGAAGCGGCAAAAGCGCGAAAAACAGCAAATATTCGCCCGGGCGCGTTCGGCACGCTGACACAGCGGGAATTTGAGATCGTAGAGCTAATGGCACAGCGGCTTTCGAACCGCGAGATTGCGGAAAGGCTGTTTCTCTCTGAGGGCAGCGTCAAGCAGTATGTGAATCAGATCTATTCTAAACTTCATATTGAGGGCGACACCCGAACCAAGAGAAAGCAGCTTGCCGAGCTGTTCTCACAAAATACCTAACCTTTGGTTAATGTTTATTTCTTAAAATCCACCGTACAATATTTGTGCGGTGGATTTTTGCTTTTAAAGGAGGGAGCGCAGTGGAGCGAACGCAAAATGGCGGCAATAGAATCCTGATAATTCTTCTGATTCTGATCATAAGCATGAGCCTTTCCGCTTGCACCGTCGGAAACGACTCTGAGAATCATTCCTCTGCTTCGGGGATAACCGATATGCATTCCGAATCAGACCCTGCCGACACACGGACCGTTGCCGATTTAACGGTTGAAGATGTCCCGACTCTTGTGCCGGATGTTTTGAAACTACGGGAAAAGAAGTATGAGGACATACCGTTTCTGGAAACGCAGGACCAGTTATCCGAATACGCACTGTGGAACTTACTCTGCGGCAGAACCGAATTTGAGTGTCGGCTGTCTTGGGATCTGTCATACGATGTGAGTTCGGTTGCGCTGGTGCGGGCGTGTGAAGAAGCAATGTCCTACTACCTGTTCAGCTCATACAAAGACTGGGATATGTACACGGAGGATGACGGCAATCCGGACAGCGTATACGGTAAGGTCAAGCTTGTGTATGATGCGCCTGAGTTTGATCTGGAAGCCAGACTGGGAGCATTTCGCTATGTTATGGAGAATCCTCCTCCCGAAGGTGGCTTTTCAGACTATGACGAAGAAAGGGAGTACGCACAAAAAATACACGACTATGTAGCGTGTAAGGTAACATACGACCCCGTTGGCTATGAACCGAACATTCCGGTAAGCGAAACAAGATACGATGTTTTACAGGAAGCATACAATGTGCTTGGCGAGAATCAAAATACCGCTATCTGTGCCGGGTATGCCAGAGCTTTTGCACTTATCTGCCAATATGCCGGCATTAACTGCGCATGGGTGTGGGGCAACGAAACGGAAGAAAGCAGCCACGCATGGAATGTGATTTATCCCTGCGATGGCAGTGAGCCCGTGCTGGTAGATGTGACTTGGGATGATGGACTGAGCTTTGATACTGTCGGACAGACCGATGTGGATTACTCCTATTTTTACATTCCGCTTTCCTCCGACTATGAACATGAGGCAGACGAAAATATGGCAAGCTTCATCCAATATATCAATGAGGCAGCACGCGGTTGATAAGGCTTCTGCATCAATGCTGAGGCCTTTCACCATACAGATTCTCATTCCTGTCCAAAAGCTTATGAAAAGCCCAAAAATCTACTGCGTGAATGAACACAGTCGCTGTTAAAGCGCAATTCAGGAAGGAGGACTTATGTGGAAAGAAAATATATTTTAGCGGTCAAGGCAATGGACGGATATGTCCTGCAGGTTGATTTCGTGTCGGGCAGCCGTCTGTTGCTGGATATGAAGCCCTACCTTGACAAAATCCGTTTCCGGCCGCTAGCCGATCCGCAGGTGTGGAACAGTGCCGTGGCTAACGGTATTTTTGTCCGCTTCGGCAATGTGGAGCTGAGCCACGATGAACTGCTGTCCATGGCGGAGCGGGAGCATAATCCCAAAGATATCTGAATGAAACGAGAGGAGAAAACGAACATGAAAAGATGGAAAAAGTATGCGGGCCTTTTGCTGGCGCTGGTTCTGTGCCTGAGCCTGACGGCCTGCAGAGGTTCAGATGACGCAGCGGGCGACGACTGGCGCAACAGCGGCGAGGTAGTTGGCCGCGGCATCATCACCCGCGACGGAGAGGACACCGATGTGCTGTTGTGCATCCATGCAGCGGACACTGACTTCTATTACGATACGGAGGAGCAGGTGTTGTTTGACTCTGTGAACTACCCGATCACCATTGAGAGCGACGCGTGGGAGGCTTTCCAGAGCATCGACTTCGCTGACCTGAACGGCGACGGCAATAGTGACGTGACCATGAGGTTCGATGACGGCGGCAGTGAACTCCTGATGGTGTGGTTCTGGGACACGGAGAGCGAACAGTTTATGTACCAGCCGGAGGAATCTCAGCTCGGTGAGGATGATGACGGTCGGGGCGACCTGATCCCGGATGACGACGGCCGGGGCGACCTGGTCCCGGATGATGACGGCCGGGGCGACCTGGTCCCGGACGACGGTGATGCGGTTCCGGTACTGATGAGCGATGCGCTGCCCTTTGCCAATGTGGAATCCCTGCAATCCGAAAACCACGAGGACGGCACGTATTACTACGAAGATATGGCGGAGGATGGGCTGGTCCTTGTGGTAAACACGGTGCTGCCGCGCAATCTCGTGGATGATGCGCAGACTTTGGAGGACTATCTGACTGGCTGCGCCCTGGACTTAGGGAAGGCGAACACCGACCGTTTGCAGACCGTTGAGCAAAATGATGCGTACACCAGGAAGATGAGCTACCCTGTATATATTGTGACATATACCACAGGCGAGAATGAGGACTCACGTGAATGGACCGTTTTTGCCATGGACACAGATCGCTACACGTATCTCTACGGTATCTGCGTCACGCTTGACGCAGCAGATGATTTCAAGCCCCTTTATCAGGACATTTTCGATGGCCTGTATATGTCCGACTGAGAATAGGAGGACATTATGAAAAGAAACACTACAAGATTTTTACTGGTGCTGCTGATGATGTTGTCGCTGTGCTTCCTTTGTACGGCCTGCGGAGGAGGTGCCGGAAGTGTGGAAAGCGCGGAAAGCGCAGAAAGCAGCACAATATCTCCCAAGGATGACCCCAACGAAGGTTTGGGCGACGACTTTAATGATAGCCTTACCGGGGACGATGAACCGGACCGGAACGACAGTGGAAATGGGGATGATGATTACGACTTGGATTCCGAGGTGTACCATCGGGATATCTCGGAGTTCCAGGGTACTTGGTATTACGATAACGACCTTGCGGCGGAAATGTTCATCGTAATCGACGGTTATGGAAACTGGAGTTACTACCAGCGCACGCCCGGTGACCCCGAAGCCACGGAAATGGACCGCGGCACATTCTCTTACGCCACAGATGAATTCGCTACCTATTACGCGGATTCTACCATGTATGACGGTGTGCGGTTCCGGATGTATGACCAGGATGAAGGTGTTCTCGTCTGGGACGGAGACACTTATTACCGGATGGAGTGATAAAAGGAAGGGGATAAAGAGGATAAATCTTTTGAAATAGAATTTTGCGTTTCTGCTGGCAGCGGTTTTCTGCCTGGGGCTGACACAGCCTGCAGCGGTTCAGATGACACAGTGGGCGATGACTGGCGCAACAGCGGCGAGGTAGTCGCCAGCGGCACCATTACCCACGAAGATGCCAGCGTGGACGTGTTGGTCACGGTAGACGAAAACAGCGAAGCCTTTTACTGGGACGAACCGGAGCAGATCCTGTTTGACAGCGTGTCCTACACCGATGAGGGCATCAGCGCCGTCAATACCAAGCGCCGGGACGGCTTCAACCGCATGATTCGGGATGCCCTAGCGGGGAAAATTGACCTCATCGTCACCAAATCTGTCAGCCGTTTTGCCAGAAACACCGTGGACAGCCTGACCACCATCCGCAAGCTGAAGGAAGCCGGCTGTGAGTGCTTCTTCCAGAAAGAGAACATCATGACCTTCGACTCCAAGGGGGAACTGCTCATCACCATCATGTCCAGTCTGGCCCAAGAGGAAAGCCGCAGCATCTCCGAAAATGTCACCTGGGGACAGCGGAAACGGTTCTCTGACGGTAAAGTCAGCATCCCTTACGGCCAGTTCCTGGGCTACCGCAAAGGTTCCGATGGTTTGCCGGAGATCGTCCCGGAGGAAGCGGAGATCGTCAAACGCATCTACCGCGAGTTCCTTCAGGGGAAATCCACCAATGCCATCGCCACCATGCTGACGGAGGAGGGCATCCCTACCCACGGAAAAAAGACCGTCTGGCAAAGGGCCACCGAGGAGAGCATTCTGCGTAATGAAAAGTATAAGGGTTCTGCTCTGCTTCAGAAATCTTTCACGGTGGATTTTCTCACAAAGAAAACCAAGATCAACGAGGGGGAGGTTCCCCAGTACTACGTGGAGGACAGCCACCCCGCCATCATCGAACCCTGGGAATGGGAGCAGGTTCAGGTGGAGCTGGAACGGCGCAAAAACAGCCGCAACCGGCACCATCAGACCAGCTCCTTCTCCGGGATGATCATCTGCGCCGACTGCGGTGATATTTTCGGAGCCAAAACCTGGCACTCCACCGACCGTTACCGCCGTGTTATCTGGCAATGCAACGGCAAGTTCAAAGGGGGAACACAAATCCTCGATATCCTGACTGATGCTGGTTTGATGTTTTTTAATCAGCTGAGGCTCGAATTCTCCTTTTCGGTCTCTGGGAATATCTACTTCTACATCTCCGAAACTGGTTCGCAGCGTTTTCTGGCTGTGTCCGTTGCGGCTGTTATCTGTATTCTTGTTCCGATAGTCG
>SFJM01000028.1 GCA_004555915.1 Clostridiales bacterium | reverse complement strand
TCTGCGGTTGGCGGAGCTTCGTAGACCTTCAGGTTACGCCAGCATAAGGCCCTTATAGGGCCACAACAGGCCACCGGCTATGCCGGTGGTCCTGACTGCTATTCTCTTTTGATTCTTTGGTGGAGGCGAAATAATTTGCATATTCAAGAGGCCAATGATTGGGTTATTTTCAATAATATTACATACCAGATTCACCAGATCAGTGATTTTGCTGAAATGTGCAGGAATTTCCTTGAGCAAATGCGCCTGCTGATGGATTTTGACGGTGCGGTTTTTTATTATTCTTCTGAAACCGAACTGCCGCAGCTCCGGCATGCGGTCTGTTATGAATATCCGGAAGCTGTGGCAAAGGATTATCTGGAGCATTATCAGACACTGGATTTCAGCCGCGGCCTGCTGATGGGCGGCAAGAGCATGGTGTATCGGGAAAATGATGTCTTTTCTGAGGAGGAACGGGTGGAAACCGAGTGCTATAAGCGGTTTTCCCAGGCAGAGGGTTTCCATCACAGCGTGCATATCCTGCCAGCACTGGATGGCAAGGTGCTGGCAAAGATTTCGTTCTATCGCCGCAAGGGACAGCCGGATTTTGTCTATGATGATATTTTCCTGCTGGATATGTTCAAGGAGCATCTGGCCCTGCGCATTTCCCGGTATTATGAGGACCGGGTACGCCAGCATGAAAAGCTGAGCATTCATGAATGTGAGGAACGGTTCCGGCTGACAGCACGTGAGACCACCATTCTGGGTATGCTGATGCAGGGACTGCCAAATGAAACCATCTGTTCCCAGCTGACCATTACCAATAATACGCTAAAAAAACACATTTTGAATATTTACAAAAAGCTGAGCATCCGCAACCGGACCCAGCTGTTTAAAATGGTGCGGGAATATTCCGACTGACAGGACAAAAGCCGCCGGCTGTATGCCGGCGGCTTATTCTATCACAATTTACAGCCCTGCACGCTGTCCCGGCGCTTCATTTCCCGGTCAATGGCGGCAAGTACCGCCCGTTTGTTGCGGCTCCAGTCAGGTGCCAACAGATCTGTGCCCTTTCCGTCACCGGTCAGGCGCTGGATGACAACCTCCGGCGGCAAAACCTCCAGCTGGTCACAGACAACCGAAACATATGCCTCCTGTGTCAGGCAGGTATAGTCCTGCTCCGCCAGAACGGTATGCCGCAGCACATGCAGGGCATGCAGCTTGACCGCGTCAATGCCCATGGCGCCTACGGTTCCGGCGGACTGTACCATCTGTTCCGGTGTTTCACCCGGCAGACCGTTGATGAGATGGACACAGATGGAAACCGGGATGGCGTGCAGCAGCGCCAGTGCCTGCTGGAAATCCGCAAAGGTATGGCACAGGTTGCAGCGTTCCGCTGTTTTGTCAAAAATGGTCTGGACACCCAGCTCCACGGTCACATCGGTCTGTGTGGCCAGCTTTGCCAGCAGCTCGCAGACCTCCGGGCTGATGCAGTCCGGTCGGGTGGCAATGGCAAGACCCACCGTATCCGGCAGCCGCACCGCCTGGGTATACAGCTCCCGCAGGCGTTCCACCGGGGCGTAGGTGCCGGTAAACGACTGGAAATAGGGGATATATCCTACCGGTTTCCATTTGGACAGCATATCGGTGCGATAGGCTTCAAACTGCTCGGCAATGGAGCGGGAAGGGGCGGCGATGAAATCCCCGCTTCCGGCAGAGGAGCAGTAAATGCAGCCACCGGTGCCCTTGCTGCCGTCACGGTTGGGGCAGGTAAAGCCGCCATCCAGCGGCACCTTGGCAACCCGTCCGCCGTATTTGTTTCTGAGATACCAGAAATAGGGATAAAACCGTTTTCCGGAGCCTTCAAAGGGCAGAGTCATGGAATCTCCTTTTCACATAGAAAAAAGCCGATGCTGTCTGAAAACAGAAGCACCGGCTGATTTTTTTTACTTGGTGCCGAACAGGCGGTCACCTGCATCACCCATACCCGGGATGATGTAGCCCTTTTCGTTGAGCTTTTCATCTATTGCCGCACAGAAGATATCCACATCCGGATGCTCCTCCTGGATCGCAGAGATGGATTCCGGAACCGCAAGAATGGACAGCAGCTTGATGTTCTGCACGCCATAGTTCTTGAGGAACTGGATGGCAACAATGGCAGAACCGCCGGTAGCCAGCATCGGATCCACCACAATGACATCACGGCTTGCGATGTCAGTGGGCAGCTTGCAGTAATATTCCACCGGCTGCATGGTGTCCGGATCACGGTACATACCAATATGTCCGATCTTTGCGTTCGGGATCAGGTCGAGCACGCCGTCAACCATGCCAAGGCCGGCACGCAGGAGGCAGACAACCGCCAGCTTCTTACCGGAGATAAACTTTACCTTGGTTTGTGCAATCGGGGTTTCAATTTCGACCTCCTTGAGCGGAAGATCACGGGTAGCCTCATAGCACAGCAGGGAAGAGATTTCCTCTACAGCCTCACGGAATTCTTTCGGACCGGTATACTTATCCCGCATGAGAGACAGCTTGTGTACAATCAGCGGATGATTGATGACATGAACTTGAGCCATGATTCGTTACTCCTTTTTTGTAGATTGCGCGGTCTGACCTGCTTCGCGGGCCAGGCGTTCCCGGACAGCCTGAGGCTGGCGGAGATAACTCGGCATCAGCTGAGCAGCAGAGACCAGCTGTCCCTCCTGTGCCAGACGGTGGGCTTCCATGGCGGCACCATGCGCACAGGGGTAAATCAGACCGGGCGGTGCAGTGATACAATCAAGATCACTGGAAACAGTAAAATTATTATAGCACATTTGTGCACCATCTCCAACCAGAATGACAGATTTTTCGTAAGAAATTAATTCTTTTTTCAAATCATCCATTCGAATCAGGCGGTCAGGGGTCAGACGGTGAAGGGTTCCGTCGGAAAACAGGAACAATGCGTTATACAGCTGGCTGCGCCGTGCATCCATGACCGGGCAGATCAGGCGATCGGTCAGCGGGCCGATGTTCCATGCGTTTCCTGCCATGCTGGACACACCGATACACGGCAGATTTTTGCCATCCGCAATGCCCTTGGCTGTGGCAACGCCGATGCGGATACCGGTAAAGGAGCCGGGGCCTGTGACACAGGCAACCGCGTCGATGTCGTCCATGGTCAGCCGGGATGCGGTCATCACATGGTCAATCATGGGCAGCAGGGTGGCGCTGTGGGTCATGCCGCAGTTCTGGAACGATTGTGCCAGCAGCCTGGTGTCTTCCGTCACACAGACCGATGCGGACACAGAGGAAGATTCCAGTGTCAGGATTTTCATAGGTTTCCTCCTTCTATCGTAATCACCCGGTCATCCTCCGCTTCGCCGCGGCGGATGTCTACCGTAATGCGGTCCTCCGGCAGCGCGCCGGTGACATTTTCGCTCCATTCCACCAGCAGGATGGTATCACCGTCAAAATAATCATCCCAGCCGATATCATATAATGCATCCTCATCCAGAATACGATACATATCGAAATGGCATACACGGCACAGCTCGGTATCATATTCATTGACGATGGCAAAGGTCGGACTGGTAACACGACCGGTATAACCCAGTGCATGCAGGAAACCGCGGCAAAAGGCGGTTTTTCCCGCACCCAGATCACCGGTAAATGCGACAAGCGCACCGGGCGACAGCTTTTTGGCCAGACTGCAGCCCGCATGCTCTGTTTCCGTTACATTGTGGGTTTGTATTTGAATCATAGCGCAGGTAATATCTTAGAACAGGCCGGTAATCTTTCCGTCGGCATCCACATCAATGTTGAAGGCGGACGGGATACGCGGCAGGCCCGGCATGGTCATAACCTTACCGGTTTCACAGACAACGAAGCCGGCACCGGCACTGACACGTGCGGTACGGATGTTAATCAGGAAGCCGGAAGGACGGCCCAGCTTCTTCGGGTCATCGGACAGGGAGTACTGGGTCTTTGCCATGCAGACCGGCAGATTGCCATAGCCCAGATCGGAAATTGCCTTCAGGGACATTTCTGCGGATGCGGAATAGGTTACGCCGTCCGCACCGTAAATTTCACGGGAAATGGTTTCAATCTTTTCCTTCAGCGGCATCTCGTCCGGATACAGCGGAGCAAATGCAGCCTTGCCGCTGTCTGCTTCCTCAATGACCATCTGTGCCAGCTCCATGCCGCCGTCAGCGCCCTTGGCGAATACTTCGGACAGGGCATAACGGGCACCCATGTCCTCACAGATGCGGCGCAGGAACTCAATTTCGTCGTTGGTATCGGTAGCGAAGCGGTTGATGGCAACAACAACCGGAACATGGTACTTGCCGATGTTCTCGATGTGCTTCTGCAGGTTGACTGCACCGGCCTTGAGGGCATTCAGGTTTTCCTTGCCCAGCTCCTCCTTCGGCACACCGCCGTTGTACTTGAGTGCACGGATGGTTGCCACGAGGACAACGCAGTCCGGATGCAGGCCGGCCTTGCGGCACTTGATGTCGAAAAATTTTTCTGCGCCCAGGTCTGCACCGAAGCCTGCCTCGGTTACCGTATAGTCAGCCAGCTTCAGGGCAAGGCGGGTTGCAGCAACCGAGTTGCAGCCATGTGCAATGTTGGCGAAGGGGCCGCCATGCATCAGGCACGGGGAACCGGTCAGGGTCTGTACCAGGTTCGGCTTGATGGCATCCTTCAGCAGGGCGCACATGGCACCGTCAACCTTCAGGTCACGGGCAAATACCGGGGAACCGTCATAGCGGTATGCAACCAGAATATCGCCGCAGCGCTTTTTCAGGTCAGACAGGCTGGTGGACAGGCAAAGGATTGCCATGACCTCGCTGGCAACGGTAATCATGTAATGATCCTCACGGGGTACGCCGTTGACGGAACCGCCCATGCCCACAATAATATTGCGCAGGGCACGGTCATTCATATCCACAACGCGGGTGAAGATAATGCGGCGCGGGTCAATTTCCAGCGCATTGCCCTGCTGCATATGGTTGTCAATCATCGCGCACAGCAGGTTGTTTGCCGCACCGATGGCGTGGATGTCACCGGTGAAATGCAGGTTGATATCCTCCATTGGGACAACCTGTGCATAGCCGCCGCCTGCAGCACCGCCCTTGATGCCGAATACCGGACCCAGGGAAGGCTCACGCAGGGCAATGATGGAGCTTTTGCCCATCTTGTCCAGTGCCTGGCCCAGACCAACGGTTGTGGTGGTCTTGCCTTCACCTGCCGGAGTCGGGTTGATTGCGGTTACCAGAATCAGACGGCCATCCGGCTTGTCCTTCAGACGCTTCCATGCGTCATCGGAAACCTTTGCCTTATACTTACCGTAGTATTCCAGCTCATCCTCCAGAAGTCCGGCCTTTTCGGCCACCTTGCCGATTGGCAGCATGGTACAGTTCTGCGCAATTTCGATATCACTCAGCATATCAAAAACTCCTTTTTACTTTCAGAATGTATGAACGGATGTCATTATTCTATTATATCATGATATCCGTCCCGGTTGTAGAGGTTCTCTGTATATTTTTTTGGTTATCCCGGCCTGATACAGATGATTATAGAATGCATCCCTATTATAGCATGGATACAGAAAAAGAAAAGACAGAGTTTTCTCCAAAGCGGGAAAAATGCCCGGAATCTTTTGATTTTCTACCTATTGTACCATACATACCGGGCAGATCATCAGGATTTGCAGCAAAAAACTATTTACCGTTTGCCGCAAAGGTGGTATGATTAGAGCTAGAGAAATTTGAAGCAGGGAAGCTGCTTTCCGGAAAGGATCATCGGTTTCATGCAAAGTATGAAAGAAAAAATAAGCCGGTATTTTCAGACAATGGATTATGTTCTGCTGATACTGGCTCTGTGCTGTTCCGTTTTTGGTCTGGCGCTGATTTTTTCCGCTACCCATGCGATGGATGGCGGCAGTGCGAGATATATGGCGATTCAGACGCTGGCCATTCTCCTCGGACTGGTCGGCTTTACCATTATATCCAGTATCGATCTGGAACGGTTTACCCCCATGTGGCGGCTGGTTTTCCTCATCAATGTGCTGTTCCAGCTGTCATTGATCTTCTTTGGCTATGAAAATGGCGGCAACAGGAGCTGGCTGCGTTTCGGCAGCATTGGCATCCAGCCGGCAGAGCTGGGCAAGCTGCTGTTTGTGTTTACCTTTGCCAAGCATATCAATCTGCTGCGCTATAAGCTGAACCGTGTCAAAAGCCTCGTACAGCTGGGTGCACATCTGCTGATTATCATGCTGGCCATTATCCTGCCATCCAAGGATGTGGGCATGTCCCTGCCATATGTGTTTATTGCCGTGCTGATGCTGTTTGCGGCGGGACTGAGTCTGAAATGGTTTGCAGGCGGTTTGATTCTGGCCTGTGCTGCCGTGCCGATCCTGTGGCAGGTACTGGATAATTTCCAGAAAAACCGTATTTTAGTCCTGTTTGACCCAACCATTGCACCGGATACATACTGGCAGCAGCAGCAGAGCCGGATTGCCATTGGTTCCGGCAAGCTGTTTGGCACCGGGTTTTTAAAGGGCAGCCAGACCCAGAACAACCGGCTGCCGGAAAAGCAAACCGACTTCATTTTCGGCGTTGCCGGAGAGGAATGGGGCCTGGTGGGCTGCATGGTCATTGTCATTGCCCTGATGATTCTGATTTTCCGCGTATTCTATGTATCGTTTTATGCGCCGAGCCAGATTTCCTCCCTGATTTGTGTGGGAATCGGCAGCATGCTGCTGTTCCAGACCTTTGAGAATATCTTCATGTGCCTTGGCATCGGGCCGGTTATGGGTCTGACCCTTCCGTTCTTCAGCTATGGCGGCTCCTCGATTGTGACCATGTTCCTTGCGCTGGGCATGGTGGTTGGCATTTCACGGAAGGCCAAGCATCGAAAGCTGTCCGGGCTTCCGGTAACGGAAACCGTGGTTCCGGAACAGGAAGCGGAAAAACGAATCCATGGCGGCAAGGGCTGGCTGGCAGATTTGCGTGCATTGCTGATTGATGATACGGAGCAGCAAAAACGTAAGATCTCCATTGAATGGCTGCCAAAGCGTCGGAAAAAGAATCCCAAACAGGAGAACAGCCCGAAGCACGGAACAAAAAAGAAAACCAAAAAGAAGCATCAGGATACAAACGATACAACGGATGGATCCGGAGCAGAGTAAGGATAAGGTGCGTTTCCGATATTTGGAAACGCATTTTCCTTTGCCGAAAAGTCCGGAATACCGGTAAATCTGTATGATACGACATACTATTGTTATATGTCCGGAACAAAACAAAGCAATTGACATGTGTTGCAAAAAGGTTTAAGATATTTCTTTGATATGGTGGAAGAAACTGTATTTTTTTTGTGGAAGAAACAGACAGATTCATACGGTCGTGTGATACGACATGGAAAAAGGCAGGATAGAATGAATATTGTAGATACATTTGGACAATATGTGGAGCGGTATAGTGAAATCCGTCCGGAACGTGCGCAATGGCTGCTGCAGAAGGGCTGGGAAGTACAGAAGCTGCGGCAGAAAGCGACGACAGACCGCAAACTGATTCCGGCAGACCGGTATCTGGCTGCACTGATGATGAATACCATGATCGCACCCTTGAAGCATCCGGAACGCTCTGCCATAGTCAGCATCTTTACCCCGTGTGAAATGCTGCAGGAGGTGGGGCTGCAGCCCTATAATGTGGAAGGTTTTTCCTGTTATCTTGCAGCGTCCCATGCAGAACGCAGCTGTATCCAGCAGGCGGAAAGCAGCGGCCTTTCTGAGACCCTGTGCAGCTATCATAAAACCTTTATCGGTGCTGCGGAAAAAGGACTGCTGCCAAAGCCGAAATGCATTGTGTATACCAATCTGGTGTGTGATGCCAATCTTGTGACCTTCCGCAGGCTGGCGGAGCTGTTTGATGTACCATGCTTTGCCATTGACGTACCCATGCAGCAGAATGAGGATAATGTTGCCTATGTGGCAGGGCAGCTGAGGAATCTGGCAGAATATCTGGAACAGCAGACTGGCCGGAGCATCAACATGGACAGCCTGAAGGAACGGCTGGCACGTACCCGCCAGACCATGCGGAATTATGAAGCCTTTCAGCACAGGCGGGCGGAAAAATACATTCCGATGGATCTGGTCACACCGCTGTATGCCGGCATGACCGGGAATCTCCTGCTGGGAACCAGGGAAGAACACCGGTATACACAGATGCTGCTGCATGATGTGGAAAAGGCGCCAAAGGCAAAAGGGAAGCGGATTTACTGGATGCACACCATTCCATACTGGTCAGAAGCACTTGCCAGACAGCTGCGGTTTCAGGAGGATGCCCAGATTGTGGGCTGTGAGCTGGCACATGCGTATCCGCCGGACCTGGATTTTGACCCGGAACAGCCCTTTGAAGCAATGGCAAAACGCATGGTATATCATTCGCTGAACGGCGGCATCAACCGGCGCATTGATGCAGGCATCCGTCACGCCAGAGATGTCCGGGCCGATGGCGTTGTCTGGTTTGCGCACTGGGGCTGCAAGCATACCCTTGGCGGCGCACAGCTGGCAAAGAAACGGTTTGAGGAAGCCGGCCTGCCGCTGCTGATTCTGGATGGAGATGGCTGTGACCGCAGCCATGGCGGTGAAGGACAGACTGCGACACGTCTGGGTGCATTTTTGGAAATGCTGGGAGGTGAAGAGCATGCATAAAAAAACCTGTTACGTGTGCAAATATACCCCGATTGAACTGCTGCAGGCATTTGGCGGGGAATGTGAGAATTTAAACACCATGCCGGAGGGCTTTGAGCTGGCAGACCAGATTGCCCATCCAAACCTGTGCGGCTTTGGTAAGGTATTGCTGGAAGCAGTGATGCGCGGACTGGTAAAGGAGCTGGTACTGGTCAACTGCTGTGATACCATCCGCAGTGTATATGATGTGCTCAAGGCTTCCGGCAAGCTGGATTTCCTGTATATGATTGATATGCTGCATTGTGGAGATACCTGCAGCCGGGAACGTACCGTGGTACAGCTGAAGGGACTTGCGCGGGCGTATGGTTCGTACAAGGGAAAAGCGTTTGACGAGGCAAAATTCCGTGCGGCCTTTGTTCCGCCGCATCAGCTGCATGAGCCGTATCTGACCGTACTGGGTGCACGCATGGGTACAGAGCTGTTTGAAATGGTACAGAAAACCATGCCATATCCGGTACAGAACAATACCTGTGTCAACAACCGTTCCGTGGGTACGGTACTGCCGCCAGAGGATGTGGATTTTGATACATTGATGGACTGGTATGCGGGCGAGCTGCTGCATCAGGTTCCCTGCATGCGTATGATGGACAATACCGGCAGAAAACAGCTGTACAATGACCCGCATCTGGAAGGCATCATTTATCATACCGTGAAGTTCTGTGATTTTTACAGCTTTGAATATGCGGATATCAAGCAGCATTCCAGCCTGCCGCTGCTCAAAATTGAATCGGATTATACGGTACAAAGCAGCGGACAGCTGCTGACACGGTTGGAGGCATTTGCCGAGAGCATTGTTCCGGCACAGTTGGAAGGAAAGGAAAAGAAAATGGGCAAAGGATATTTTGCAGGCATTGACAGCGGTTCCACCAGTACGGATGTTGTCATTTTGAATAAGGATAAGGAAATCGTAACAGGCATCATCCTGCCCACCGGCGCGGGTGCTGCCATTGGTGCGGAACGTGCACTGGAGGAAGCATTAAAGGATGCAAACCTGCAGCGGGAGGATATTGATGCCCTGGTTACTACCGGCTATGGACGTACTGCCATTCAGGAGGGTGACAAGAGCATTACGGAAATCACCTGTCATGCCCGCGGCGCACATTACCTGAATCCGGAGGTCCGTACCGTTGTGGATATCGGCGGTCAGGACAGCAAGGTCATCCGGCTGGATGAAACCGGTGCCGTGGTGAATTTTGTCATGAATGATAAATGTGCGGCAGGTACCGGGCGGTTTCTGGAAATGATGGCACGGACGATGGAAATGAGTCTGGACAAAATGAGTGTAACCGGGTTACAATATGACGAGGATATCACCATTTCCAGTATGTGCACGGTATTTGCAGAATCAGAGGTCGTTTCGCTGATTGCACAGAACAAAAAGACCGATGATATTGTACATGGTTTAAATAAGGCGGTTGCTGCCAAGACCGCTTCACTGGCCAAGCGTGTGGGCGGTGAGGACAAATATATGATGACCGGCGGTGTCTCCAAAAATCAGGGTCTGGTTCGGACACTGGAGGAAAAGCTGGGTACAGAGCTGGTAATCAGTGACAAGGCACAGCTGTGCGGCGCACTGGGAGCCGCATTGTTCGCTGCGGATATGGTGACAGAATAAACGATAGAGGAAAACACAATGGGACATGTTTACTTTGTACGCCACGGGCAGACCGTCTGGAACGTGGAAAACAAAATCTGTGGTGCAACAGACATCGAGCTGACCGAATATGGGCATCAGCAGGCCATTGCTACCGGCGAGGAAATCCTGCGGCAGGGCATTCAGGCGGATGAAATCCTGTATTCGCCGCTGGTGCGTGCAGCGGAGACTGCACGGCATATTTCCGAAATGACCGGAATCCCGATGCGGATGGAACCGCGTTTGACCGAGCAGTGCTTTGGCAAATGGGAGGCAACACCACGGGATGGTGCGGCATTCCATGAGGCAAAAAAGGAATTTGTCACACGGTATGAAGGCGGGGAATCCATGCTGCATCTGGCACAGCGCATTTATAACCTGTTGGATGATATCCGGGCGGAATCAGAGGAAAAAACCTATCTGCTTGTGGCACATAATGGTATTGCCCGTGTGGTTCAGTCGTATTTTTATGATATGACCAATGAGGAATTTTCCGGTTTCGGTGTGAAAAACTGCGAAATCCAGCGGTATGATTTTTAACATGAGAAAAAGAGACAGCCTGTCCAGAGTGATCGTTGCCGGTCACAGTGGTCAGGCTGTTTTTTTATCTGCGGCGGGGATTGTTTTTTCCTCCTGTGCCGGTATAATGAAAACAGAGACCGATACAGGAAGGAGAATAACAATGGCTTCCAGTAAGGAATATTTACATTTTGTCCTGGAACAACTGTCCGGTTTGGAGGATATCACATACCGCGCGATGATGGGAGAATATATTCTGTATTACCGCGGAAAGATTGCAGGCTATATTTGTGATGACCGGTTGCTGGTCAAGCCGGTTCCGGCAGCCGTGGCAAAGATGCCCAATGCACGGTATGAGCCGCCCTATGAAGGGGCAAAGGATATGCTGCTGGTTGAGGATGTGGAAAACCGGGAATTTTTAACCGAATTGTTTCAGGCGATGTATGACGAGCTTCCCGCGCCCCGGAAGAAGAAAAAGAAGCAGTAGAACCAGTATATGTTGGAATCCGGGACTGGCTGCATTTTCGGATGCACGCTAAATAGCAAGAGGGGAAAACCATGCGGTTTTCCCCTCTTTTTTGTACGGTTTTATACCAGACATTCCTCCGGCTGCTCAAACTGGATGCTGACGCCGTTGACCTCCACGCTGTCCTCCGCGCGGATGAGGATATATTTGATGCCGTCAATGACCCTGGTCTGTACCAGGTCACGGGCTTCCGGTTTTACCTTGATGGTGACCTCCGGCAGCTTGACATCAAAATGGCGGTTGTCAATGATGTTTTTCGGATTGACCGTCTGATCCGCGCCAAATTCCTGGTCAAACTGTTCCCGGAAGGCTTCCCGGCGGGGTTCGGATACACCGCAGTCATCCAGCACATCCTCCACAATTTCCCGGTGGATCATCAGCGGTTCCGGCACCTTGCTCTCCTTATGCATGTCAATCAGATTGCTCAGCTGCTCATGGACAGCCTGCACTACCTCCATGCTGCATTCCTCCTCCAGTGCGTTGGAGAGGACGGAATCAAAGCTGAGCTTTTGTTCCGCTGCCGGCTTGGGCACCTCGGTGTGGAAGATGGTCTCAATAAACGGTGTTGCCGTGTCATCGGTATTTTTGGTATAACACAGGGCATTGTACAGGTTGGTGCTCCTGTCGTCAAAGGCAGGAAACAGGAAGCCGAGCTGCGGAGGAGATACCAGCCAGTCGCCGGCAAAGGTATGGAACTGCTGTTCATTGTAATCATAGCCCAGTCCCGGTTTGGTTTTCTTCACCGGGGCAATGCTGCAAAGGAGATGGGAATAAACCTCGGAACTGTCCTCCAGCTCCACATCATCCTTTGCCTTAAAGGGAACATCATAGGTGTTGTGGGCAATCAGGATCAGATAATTTTCCTCCAGAGAAACGCAGGAAATCACCTTGTCATAGAAACGCTGCAGGATATCCGGGTCCTCCAGTTTGGTTTCCCTCAGCTGCATCAGAAGCCCATGCTCTTCACTGTCCAATACCTGCTGGTTGCTGAAGGCAATATCCACCAGATTTTTACCCAGTGTACCGGACAGGGATTTTTTCAACAGATTTAAATAAGCCTCCATTTCCTCCTGGGCGGCAAGGCCAAGAGACTGGGAAAAGGTGGAGACAATGGAACGGTTTTCGTTGACATAACAGCCATAAACCCGGGTAATATTGTTACGATCGGGACGGAGCTGACGGCGCAGCTCTGCGATTTCCTTTTCATTCATAATAGGATCTCCTGTATGTAAAATTTGAAGAATGGTATCATTGTACTGCGGGACAGCGGAATCTGTCAACTGCAGGCCTCAGACAGAAAAAGCCCTGCATAGCAGGGCTTTGGGATTACTTGTTTTCCGGCGGGACGGTCGTTTCCGTTGTGTCTGTCGTGGCCTCTACAGCAAGCGATGCGATATCCAGTGTCCGGACAAGAGCATCCGCGGAGCTGTCACGCAGATCCAGAACCTTTAGATGAACCGGGATTTCTGTGGATTCCAGCTTGTAATAGCCGGCACAGACAATGGTTTCACCGGGCTGGATCAACGTCAGCATAGCGGTATATTCCGGATCAGATTCCGCCGGTGTTGCATATCCCAGCGCTTCGTCGTAGGTTTCCGTTTCATCCTGATACGCACTGGGAATCACCGTGGTGCTGAAGGAGGCAGCGGATTTGGATTTATTTTCAAACAGATATTCCACGCGCAGCGCAGGATCGCCATTTTCATCCTTGCTCAGGCTATAGCCGGTTACCGTAATGGTACAGTCACGGAAGGTACGCACATTCGGGTCCGCTTCTCCGGCTGCGGAACCGGAGCCCTGTGCAGAACCGATATCCGGCACTTCCGGCTTTGCAATGGCTGCAGAACCACTGTCAATATTCGGGTTTTCAGCAGAGCCTTGCGGAACAGGTGTTGGATTGCCGCATGCACTCAGGGAAAGGGCGAGAAAACAGGTCACAAAAAGTGCGCCCAGCTTTTTCATAACAGATTCCTCCATAGGTGTTGAACGTCAAAATGTATCATACCATTTTTTTAGTATGGTTACAAGTATAATTTCATGTAAACAGGAAATTTGTACAGATGTGGATAAACAGGTCTGCCGGGCATACATGAACTGGCAGCAAAAGATTTGCTCGATTTTTACAATCGGCATTGAAATAATAGAAATCCTATTGTATAATAGGGAATAGGAGGGAACCAGCATGAAAGTTTCAACAAAAGGCAGATATGCCCTTCGCCTGATGCTTGATCTGGCGATTCACGATACAGGAGAAAATATTGCATTAAAAACCATTGCCAAACGGCAGGGAATCAGCGGGAAATATCTGGAACAGATTATCGGTATTCTGGCAAAGGCGGGCTTTGTCAAAAGTGTCCGTGGCTCGTCCGGCGGCTACCGTCTGGCCCGGTCACCGGAAGAATATACCGTTGGAGATATTTTACGGCTGACAGAAGGTTCGCTTGCACCGGTTTCCTGTGTGGAGGAAGGGGCCGATACCTGCAGCAAGTCAGAATATTGCGTGACGATGACCGTATGGCAGCAATTGAATGAGGCAATCAATGGAGTTGTCGACCATATTACCCTGGCAGACCTGGTGGAACGCAGTCAGGCCATGGGAGATTTTTATTCCATTTGATCATGACGGAAAAAATGAGCCGGAACAACAATGTTCCGGCTTTTGTATTCTCTCAGATTATTTTATGCGTTCCCACTGGCTTCATATGCCTTTTCCCCGAAATCATCCACCATGAGCTCCGGTGTTTTCATGCTGACACGGGAAAACGGCGGAATGGACGAGGTAATAAATGCACTGCCGCCGATGGTTGAGCCGCGGCCAATGACAGTATTACCGCCAAGGATGGAGGCATTGGAATAGATGGTGACATCATCCTCAATGGTCGGATGACGTTTTTTACCGGCAAGCTTCAAGCCGGCACGGGTGGAAAGTGCACCCAGTGTAACACCCTGATAAATTTTGACATTGTTGCCGATGCTGGTGGTTTCACCGACAACCACACCGGTACCATGGTCAATGAAAAAGTATTCACCGATGGTGGCGCCGGAGTTGATATCAATACCGGTACGGCTGTGTGCATGCTCCGTCATGATACGCGGGATATATGGAATCTTACGGATATACAGCTCATGCGCGATGCGGTAAATAAAAATAGCACGCAGGCCGGGATAGGACAGAATGATCTGTTCCTTGCTGCCTGCTGCCGGGTCACCATTGAGCGCAGCTTCCACATCAATCAGCATCAGCTTCTGCAGTCGCGGCAGCTCCAGCATCAGTTCAGTTGCCGCTTCCTGTGCACGCACATCCACAGAGGAGGTCAGGCCGCCTTCCTGATAGGCAAGTGCCACCTTGATCTGCGGATACAGGCGTTCATAAATATGCGTCAGCATCTGTCCGGCAAAATAGGGTGCGGAAGTCCGGGTGGGCTGTTCCGCACCAAAATAACCCGGGAACAGGAGCTGGTTTAAATCGTTTAAAATATTAATAATGGCATCACGATTCGGACGTTCGAGGCCATCCTTATTGAAGAATAATTCGCTGGACTGATAGCCAGCCTGCAGCTGGCGTACGATGGAATCCAGCTGGTCATTGAATTGTGACATACAATGTTCTCCTTATATATGATGACTGTGTATGACAGTTCATTCTGCAAAAGCGGTATAAAAAAATTTCGTATAACAAGATTTAGTATAACAAGATTTGGGGAAGAATGCAATACACAAACCATATTGACAATGGTTAGAGGAACAGACTATACTGAAACAAATACAGGTGGAGGAACAAGACAGATGGAGGAATTTGCACGTACAGAGGCGGTATTGGGGACGGAAGCCATGCAGAAGCTGGCAAAAGCACGTGTTGCGGTGTTTGGCATCGGCGGTGTGGGCGGACATGCAGCGGATGCACTGGCCCGCAGCGGCATCGGCGCCATGGATTTATTTGATGATGATACCGTATCGCTTTCCAATATCAACCGTCAGCTGGTAGCAACCCATGCAACCCTTGGCAGGCAGAAGATTGAGGTCATGCGGGAGCATATTCTGGATATCAATCCCACATGTCAGGTGACGGTACACCGGATGTTTTACCTGCCGCAGACGGCGGACGGTGTGGATCTGGGTGTATATGATTATATTATTGACGCAGTTGACACGGTTTCAGCCAAGCTGGAGCTTGTCTGCCGGGCAAAACAGGCAGATGTTCCGATTATCAGTGCCATGGGAGCGGGGAACAAGCTGGACCCGACCCGTTTTGAGGTGACGGATATCAGCAAAACCACCATGGATCCGTTGGCACGTATTATACGAAAGGAACTCAAAAAGCGCGGCATTTACCGGTTAAAAGTAGTATATTCCAAAGAGCAGCCGGCTGTGCTCCGACATGAAATTGCCGGTGAAGCGGTAGAAGGACGACCGGGCGAAAGCAAAAAACAGGCGCCGGGAAGCCTTTCCTTTGTCCCGTCCGTGATGGGCCTGATTCTGGCGGGAGAAGTGGTAAAGGACATTGCGGGAATCGGGCAATAAAAACCGCTGTATCCGTAGCAGAAAGCGAAAGCTAGGAATGTGTTAAAGATACACGGAAACAGCCGGAAGGCAGTTGACGGAGCTGTTTTTTTCTGTTATGCTGATCGTGCAAAGGGAGTAGCTGGCACGATTCATTCGTGTTTACATAGCCGTCAGTACAATTCATGACGAATTCGGTTTGTAAGTAATTAGCGAGACTTTGCTGCAAGACACATTTGCAGCATTGGTCTCGTTTTTTTATTTGCAGTCAGGATGAGGCCGATGCAGCTGCTTCAAGGAGGAACGATTATGAGTATTATACTGCAAATTGTGCTTCTGGTGGTGGGCTTCTGCATGCTTATCAAGGGCGCGGATTTTTTCGTGGAAGGTACCAGTGGCATTGCAAGAAAATTCGGCATCCCACAGCTGGTCATTGGTTTGACCATTGTGGCAATGGGTACCAGTGCACCGGAGGCTGCCGTCAGCATTACGGCTGCATTGAAGGGCAATGCAGACATTACTATTGGCAATATTGTGGGCAGTAATATTTTAAATGTGCTGATTATTCTGGGCATTACTGCTGTGATTACAGCGCTTGCGGTGGCACGTTCCACCATACGGTATGAAATTCCGTTTATGGTTGCCATTTCTGTCCTGTTACTGGTATTGGGACTGGATCAGACCATCAGCCTGCTTGACGGCATCATTCTGGTTGCTGCATTTGTCCTGTATCTGGCATATCTGTTCTGGATGGCAAAGAAGAAACCGGAGGAACAGGAGATTCCGCATCGCCAGCATTCCGTCTGGATTTTGCTGATCGGAGCGGTTGTGGGCCTGATTCTGATTGTCTGGGGCAGTGATGTCACCGTAGACGCGGCAACGGCAATTGCCAGATTCTGTGGTATGAGTGACCGTTTCATTGGCCTGACCATTGTTGCGCTGGGCACGTCCCTGCCGGAGCTGGTGACCTCGGTGACTGCCGCACGAAAGGGCAATGCGGATATTGCCATCGGAAACATTGTGGGCAGCAATATCTTCAACATTCTGTTTGTTGTAGGATTGTCCGCACTGATTACCCCGATTCCGTTTGCACTGGCATTCCGGTTTGATACCATGGTTGCAATTGGCGCAGGTATTCTGCTTTTCGTGTGTTCGTTCCGCAAGCATACGCTCAACCGGCCCGCAGGCTGGCTGATGCTGGCATGCTATGCAGCCTATTTCTGTTCCATTCTATTTTGATGATGCCAAAAGACTGCCGTAGATTCCTGCGGCAGCCTTTTTTGTGCGAAGATACGAAAAAAGGCCTGAAACTAACGTTTCAAGCCTTTTCAATGGCGGAGAGTTAGGGATTTGAACCCTAGAACCGCTCATCACGGTTACACGATTTCCAGTCGTGCGCCTTCGACCACTCAGCCAACTCTCCATCTGCAATTTTGCGCTGACCTCTCAGCGACGGTAATTATTATACCGCAGGATGATGTATTCGTCAACCCCAAAATTGAAAAATTTTCAAATTTCAGAAAAATTCGTTCCTGTAGCAAAGAGATTGAAAAAATTTTTCGGAAATAGTTGACAAGTCAGGCGCTTTCCGGTAAGATAGGAAACGTAGTTAGCAAACGCTAATTTATAGGCGGAAAGATTAAGCCGACACATGAATAAAAACAAATCACGTATTCCGAAAAAACGGGCTGTCAGCAGGGAAAACTGACCGTACTGTCATCGGATATTTTTTCACAGAAAAAATTAGCTATAACTAATTAAAGGAGAATGCATATGAGTGTCGTAATTGTAGGTGGCAATGACTGTATGGTACGCCGGTATAAAGATCTTTGCAGACAATATGACGGCCAGGCCAAGGTATTTACGCAGATGAAGGACGGCATGCGCAATAAAATCGGATGTCCGGACTTACTGGTTTTGTTCACCAGCACCATGTCGCATAAAATGCTGCGCTTTGCACTGAATGAAACCAGAGGACAGGACAATATGATTGTCGCACGTTCCCATTCCAGCTCCATGTCTGCACTGCGCGGTATTCTGGAAAAACATGCCGGGACATAACCTGCGGCACAAAAATTTTATTTGAAAGGTTGGGAATCAACAATGGCAAAGGTAGCAGTCGTATTCTGGACCCAGGGTGGTCATACCGAGACAATGGCAAATGCAGTAGCTGAGGGGGCAAAGAGCAAGGGAGCAGAGGTATCCGTTCTGTTTTGTTCCGAATTTCAAGCAGATCTGGTCAGCCAGTACGATGCAATCGCATTCGGCTGCCCGGCGATGGGCAGTGAGGTTTTAGAGGAAGCGGAATTCCAGCCCATGTGGGATGACTGCAGCTCCAGACTGGGCGGAAAGAAGATCGGGCTGTTTGGCTCCTATGGCTGGGGCGTTGGTGAATGGATGGAGAACTGGAAGGCAGCTGCGGATGACTGCGGTGCAACCGTTGTCAATGCCGTGGCCTTGCAGGAGGATACCATCGAGGATAACCTGGGGCAGTGCAGGGCATTGGGTGAGGCGCTGGCATAATGCCGTACAGGATTTAATTCCGGCGAATGCTTGACGCACAAAAGAAAAGGGCATATAATAGAGCGAAAGACAGGGGAGCCTGTATTGGCTGAGAGTAAGCAGAACTGCTTAGACCCTTTTACCTGATTTGGGTAATGCCAACGTAGGAAGTCAAGAACTCATGATTTTGCTTGCGCAGACTGGGATTACCCCGGGCTGCGCTTTTTCTTTTTTGCGCAGAAACAGGGAGATTCTCCTGTTTTTTTGCAGTGGCAGATTGGGGGCACCACCTTCTGCCGCTATATAAAATCACTGCTGTATCTGAAAGGAGAAAAACAAAGATGAAGACAGCATTGACAATCGCGGGAAGTGATTCCTGCGGAGGCGCCGGCATTCAGGCGGATATTAAGACAATGACTGCAAATGGCGTATATGCCATGAGTGCAATCACTGCTCTGACTGCTCAGAATACCACCGGCGTAACGGGCATTATGGAGGCAACTCCGGCATTTTTGCAGGAACAGCTGACCGATGTCATTGAAGATATCTGGCCGGATGCGGTAAAAATCGGCATGGTATCCTCCTGCAGCCTGATTGAAGTGATCGCCGATACAATTGAGAAGTATCAGCTCAAAAATGTAGTCGTGGATACGGTTATGGTTGCGACCAGCGGCGCAAAGCTGATTAGTGACGATGCCATTACCACACTGAAGGAACGTCTGATTCCGCTGGCAACGGTTATCACGCCGAATATCCCGGAGGCAGAGGTTCTGGCTGATATGAAAATTACCTCCCCGGAGGAAATGGTAACGGCTGCAAAAAAAATCAGCGAGAGCTATGGCTGTGCGGTACTGTGCAAGGGTGGACATAATATGAATGATGCCAATGACCTGCTGTATCGCAACGGTGAGACCAAATGGTTCTATGGACAGCGGATTGACAATCCGAATACCCATGGCACAGGCTGTACCCTTTCCAGCGCGATTGCATCCAATCTTGCCAAGGGCATGGAGCTGGATGAAGCGGTGGAATGCGCAAAGCGGTATATTTCCGGCGCACTGGCAGCGATGCTGGATCTCGGAAAGGGCAGTGGCCCGATGAACCATGCGTTTGCGATTGCAGGACAATACTAAAACAGGGGAGCGTTATCACATGAACTGGAAATTAAAAGATATTTTGATGATTGGCATTATTGGTGTGCTGTTTTCCTTTGTGTTTCTCGGAGCGGATTATCTGGGCGCACTGCTGGTAGCAGCACTGACACCGTTCGGACTGGGTGCATTGGGCTATGAGCCGATTTACGGCCTGTGGTTTATGGCAGCTATCATTGCAACGTATATCATCCAGAAGAAGGGTGTAGGCATTGTTGCGGAAATGATTGCGGCACTGATTGAGGTGCTGATGGGCAGCATGTTCGGCCCGCTGGTATTTGTTACCGGCTTTGTACAGGGCTTTGGCTGCGAGCTGGGCTTTATTGTGACACGCTATAAGCGGTTTGATACCCTGCCGGTTGTGCTTGGTTCCATTTTCTGCGCAATTTGCAGCTTTATCTGGAATTATTTTTCCTATGGCTATTACATGTATACCATGCCGATTGTCGCGGCAATGCTGGTAATCCGTATCATCAGCGCCGTGATTTTCGGCCTGATTGCCAAGCTGCTGGCTGACGGACTGGCAAAGGCCGGCGTGCTGCGCGGCTATGCACTGGGAATGAAGCAGTCGATGCCGGAGGAGATGGACTGAATATGGGGCAGTCTGCAATTTCGTGCAGAAATGTAACATTTCGTTATTTTGAAAAATCCAAACCGATTTTGGAGCAGGTATCACTGGAGCTGCCGGTGGGTGAAATTTCCGTCCTGATGGGCAGCAGTGGCTGTGGAAAAAGTACGCTTGCGGCGGTCTTATGCGGCCTGCTGCCGGAAAATGGCGGTTTCCTTTCCGAGGGGACAATTGAACTGTTTGGAAAACCGCTGCAGCAGCTGTCACCGGTGGAACGGGCGAAGGAAATTTCCATGATGTTCCAGAATCCGGATCTGCAGTTCTGCATGCAGACCCTGCGGAAGGAGCTGTATTTCTGTATGGAAAATATCAGCATGCCGCGGGAGGAAATGAAATCGCGTGCGGAAGCTGCTGCCAGGGCAATCGGTATGGAGGAGCTGCTGGACCGGCCACTGCATACCCTCTCCGGGGGAGAGAAGCAGCGCGCGGTTCTGGCATGCATTTATCTGCTGGATGCAAAATGCATTCTGCTGGATGAACCGTTTGCCAATCTCGACCCTGCCTCCGTACAGGAGCTGATGGCGCTCCTGCGCAGGCTGTGCCGGGAACAGGGGAAAACCATTGTGGCAATCGACCATATGGCAGACCATTGGATGGGAACGGCAGACCATTTTCTGCTTTTAGGGGAAAGTGGAAGGGTGCTCTGTCAGGCAGATACAGCTGCCGAAGTGGAACAGGCCAGGGCATTGTTCCGGCAGCAGGGGGTTGCCTATCCGGGAATCTGGCAGGAAACACACATTCCGCCGCTGGAAAATGCCAGCACGGGAAGCTGTATTTCGCTGCAGGGGCTGACCATGCCACAGATTCCGCAGAAGCTGAAAAAACGCCGGAAACAGCCGGCGGTACCGGGAAAGCAGACTCTGCTGGATGCAGGCGAAGCGGTATTCCCGGCAGGACGCATCACCGCGATTCTGGGACACAGTGGCTGTGGAAAGACCTCTCTGCTGATGACGCTGCTTGGGCAGAGAAACTATCTGGGGAAAATAGAAATCGAAACAAAACAGGGCCGCAGGGATTTGCGGGATATGCGCCCGGCAGAGCATTTCGGTACCGTTGGTATCGCGTTTCAGAATCCGGAAAACCAGTTCGTCACACAGAATGTGGCGGAGGAGGTTGCAGACGGATTGCGCAGCCGGTATCCGAAGAAATCGCCGGAGGAGCTGCATACGCTTGCACTGGAGCTGCTGGACAGCTGCGGACTGCGGAAGTATCAGAAATATTCACCGTATATGCTGAGCCAGGGACAGCAGCGCAGACTGGCTGTACTGGCTGTGCTGGCTGGTGGACAGCAGGTATTGCTGCTGGATGAACCCACCTATGGACAGGATTACCGCTCGGCCCGTGCACTGATGGATCAGGTCAGGGAGCAGGTACAGCGGGATGGGCTGACCGTGCTGATGACCACCCATGACCGGGGGCTGGCGGAGGCCTATGCGGATGTCCGGTATCAGATGCATGACCACTGTCTGGAACGGGAGGTGGATCCGGCATGAGATTTCACTGGCTGGAACGGATCAATCCGTTCGTAAAAGCTGTCACCATTCTGCTTTGTGGCATCGTGCTGGCGTTTACAAAATCCTGGCAGCTGGCTCTTGCCATTACGGTTGTCTGTATGGCAGCCCTGATTGTGGGAACCCATTGCAAATGGTCATCCATGGCAAAGACCTTTGGGCCGGCAATCCTGATTGCCGCAGCGATTTTTTATTCCGGCCTTGTGTTTGGCAAACCGGATACCGGTGCGGAGCCGATTTATTCCGCATCCACCATGGGAGCGGCACTGCTGATGAGCAGCCGGATACTGGCATATGTCAGCATGGGCCTGGCATTTGCGCTCTCCAGTGACCGGGAGGAATTTGTGGTATCCCTGATGCATCAGGCACATCTCAAGCCGAAATTTGCCTATGGCGTGCTGGCGGCATTGCATCTGCTGCCAACCCTGCAGCGTGAGTGGCAGGAGGTATGCCTTGCCTATCAGGTGCGCGGACGGAAAAAAGGCGTGTTTGGCCCGCTGTTCAATACGCTGGTCAACAGCATCCGCTGGTCGGAAAATGTTGCAATGGCAATGGAGTCCAAGGGCTTTGACGGCGATGGAAAACGCACCTATGCGGTGGTCACCCGCGTGCGCGCCGGAGATATTTTGTTTGTCATCAGCTGTTTCGCACTGCTGGTGATTGGCATCATACTGATTTAGATCAAACCAATGAGTTAAGAAGGAGAACAAGATTATGAAGGTTTCAGAACGTCTGTATAACAGCGTCATTGATCTGTGGGAAAAGTATAATGAGCATCCGTTTGTCAAGGGACTGGCTGACGGCACCCTGCCGATTGACAAGTTCCAGTTCTTTATGATTCAGGACCATCTGTATCTGATGCAGTATGCCAAGGTATTTGCCATCGGTGTACTCAAGGCAAAGTCTGAGAAGGATATGCGCCTGTTTGCCGGCCTGATTACCGCGACATTGGATACGGAAAATGCCATCCATCAGAGCTATCTGCGCCGTCTGGGCATTTCCCGCGAAATGATTGATGAGGCAAAGCCCAGCATTGTAACCGATTCCTACACCAATTATATGATTGCGATTGCAGAGAAGGAAGGCCTGGGCGAGCTGATGGCAGCGGTACTGTCCTGCTCCTGGAGCTATAAGCTGATCGGTGACTTTATGGAAAAGATTCCGGGCGCAAAGGATCATGAATTCTACGGCGACTGGGTTTCCCAGTACATGTCTGAGGGCTATCGTTCCGCCAATGATACCATGATCGAGATGGTTGACCGCCTGTGTGCAGATTACAACGAAGAACAGCTGCAGAATCTGGAGCATATTGTCAATGTATGCAGCCAGTATGAGTACATGTTCTGGGATATGGCATGGAACAAGAAGATGGCAGAGGTTTAATCCAGATCGTTCGATACACACAATCAAAATGGCACCGGGTATGGCAGCAGTCATAGCACGGTGCTGTTTTTTATGTGCGCAGGGCCCGCGGGAATTAGAAGTGTGGGAAAAGTTGTAATAAAAAACATAAAAAAACTCTTGCCAAATTCCGTTTTTGCTGATATAATTATAAAACATGGTCAGCATGTTTTTAAAATCAAATATGGGAGGTTTCCCGAGTGGCCAAAGGGGGCAGACTGTAAATCTGTTGTCAACGACTTCGGTGGTTCGAATCCACCACCTCCCACCAAGTATTAAAGGCTCATTCCATTTCGGAATGAGCCTTTTTTCGTAACTTTTTTGGGATTCTCGGTTTCGGTGACTTTTCTGCAAAAGTCGTTTACGATTGGTTTAGACAGGGAAATTTGGACACAAACTGGACATGGATTTATCAGGCTCATCCTTCTCGGGATGGGCTTTTGCTTAGTACGGCAGTTTGTTTGCGGCTTCAATTTGTGCTGCAATGTCAGGATGGGTATATCGTTCTGTCACAGTTGTAGAACTATGACCGAGAGCGGTCTGGATGACACGAAGATTGACATTCTGGTTAACCAACTGCGTGGCATAGGTATGCCGGCAGGCGTGGGGGCTGAGATACTTCACTCCACATTCCTGCAGGAAGGATTTATACTTGTTGTGGAATGTGTTGTAGCTCATCGGTTTTCCGTGCCGGTTCGGGAAAATGTATTCAGATGTCTTGGCAATCATGGGGATGGTTTTCTGCACGGTTTCAGACAGGGCAACCGTCCGGGTCTTCCGTGATTTTGTCCACTCTCTGATTTCCCAGCCTCCGGCTTCTGACTTGGCATAGACACGCTGAATAAGCAAGGTGCCGTCATCATGTATATCTGTCCATTTCAGCGCCGCCAGCTCCTCATAACGGCATCCGGTGGACAACAGCCATAAAACAGCATACCCAAACGGATTTTGCGCACAGCGGGCAATTATGAGCCGGATTTCGTCCAGCCCGTAGAAGTGTGTTTTCTCCTGCGGAGATCGGATAGGGGAAACAGCTACCATCGGATTCTTTACCATGTAATCATTGGCAACGGCAGAATCTAGAATCATCCGCAATTCAGTGCGGATTGCTTTCTGAGCCGAGAAGCTGAGAGAACGCTTCGTCTGCAAAAACTGTTCAATCATCATGGCATTGACGTGATCGACACGGACACTGCCAAGAGCGGGTGTAATATGCTTGTCTAAATACAGTTTGTAATTTTTGTATGTACCGTAGACGATGCTGTCCTTTCTGGCAGCAAGCCAAGTATCGCCCCATTCGGCAATGGTTGGTGGCTGCCTCTCCGGAGCCGGTTCATGCAGCGAATCGGTGTAGACTTTCAGCGCCTTTCGGCAATCAGCCTGTGTCTTTCCGGTAAATGTCTTACGCTTCTTCGTTCCGTCCGGCATTTCAACCATAGTACGCAAGCGCATCTTGCCGCTGGGAAGCTTTTCGTAAGTGCCCGAACCGTAATTTGAACGTGATCTGCTCATTTCGGTCAACTCCTTTACTTTACATTTTGGGTATGGTAAAATAAAGGGGCAGATTGAACGTAGGAAATTTTATCTGCCCCTTGTCCCGTCTTGGTGCGCCAACACTAAGGCGGGATTTTTTGTTGAAATTAGTTGTATGCTATGCTGTATTCGGCACTACCAATAACGGTAGGCGGTTGTCCCTCCTCGGAGGGCTTCTTACCCTCCAATCTGAGCGAGAGGAGGGATGCCCTATGGTTACATACGAAGCGTTATTCGCTTACACGATGGTACTAATAGGCGTTGTGTCTCTGGTCATCCAGATAACAAAAAAGAAGTAACCGCCAGCCCTGTGAAACTCGCGGTTACTTCTGTGAGATAAACGG
>SFJM01000008.1 GCA_004555915.1 Clostridiales bacterium | reverse complement strand
CGAACCTGTGACCCTGCTGCCGGTTGGTAGATATCGAAACCAGCTGCAAACAAAACAAAAAGCACTCAGATTGCTCCAAGTGCTTTTCTATGGTGGAAGTTACAGGGCTTGAACCTGTGACTCTGCTGCCGGTTGGTAGATATCGAAACCAGCTGTAAACAAAACAAAAAGCACTCAGATTGCTCCAAGTGCTTTTCTATGGTGGAAGTTACAGGGCTCGAACCTGTGACCCTCTGCTTGTAAGGCAGATGCTCTCCCAGCTGAGCTAAACTTCCATATCAGCTGTTCTGTCTGACAACGATATTTATTTTATACCATGCTCCTTATTTTGTCAAGCTTTTTTTTCAAAAAATTTCTTTTGATTCTATTTTGTCCCCATACCGGCAGCTGTTCCGCCAGTATGAGGACAATGTGTTTTACTTCTGGTTCTGCCTGCGGATGGTATCCTGAATCTGGCGATTCACCTGCTCCACTTCCTCACGGAATGCCCGTGCAGAAATCCGCTGTGCACCGTGTGCCAGAATGATAATCTGTTCCAGACCGTCCGAAGTGGCGACCCGTACATTCCTTCGTCCGCCGATTTCATAGGAAACCTTTTCGATGAACATATCGGCAGTTTCCGCTTCCTTCGTATATACCACATGGATATTGTGATAACTGTCCACAAGTCCCGCCTGTCCGGGCACACGATAGGCATCAAATACCAGAATCAGCTCACAACGGCGATAGGCCTGATAATTAAACAGCAAATCCATCAGGGCATGCCGTGCTGCATCCAGATTCTCCTTTGCCAGTGCATTCAGATCATCCCATGCAAAGATGATATTATACCCATCCACCAGCAGGTAATCCTTTGCCGGTTCCAGCTGCCGGAGCACCTCTCTCGGATGGTCATACCGCATGCCTCTGGCAGAACGAAAGGCTCTCGGCTGAATGGTACCATAGGTACGTTCAAAAATCTTTTTTAATTCCTTGTCCAGCTCCTGTGAACTGGTATACGCTGCTTTCACCGGCCGGGTAATCACCTGCTGCTCCGGTTCGGATTCTTCCTTCTTCGGCTGGAAAACAGCAGGCAGATGCATATGCTGTTCCACCTCATGCCATTTTACCGTATATCCTGCCCCATGGGAACAGAAAACGGAATCCGGTGTATGCTCCAGATCTGCCTCCGGTTCATAAGCGGCAGCCTGTACCACTTCCTCTGTATTATGGCAGGGACGGTATCCATCCACAGTCATGGAAATCCTGCCTCTTCCCTTGGTATACGACACAACCTCCATGGGATAATCCCGCATAGTGGACACCGGTGCCGTACCGGTCAGGACAGCATACGCTCCATCGGTTTCCGGCGGCTCAAATTCGCCGCCGCGTGCCGGAATATCCGACATCGCCCGTCCCACACAGTCCTGGGGTACCTCCAGACGGAAGGCATACCATGGCTCCAGCAGGATGGATTCCGCCTTCATCAGTCCCTGACGGATGGCCCGATAGGTTGCCTGACGGAAATCCCCGCCTTCCGTATGCTTGGCATGGGCCCGGCCAGTAAGCAATGTAATACGCATATCGGTAATCGGTGCACCGGTCAATACACCCAGATGCTCCCGTTCCTCCAGATGGGTCAGAATCAATCGCTGCCAGTTGCGGTCCAGGACATCCTCACTGCAGGCAGTGGCAAATTCCAGTCCGCTGCCCCGTTCCAGAGGCTCCAGCAGCAGATGGGTTTCCGCATAATGCCGCAGCGGTTCAAAATGCCCGATGCCTTCCACCGGCGCAGCAATGGTTTCCTTATAGACAATGTTGCCGGCGCCAAAGGAAACCTCCAACCCGAACCGTTCCGCTATCAGGCTTTTTAAAATTTCCAGCTGGATTTCACCCATCAGCTGGATATGGATTTCCTGTAATCGCTCATTCCAGACAATGTGCAGCTGCGGGTCTTCCTCCTCCAGCTGCCGGAGCTTCCGCAGGATCACATGCACGTCCGCACCCTCCGGTAAAATCAGCTGATAAGTCAAAACCGGTTCCAATACCGGTTCGATCGACTCCGATTCCAGTCCCAATGCATCTCCCGGTTTCGTTTGTGTCAGGCCAGTCACGGCGCAGACACTTCCGGCAGGGACAAAATCTGTCATCTGGTATTTTTCACCGGAATACAGCCGCAGCTGATCCGCCTTTTCTTCCCAGACAGCATCCTCCTCCACTGACAATCCGGCATTCGTCAACATAGTTTTGACCTTCAATCCGCCGCCGGTAATCTTCATCCAGGTCAGGCGGCTGCCCTGGGGGTCACGGGAGATTTTATAGACCTTTGCACCAAATTCCTTTGGATAAACCGGGTCAACGGTATACTGTTCCATGCCGCGGAGAAACTGCTCCACACCATCCAGCTTTAATGCCGAGCCGAAATAGCATGGAAACAGCTCCCGATGGACAATCGCATGCTGCAGCTGCTCCAGGGACAGCTCGCCGTTTTCCAAAAACTGCTCCATCATGGCTTCTGAGCACATGGCAGCTTCCTCATACAGCTCTTCTGCCGGACGTTCGGTGGAAAAATCCACGCAGCCATCGCCGAACCGGCGTTTCAGCTGCGCCAGTATCGCGTCATGCTCCGCACTGTCCAGATCCATTTTGTTGACAAACAGAAAGACCGGAATCCGATACTGTTCCAGCAGCTTCCACAGCGTTTCCGTATGTCCCTGTACGCCGTCACTGCCGCAGATGACCAGAATGGCATAATCCAGTACCTGCAGGGTACGTTCCATTTCCGTGGAAAAATCCACATGTCCCGGTGTGTCCAGCAGCATAAACTGCGTGTGTTCCAGCGATAAAATCGCCTGCTTGGAGAATATGGTAATGCCGCGTTCCCGTTCCAGCTGATAGGTATCGAGAAATGCATCCTTATGGTCGACACGGCCTAATTTTTTCAGATTTCCGCTTACATACAGCATGCCTTCGGAAAGCGTTGTCTTTCCTGCATCCACATGGGCCAGAATTCCTGTCACTAATCGTTTCATAAGCTTTCATTTCCTGCTCTAATAGGTATTATCCTGTCTATTGTACCACAGAAACCGTCGGTTTTCATCTGTTTCTTACAGGGCAAAAAAGAAGGACCCCCTTCGGGGTCCTTCCCTGTTATATGCGTCCCTTAACGGTTGCGGTTATAGTTAATCAGGCAGCCTGCCTTGACAATTTTCTTCTCATCTGCAGTCATGTCAGCGATGTACAGAGAAATCTCCTTGATTTCATCACCCAGTACATATGCCTTGATATCCTGCATGTCGCCATCCAGTGCAGCCTTCACGTTCGGGATGTAGATGTAATCACCGATCTCGAAGTTCGGCTCTTCCTTCATCTGGAACGGCAGCATGCCCCAGTTCATGACATTGGAACGGTAACGCTTGGTTGCGTATTCCTTACAGATATTTGCCAGACCGCCGATGACTCTCTGGCAGGAAGCAGCCTGCTCACGTGCAGAGCCGTCACCCGGCTTGACACAGTAAATCATGCTGCCGATTTCGGTCTCTGCCGGTACCATATCCGCATCAATGGTCTTGATCTGTGCGTATACCTTCTCCAGCTCCGGAGCCAGCTCAACCGGATTCTGACCGGCAACACGTGCCTTCTCCAGCTTGTCTACCACCTTGGAGCGTCCGACATATTCCGGATCACGGCGGGACAGGGTGAACTCAGCCAGACCCAGCGGGTTGGAACGATAGGAAGAAGTCTCACCGGACGGAATCAGCTCATCGGTGGTGGTAACCTCATCCATGATCTTGGTGCAGACCTTCAGCAGGATGTTGTCTGCCAGCGGGCTCATTTCCGGCCAGTCCTTGATGTTCGGGCCGTATACCAGCTCTGCACCCTCAACCGGTGCACTGTAGCCCTGGTAAACGCGTGCGCGGTAGGAGGAATCATCATATTCATATTCCGGTACAGCATAATCATCCACAACTGCGGTTGCCGGAGTCAGGACACCGCCATTGGCTGCGGTTGCTGCAATGGAACGGGCATCCATCAGTGCCACAGAGGACATCTGGCCATTGCCCGGCTTGGAGCCTTCACGGTTCGGGAAGTTTCTGGTGGTATGGCGGATGGACAGGCCATTGTTTGCCGGGGTATCGCCTGCGCCGAAGCACGGGCCACAGAATGCAGTCTTGATTACCGCACCGGCTGCCAGCAGGTCAGAGAAGGCGCCCTTCTTCACCAGATCCATATAAACCGGCATGGAGGACGGATATACCGACAGGGTAAATTCATCCGCACCGCAGTTTGCACCCTTCAGGATATGAGCAGCCTCCATGATATTGCTGTATGTACCGCCTGCACAGCCGGCAATGATGCCCTGCTGTACCTGCAGCTTGCCATCAACAATCTTATCGGTCAGGCTGAATGCGATGTCCTTGTTGCCGCCGATCAGACGCTGTGCATCCACTTCAACCGCACGCAGGATATCACCCAGATTTGCATTCAGCTCGTCAATTTCAAAGGTATTGGACGGATGGAACGGCAGTGCGATCATCGGCTTGACGGTGCTCAGGTCTACATATACCATGCCGTCATAGTATGCTACCTCTGCCGGATTCAGTTCCTTATAATCCCCACCGCGGCCATGCATGGTCAGATACTGTTTGGTATCCTCATCGGTACACCATACAGAGGACAGACAGGTGGTCTCGGTGGTCATAACATCCACGCCATTGCGGTAATCGGTTCGCATGGAGCTGATGCCGGGGCCGACAAATTCCATTACCTTGTTCTTGACATAACCGGACTTAAAGACCGCACCGATGATTGCCAGCGCAATATCCTGCGGGCCTACACCCGGCTGCGGCTTGCCATCCAGATAAATGGCAACAACGCCCGGATAGGTAATATCATAGGTATCACACAGCAGCTGCTTTACCAGCTCACCGCCGCCTTCACCGATTGCCATGGTGCCCAGTGCGCCATAACGGGTATGGGAGTCAGAGCCCAGAATCATCTTGCCGCAGCCTGCCATGTTTTCACGCATGTACTGGTGAATGACTGCCATGTGGGGCGGAACATAGATGCCGCCATACTTCTTTGCGGCAGACAGACCAAATACATGATCATCCTCATTGATGGTGCCGCCTACTGCACACAGGGAGTTATGGCAGTTGGTCAGGACATATGGAATCGGAAAACGCTCCATACCGGAAGCCTTTGCAGTCTGAACAATGCCTACAAAGGTAATATCATGGGATGTCATTGCATCGAACTTGATTCTCAGCTTATCCATATTATCGGAGGTATTGTGTGCGGACAGAATGGAATACGCAATGGTACCCTTCTTCGCTTCCTCCTTATTTGCTGCCTGTCCGGTCAGCGCCTGTACCTTTGCAGCATCCTGTTCCTCGACAATCTCTTTGCCACCGACCAGATACACGCCGCCGTCATATAATTTGACCATTTTATTTGCTCCTTTCGTTACCCGCTCTGTCCCTGCAGGGTTGCGCCCCATACAGCCAGATACCGGAACTGTCTCTGCCGCATTGCTTCGGTCAGCCGGAAGGCATCATGAAACTTTACAGCATTTCTTATTCATTATTATAAGACAAAACGCACCATTGTTCAATCATCCGAAAGTGGAATCATGGTCACATTTTATTCAAAAAAGCAGGCTGATTTCTGCGCGGAATCAAACCATTTTCACAAAACCCGGTTCCATACCCCGGAAAGTTCGTTATGTATCTGTTTTTTCATACCTGTTAACGAGAATGATGCTTTTCCCTCATTTTTTCCGTCTTTGCAGCCTGTCCTGTCAAATCCCTGCACCTTCTCATGGGAATTGGTGTTTTGTTCCTGCAAAAAAAGCAAAAGCCCTCCCCGTCCGCACCGACAGGGAAGGCATGCCAGGTATGGTGTCAGAGTGCATCCACACCGATTTCACGGGTACGAATCCGAACCACGTTATCCAGATCATAGGCAAAAATCTTGCCGTCGCCGGCTTCACCGGTATATGCTGCGTTACAGATCGCGTCAATGGTAATATTCGCCCATTCCTCGTTGGAAACCACAATTTCAAACTTGATCTTCGGAATCAGGTTCATATATACCGAACGGCCGCGAACCTTCTTGGTATAGCCGCGCTGCGAGCCACAACCCATGACCTGATACAGGGTAATACCATGGACATCAATGGTTGCCAGCGCATCCTTTACATCCTCCATCTTTTCCGGACGGACGATTGCTTCAATCTTAATCATATGTTATTCCTCCCTGTCCATCAATCCAGACCGGTAAAGGTCGGATAAGCACGCTCACCATGCATGGTCTCATCCAGACCAAACCGTTCCGCCCGTTCATCCACACGGAGTGGAACAATCTGCTTGACGATAAAGGCGCAAACCAGCGTGCCCACAACTGCAATGGCAATGGTGATGACGATGCTGAGTACCTGTGCCACAAACAGGTGATAATCGCCAAAAACAAGGCCATCCCACTGTGCTACCGAATTGATGGAGGACCTGGCAAAGATACCGGTTGCAATACCGCCCCAGATGCCGCCCACACCATGGCAGCCAAAGGCATCCAGCGCATCATCATAGCCGAATTTTACCTTGATGACAGAAACGGCGAAATAGCAGATCGGGCTGACCAGTGCGCCGATAATAAAGGCAGACCACAGCGGTACAAATCCGGCGCCCGGTGTAATGGCAACCAGACCAAGGACCGCACCGGTGCAGGCACCCACAACGGACGGCTTGCCGTCACGAATCATATCAATCAGCATCCACGACAGCATTGCGGTTGCCGCGGAGGTATTGGTGGTCATAAACGCATGTGCTGCCAGTCCGTCTGCTGCCAGCGCACTGCCCGCATTGAAGCCAAACCATCCAAACCACAGCAGGCTGGCACCAAGTACCACAAACGGAATGTTATGCGGCAGGAAGCTGCTGTGCTCCGAACCAGTACGCTTGCCAAGGATAATCGAAAGAACCAGCGCGGAAACACCGGAGCTGATATGTACCACATTGCCGCCGGCAAAGTCAATCGAACCGATGGCAGCCAGGAAACCACTTTCGCCCCATACCATATGTGCCAGCGGATAATATACCACAAACGACCACAACAGGATGAACAGGAACAGGGCGCGGAAATCCATGCGTCCCACAACTGCACCGGTAATCAGTGCCGGGGTGATAATGGCAAACATCATCTGGAATGCCGCAAACACCAATGCAGGAATCTGATCCGCATAGCTGCACGGATCCCAGCCTACACCATTCAAAAATACATTCTGCAGGGTACCGATCATGCCATGGGTATTCCCGCCAAATGCAAGTGAGTAACCACAGATCACCCAAAGTACAGATGCCAGACCCATAATACATACGGATGACATCATGGTGTTTAAAACGTTTTTCCTGCGAACCAGACCTCCGTAAAAGAACGCCAGACCTGGTGTCATGAGAAAGACATACGTTGCACATAGCATCATAAATCCTGTGCTGCCACTGTCTATCATTGTGTTCAACTCCAATCCTCTTACATGAAATAAATAAAAATAAAAAAATAACGATACCAGCCACGCATTGCTGCGCAGCTGACACCGTTGTCATGTGATAGCATAGCATAGTTCCCCTAAGAATGCAAGTTATTTTTTCCGTTCTTTCATTTTTCTGTCTTATAAATAAAAAATATCCGTATATCCCGGATTGAATCTGGCGGACTGTAATCGTTACGCACTGTATCTTATGCATATTCGAAACGCTCACGCATCATTTTCCTTCCGGTTTAACCACGACTGGATTTGCTGATTCTACACAGTTTTTTGACAAAACCATGCATGAGATCTTGGAGTTTTATCCATTTACTTTCGATTTGTCTGAGACTATAATATGTATCAGCAGAAAGGATGGAGAGTTATATGAAAAACCGCGAAGATCTCGCCTGCTGGATTCATCATTCCATGGCCATTGTCGGCGGCTACCTCGGCGTGTATGCACTGCTGTGCCGCGAAGACTTTTTCGGCAATGCACTGACCTCAAACCTGATTTATATTGTCACCAGTCTTTTGGGCACGGACCTGATGGATGTGCTGATCCGTGTGATTGGCGTTGTGATTTACGCCGCAGGTATTGCCTGCACCAATATCCTTTCCAAGAAGTATCATAAAAATCTGCATCCTATTGCACTCGGTGTGGATTGTATCGCAGTACTGATTCTCGGCTTCCTGCCAGAGGACATGAATCCCATTATCGGCCTGTATCCGATTTTCTTTGCTATGGCATTTCAATGGAATTCCTTCCCGGGTGCGTATGGCTTCGCCAGTTCTTCCATTTTCTCCACCAACAACACCCGCCAGGTGGTCAATGCCCTGTCGGAATACTTCATTACACATGAGAAAAAGCATCTGAAAAAAGCATGGTTCTTTGTCGGTACACTGATTTGCTTCCATATCGGTGTTGCATTTTCCTGGATGACCCATCATTTCATGGGGATCCGCAGTGTATGGCTCTGTGTTATCCCGCTGCTGTTCTCTACCGTCCTGATTTCCATGGAATGTCGTCTGGATCGTATAGAAAAAGCACAGGCACCTGCTTTTCATACGGTTTTGGCGAAAAAAACGCATTAAATATTGATATCATCCCAAATATGAAATCCCAGTCCTGAAAACCAGAACCGGGATTTTTTCTTTACCACTGATTGAAGCTGCAAACCTCTTCCAACGGCTTGCGTACTTTTTTACGCGGCTCACTGTCTTCTGCGCTGTAACCCACAGCCAGCACCATACGGACGGTATAGCCCATCGGGATACCAAAATACTGTTCCATTTTCTTCTGGTCATTGAGACCAAGGATACAGGTAGACAATCCCTGTTCCATTGCTTCATAACACATATTCATGGCAGCCATACCGATATCCCCCTGTGCAAACCGCTGGGTATCGCCATAATATTCCTCTACCGCCGGCATAACCTTTGCAGGCTGCTCTACCAGCGCAATAAATGCCGGAACGGAATCTCTCCATGGACAACCGGTACTGCCGCCTTCCACAACCAGCGCATCGCACATCTTTGCTTTTGCTTCCGGCTCATCAATCACAATAAATTTCCACGGCTGTGCATTGCAGCCGCTTGGAGACAGTCTGCCTGCTTCTACGATTTTTACCAGCTGTTCCCGGGTGACCGGTTTGTCCTGATAAGAACGGCAGCTTTCACGTGCCTGAACCAGTTCCATAAAATTCATATTGCTTTCCTCCTTATTGCCGGTAAATCCGGTAATTTTGCTTTAGTATAGCAGTATTTCCATTTACCGTCAACGCCCACCAATCCGCTCTGTATTCTTTTACGCTGTACATTGAACTTTCGTTTGATCTATGCTATCTTACTATATAAAGGAGGGCTTTTATGATACTCATTACCGCAATTGATGACACCTATGGAATGATGTTCAATCACCGCCGGCAAAGTCAGGATCGTGTCCTGCGGCAGCGTATACTGCATCTGACAGCCGGCCATACGCTGTGGATGAATGCCTATTCTGCCAGGCAGTTTGCCAAGGATTCTGCCCCCAATATCCGGGTTTCAGAAGCATTTCTGGATGAAGCAGATACCGGTGAATACTGTTTTGTTGAAAATCTGGCAGTTTTGCCATATGAAGCGAAAATCGAAAAGATCATCCTGTATCACTGGAACCGTACATATCCCGGTGACTTTTCCTTTGATATTCCACTGGAGGAACATGGCTGGAAACCCATCCAGACATCAGATTTTCCGGGCAGCTCCCATGAACGCATCACAGAAGAAATCTTGTGTAAGCCCTGACAAAGCGGGTATCGTATCAACCAACAGGCTATTGGTTTTCCAATTGGCAAAGATTCTTCCGGCTGAAACCCAAATTTCCCCTTGCATTTGCAGATGCGGTGTGCTATTATAGTTAAGCAAGTAATTGCCGGGTGTAGCGCAGCTGGTAGCGCGCTTGACTGGGGGTCAAGAGGCCGTGGGTTCAAGTCCCGCCACTCGGACCACGGAAAACCGCTGTTTCGTTTAGAAATGGCGGTTTTTCTTAACTTTTCAATAATATAAAATGATAGTGTCAAATAGCTTGGTGTTTGTTTGGTGTTTATTGTGAAAAAATCAGCAGGTACATTCTCCTTTTCGAGAGAGTGTACCTGCTTTTTTCATGCCTTTTTCTGATTGATCTTGAATACGGAAACCGCCTCTGCTGCTGCCGCGTCAGCGGATTGTATCGCATGTGCATAGATATTGGCAGTCGTGCTGGATGTGGAATGTCCCAGGCGTTTTGATACTGTCTGAATGTTTGTGCCGCTGGCAATCAACAGCGTAGCATTGGTATGACGCAAGCTGTGTGGATGCACAGGCGGGAGATCGGTTGTTGCAATCCAACGCCGGAAACGGTTGGTGAACGTGTCCGGACGCATAGGAGCGCCGTTCCAGGTCGTGAATATCCGGTCACTGTCCTGCCATTGGTCGCCCGCCATCAATCGCTGCTGCATCTGCCATGCCTTATATTGCCGCAGCAGCGGCAGCAATTCTGGAGGGGCTTTGAAACTGCGGCGGGATGAAGTATTCTTTGTGTCATCTTCAACCATGCCGCGCTTTGGAAGGTATTTTGATGTGTGGTTGATTGATATGACACCGGTTTCCATGTCGATGTCAGACCAGCACAGCCCAAGAAGTTCGCTCCGGCGCAGACCGGTGAATAGCAGTGTTGTGACCGCAGTGCGGAAGTCAAACTGATCGGCGGGAAGCTCTGCCAGCAGTTCGAGTAAGTGTGCAGCCTGTTGGTCATCGAGGTATTGTGCTTCCTTATGCTGTACCTTGGGCGGCTTGATACGGTCACAGGGATTGGAATAAATCACCTGCCATTCTACGGCCGTACTGAGAATAGAGGAAAGCAACTTGTGATAGTGCTGGATGCTGTTTGCAGACAGCGTTGCACCCGCCGCTGTTGGTTCAAATAGATCGGACACGGATACACCGCAGGCAGCAGCAACCTTCACAGCTGTATCATGGCTGACATTCTTGCCGCGCGCCAGCTGCCCGATGGTCGTACCAGATACGCCCGCCAGCTGTGCAAGCTGCTGTTGTGTCATGCCCTGTCCCTTCATCCATGCAGAAAAGTCACCGCGAAATCGCTGCTTTCCGTCGGCTCTGATACCGGTTTCTGCGAGATTCTTGTAAAACTCCTGCAGGTGATGCGGCTGCAATTTATCCATGCGTATATGCCCCAGCGCAGGCAAGATACGCTTTAGAAACTGCTTGTACCCTTCTATCGTAGTCGGGCGCAGCTGCACCGCTGCGTAATCCTCCATCCACTTTTCTACGAACTCGGCAAAGCGAATAGTGCCGTCAAGCACCTGCCCAGTGCGGCATTTCTCCTCAAACAGAATCTTTTGCCGCTCCAATTCCTTTTCAGTCTGGCGCGCGGTCATACCTGCAGGAGGCGTCCATGTCATGTGACGACGAATCTGCTTGTTATTACTATCATATCCACAGGATACCGTGATTTTATAACTGTTACCACGCTTGGTTACGGTTGCCATTTAATCACCTTCGTCCTGGCCTTCATATAATTCCAGCAGTTTGTGAAAATTTTCAATCGGTTCGTTCCCGTTACTGGAGAGTAAACAGTCACGCCCTTCTTGTGACAGGCCGTACACTAAATCATTCAAGATAAAGCTAAATGTACGAGATGCAGAATCACAAAATACAACCGGTGCTTCGGATGCGCCAATCGCTATAAGTCCGCATTTTTCTGCAACTTCAAAAGCGTTAAACATCTGTTCTTGTGTAGGCGTTGTTTTAACAGAATCTTCGATAATTTCCGCATGAGTAGCTGTGTTCATTGCCATTTCAACATCATATATTATTCGTTCAAATAGATCATCTTCAAAAATATAACTCAGTATGTTTGGAAAAGGCCGGTATTCTTCACATCCGTTCACTTCGCTTATCCGCTTCAAGTTTTCAATGGCGGCAGCAGATAAATTCAGTTCATCAATAGCTGACTTTTCTTGCTCCTTGTCATTGCTCAGTCCTATAAGCCAATCGGATGAAACGCCGCATGCAATTGCAATCTTTCTCAATCCGACCATGTCCGGTAGACGTTCCCCACTTTCATATAGCCCGATACTTACGCGGGAAATACCCAACTTCTTTGAAAATTCAGCTTGCGAAGCTCCTTCTTTTTTTCTGAGCAATGAAAACCGCTCTGAAAAAATTTTTTTCATACGCTCAGAATCAATATTTTTTTGCTCCATAATTCCTTTCCTCCCTAAATAAATAGAAAAATACAACTTTTTTAAGATATATATATTTACATAAATTAAAAAATTGCACATAAATATTTGCATTATTCTTCTTGATATAGTATAATTCAAGTATAGCAAACAACCGTTACATTTTCAAGAAAAAACGAAAGGATGGTGACATACCTTGAACAATATAGGTATTCGACAGGCTGCAAAAGACGCAAACGTACGACTGTGGCAAATTGCTGAACGCTTAAATATTGCGGACACTACATTTTCCCGTAAGCTGCGCCACGAACTTACACCGGACGACAAGTCGAAAGTTTATGCAATTATTGCACAGATCGCTGCAGAACAGGAGGCAAAACAATGAGCAAAGCACGTATGCGATACCCTGCGCAGGCATTGGAAGAACTTCGCCGCGAAGACCCTGAAACGCCAGTTACACTGCATTTTATCCGGTCGCTGGTTAAGTCCGGCAAAATACCGTCTATCAGAATTGGACGTGGGTATCTGCTGAACTATGACATGCTGGTTGATTACCTGAGCAATCCAGATGCAGCGCAGACAGAGCCCATAGCCGCTGGCATTCGCCGTATACCGGAATGATTATAGAGGTGTTACACCATAGATATTTTCGCAGAAATCCGCGAGCGTGTGCCGATTGAACAGGTGCTAAGCAGCTATGGCATGCAGCTGCATGGAAAACGTTGTAAATGCCCTGTACATCATGGCGAGCACCTGAGCGCGAGCGTATATAACAACAAACTGCACTGTTTCAAATGTAATCAATCATGGGATGCTGTGGCGTTGGTTGCTGAGTTGGATAAGTTGTCACCTGTAGATGCGGCAAAGCAGATCAATGACCAGTATTTCCTTGGCCTGACCATCGGGCGGGCGGCAACACCTGAGGAACGCAGCCGGCAGCAGGAAGCCGCCAGAGCGGCGAGGACGCGGCGAGAAATGGCTCAGGCGTTTCAGGCTTGGGAACAACGTACCTGGGTAACATTGAGCCGCTACTACCGGCTGTTGAAGCAATGGCGCAGAGATTATGCACCCGATGGCCCTGATGATCTTGATCGGCTCGACCCACGTTATGTGGAGGCTGTAGAACGATTGGATTATATCGGATACTGTCTGGACATGCTGGAGAACCAGAACATAGAATGGCGCAAGCTGTTTTGGAGGACACACAGAATCGAGGTGAATCAAATTGAACGAACAATACAGCATGCCGGATGAATTGCCGGAGGATGATCTGATACCGATTGAACCGACGTTTTATGGTGAAAGCGGCAAGTATCTGACATTTTCAGAATTGCTTCCGTCTGATGCGGCAACGGCAACCGACCTGTTTACCCGATATGTCAGGGACGCACTGGAGCAGATTTACATGCAACAAGGCGAGGCTGAATATACCCGATATGAACAGCAGTTGATAGACCGCGCCAGGGCAACAAAAGGCGTAAGTGTGGGCGATATCCGAACCTTGTTAAAACCTGTACTGAAAGACCTGAAACTCGCAAAAAAGCAGGTAGATGCAGAAGATCGAGCAGAGTGGGCCAAAAAGCAACGGGAGAAAAAAGCATCATCCTGTCCCTATCCCGATTTTATTATCAACCGCTTTGGTGATATCATCGTGCAACCTACATACGCCAATTTCAAAGCAATGTGCAGTACATTGGATATTCACTTGCAAATGGATGTTATCCGACGTGTACAGGCCGTTCCACCGGAAATTCGTGCTGTGCATAGTGTCAATGAGGCCGCAAATGCCTTTGCTCTGGAGGTACAGGATCATTGTACCCGAGAAGGCATCCGTGCGAACACGAAAACCGTTTTATCATGGATAAAGGCCGCTGCGGATGAATCCAGAGTGAATCCGGTACGCGAATACCTGGAACAGCAGTCGCGCAAGTATGCTATACCACCAGCAGAACGCGGACAAACCATTATCAACCTGTTCGGTTGCTTATCTTTCGAAAATGACGTAACAGAACAGGAACTATCTTCATACCTTAATCTTTTTGGTAAATGGCTCGTGCAGTGTGTCGCAATGGCCCACAATGAGCACGGCAATTATGGTGCGGAATTTGTTCTTGTACTGCAAAGCAAAGAGCAGGGCATTGGAAAAACCTCCTTCTTTCGATATTTATGCAGCCCGCCGGAGCTACAAGGTTACTTTTTAGAAGGTCGGCAGCTCAACCCTGCAAACAAAGATGATGTACTGGAAGATACTTCTTGTTGGATATGCGAACTTGGCGAGCTGGAAGGAACAACGAAAAAGAAGGAAGTTGACCGGCTAAAAGCGTTTATTACGAACAAATCAGATCGTGTAAGGGCACCATACGACCCGGCTTCCTGCAATTATCCGCGCTTTACATCCTTTGCAGGAACAGTTAACGAAACAGGCTTTTTAACCGAGGTGGGGCGACGCTTTGTTGTCATTCCCATTATTGATATTGATCGTAAACAGATGAATCAAATTGACGTGGGAAAGCTATGGGCGGAGGCGTATGACGCATATAAAGAAGCTCCGAATAGTTTCAGGCTGTCAAAAGAAGAACTGCAAGCTACCATTCGAAGCTCGGATAAATTCCGTGCAATTTTCTCGGAAGAGCAAGCTATACTTGATAGTTTCGATTGGGATGCAGATAGCGCGGATTGGAACGAATGGACAGCAACGGAGATCGCAAAAGAACTCGGCTTAAAAGAAGTTGCACGCGTAGGCAAAGCTCTGCGCAATATGGGGTATGAACGGACGGCAGATGTAAATATAGACCGGAGATATCGAGTGCTACACGGTTCATCGAGATATATGCTCCCGCCACTTACAGATGAAGCCATTCAGCGCACAAAACATACTGAACAGCCATATGAAACGGGAGGATAAGGCTTTTACCCTACCTTACCCCACCTCCACTCCACCCTCATTTTGAATTTTTCGAGAATTTTAAACACCATATTTGAAACAAATAACCATAAATTATAAACTTCTATATATGGGTGAGGTGGGGTAAGGTGGATTTTATATAATACGTGAGAGATAAGAAATAAAAATATATAGTTATATAAAAATATATGTTTTTTTATTTTTACACGTATATATAGTTTGGAAACATACCCCACCCCTTAACCTCACCCATGCGAACGAAAGAAGGTGCGGAAAATGCAAAAAAATAGATTATTTCCAGCATTTAATGCTGTGAGAAGTTCAAAACAAGAGGTGGGGTGCAAGTCGGCTATTGCGCCAGCCTCACCCGCAGTCTCAAAGTCATCCATCCTTGACGGCCTGACCAACGGAACGCATTTGCTCACGCTACTGGGGCAGGCATGCAGCCTGATCGCAGAGTTGACGAATGACACGGATTTTTACAAAGAAGCCCGCAGGCGGGCGCGATGTCGGGGTATCGCAGAGAACCATGCTCCCAGCCTGATTGAACGATGGGAGCAACTTCAGGACGAAATAGAACGCACGACCGGCAATTATCATTTAGAGACTGACACCGCATGCAAACAGCTGTTCCGCACTATGACAGATAGCCTGTGCAGGCACCAGGTAGAAATCTCCCGCCAGCTGGAGGCCCAGGGAATGATATGGGCACCGGAGCACGGATGGACGTACAAGAGCGCAGAAAGGACACAAAAATGATTGTGAGATACTACGAATTGTTCAGCAGGTGTATTACTATTGAAAATTTCAATCGTATTCAATTGGCCAGATCAGATGATGGTGATTGGGAAATTGTAGCCAATAAACCCAAGTTTGCTTATTCTCGTCATTGCGTTGATTATGATAAGGATTATCCTTGTCTTTTGATCTTGAACGAACGAAAAGATGCAGAAAAGGTAATGCAGTACATAGAAGACAGGCTCAATGCCGGTCAGAACTATATTGATCTGTTGCCTTTTGATACCATCTATTCAGCGATTACAGATTCGCTTCAGAAAACTTCAGGTTGCAAACCAACTGATGAAAAATGATGAAACAAAAGCCTACAACAACCTGTGAAAACCCAAAATTGGTTACTCAATGGTTGAGCAAAGTTTAGGTAAAATTTCCATATTACAAATACAGGAGGAAATTATTATGAAGTACACACATAATGCAGACGGCAGCACTGCCATTCAGTACACCAAGCTGGAAGCACAGAAGTACCAGCATTACCGTGGACGCTGCGAAGAGATGCTGAAGCGTTTCAGCCATCCGGACGACATGGAGCGCGTTTACAATGTTCTGGTTGCGCTGGCTGAGATCGGCGCGGACGAACGCGAGGTTGTGATGGAGTATAAGGACGCATGAGCGAACAACAGGAGCTTGAACGGCTCAGACGACGTATACAGCACAGGCAGATTAATCTTGTCCATGATCTTCAAGCTGGCATTGCTGAGCTGCTGCCGCACATTGACGATGTGGAAGCCTTGCAGACGATATATGCTCACACGCTGGCCGCATTCTACGATGAAGGCAAAGATGTTGAATATTATCTGAAGGAATTACGTTTGAATGATCTGACTGTGGTTAAAGGGAAACAATAAACAGAAAACCGTCCGACAGGGGCACATGCTCCCGCCGGGCGGCTTCCGTCTTTTCCGATGATCTTGGTATATTCGATTATATCACCGGAAAGGATGGTTTGCAATGGCGATAACGATAGAAGAATTTAACCAGCTGTCGGAGCTGCTGGAGGAGCAACAGCGTTTGAACCGGCGATACAAAGAGTTGCAGGCTCAGAATACCATAGCAGCTCCTGCCGTCCATATGTGCGGCGGAAAAGGGTACAGGGCTTGTGATCGTGTCGGTGATCTGGTTGCAGCACGTGATGAGGTCCGGCAGCAATTCAAGGCCAATGCAGATATCATGAAGGGCATCATCCGGCGGGTAGAGAGCCGGCGCGTCAGGCAGATTATGCAGTACCGGTTCTTGAAGGGTATGACATGGCGGCGTGTAGCTGCTGCCTGCGGGTACCAGAGTGAGGATTCGCCCCGGCAGGTTCTCAGCAGATACAAGAAGGCTTTGAAATCAGCAGGCTGCCGGGTGTGATCGAATACAGGCAGGAGCTGGTCATGTGGGAAGCTGCACAGCTTAACAAAACTTAACTTTCATAACTTATCAAAACTTATGGTTCAGAATGTTGTAGTCTGTATATGGTTACGTACCCGAAGCCCGAGCGAAGTTAGAGAAAACGGGGAATACCTCCCTTCTGCTGCACCGTCACAGTTTTCAGTTTTGCCATGTGCTGACCTCCTTTAAAATTCCCTGTGTGTAAATCGGCGCTGGACGGCGTAGGAGCGCCTGCCAGGTATAGGGGGTACTCTCCCCTCCTAGCTCCTGCCTCCGGCCTTCACGCCGTCACTGCACAAATATCTCGCGCAGAAAGGAACGAACTCCGAGCGAACCCCGAGAAATTGAGCCTTGAACAGAGAGCGAACAAAGAGAATTATTAGTAAATGTTAGTCCAAAACCGCCGGATACAAAACTTCTACAAAATTGCTACGGTATGAGCTATATTGCCGTCATTGTCTCCAACGAAAACAAAATATCAACCGTTGACAGGTGAAGATGTTTTTTTGCTCTTTGTCTGGATCCCAACATTTCCAACACCCTAAAAAGGGCAAAGTATGGTGACATTTGTAACACCCTAAAAAAGCCATTCATTTATGGCGCAAAAGTAGCGCAAAACTGGCGCAGATTTCGGCAGTATATTTCTTGCGCTGATGGTCGGGAAGCAAAACTTCAGCAAAACTGCAGCAGCAGGCAGCGGAAGATGTTCTTGCTTCTGGTATATATCCGCAGATTCCGCAGTCCTTAAAAAGAGGGCAAAACTACGGCAAGACTACGCCAGCAGGCAGAAGATGTTGCCCTTGCCTCCCAGTTCGACCTTGTGCGTTAACTCTGCCTATAGCAAGCCAAAACTGAAGCAAAAGCAAGCCAGCAGACAGAAGAGCTTGCCCTTGCTTCCGGTATGTATCCGGACATTTCGGACACCCTAAAAAGCGAGTACAAAAGCGGTACAAAATCTGGAAGAGTTTCGCACGATGTCCACGCCAAAAGCAAAGCCGGTCGGAGAAAGAAACTGGCTGTGGTTCTGTATCTCCAGACGCAACAACACCCGCCGGACATGTGCCTGTGCGGGTGCTTGTGTATATTCAATATTAGAGCAGTCCGGTTGCACCGTAGGTCGATGCACAAATCAGGCGTAGCCTTGGTCAATCGCTCATCCAAAATATCAACCCTCCGCGACTTCGGAAGCAGTATACGGATCAGATTTGAAGAACGGCGCAAGGGCGTTCAGTACGTCCGCCGCGGTTCGCTATACTGTTATTTTCACGGATTGTCCTCAGTTTCTGTCGAGGTGCTTTGCCAATTCATCAATGTGCTGGCAAAGGTATAAATAATGCGAACCTGTCGGTAGTTCATTGCTGCAAGCATATCAAGCAGTTCCGAAACATAATCATCTTTAGTCATAATATCACTCCTTCTCGTCTTCGGAAGCGGTATGCAGGTCAGTCTTGCATAAACGGTAGATCATGCAAACAAGCGCAAGTGTCTGCCGCGGATGTGGGGTTGAATTTATGGTGGCCAGCAATTTGTCGATATTTCTTTCATGGGACGAGGAATTTGTGTTCGATGTCGGTGTGGTGTGATTCGTCATGATAGATTTCTCCTTGATTTCCGGCGGGAAGCCATGTTACAATGAACACAGCTTCCCTTGGTGGTTGCTATTGGCTCTTTCCCTTCGCTTTGGTCGGTGATCGGGGAAAGGGCTTTTCTTTTACTGCACGGTCAGGCGGCGCGTGCTGGTCTGGCGGGTATACTGCTCTGCCATCTTCGCGTGATCGCGGCGGAATGCTTTGGTATCGAAGCGGCTGCCGGTCACGGTTCTGTAGATGATCTTCCAGTCTGTGCCAGTCAACTCCTCCAGATCGGCGGCGGACATGTGCATCTTGATTGCGTCCTTGATGGTTTCCATCTCAGCTTCCAGCTCATCAGCCATGCGGCGCAGCTCGCGGAGCTGATTGACGGCGTTCGTCATTTCGTTTGTGCTCATGGTATGTACCTCCTTGTGTATTGTGGAACTGCGGGCAGCCCTCCAAGCATCTTCCTGACTATTGCCCGTAGGCTCACGCGGTATATGGCTTGAAGTATCGGACGCTTTCGGCCTTGGCGGCTTGGTTACCGCTTCTTCCGGCTGCCCTCTGTTCTCTTGCTGTGATTATAGTATAGCACTAGAATCTAGTGTAATCAATTGGCATTGTGCACTAAATTTAAGTGCGATATTTATTGAAATTCAACACTTGATTTTAGTGCAATATATAGTTATACTAAATGTCATAGGAGGTGTATTTTAGATGCCGCTACGGTATAAGTTAGATATATTGCAAGCGTTAAAAGATGCAGGATATAATTCCACGAGAATTAGAAAAGAAAAACTCATTGGACAAGCCACCTTGCAACAGTTACGTAAAGGCGAACTTGTATCATGGAAAACAATTGAGACCATCTGTCAGCTCTTGGGTTGTCAGCCAGGTGATATCGTAGAATATGTTGAAGAAAGGAACGGATAACCATGAAAGAATATAATCTTTATGTTATGAATACAGATAACTGTCCAGCTGGGTATGGTGATATCATTTACAAAGGACTGTGCAAAGGATGTGATTATAATAAAGGCTTTGATATGTACAACGGCCAGCCTTGTATAAAATGCTCCTTTGCAAGCACTGATAAAGGAACCAGCGAGGACGGTGAATATCATGCCTGAAATATCTCTGTTTTACGGTATCCGCGTGACCATGTATTATAGCGACCACAACCCGCCACACTTTCATGTAGAGTATGCCGGACGTAAGGCGCTTATTGATATCGAAAATGGTACAGTATTGACCGGTGCACTCCCGAACAGACAGTTAAAGCTGGTGCTTGCATGGTGCGAAATCCACAAGGACGAACTGATGCAGAACTGGGAGCTGTCCAAGGATGCCAAGCCGCTCAACCGTATCAATCCGCTGATCTGACCGAAAGGAGGATGCACGATGGAGCAGATTTTTCCGAAGGTATTGCAGGCCATCGCAGGTGACGATTATACAGTGTATGCATATTTGAATGACGGCACAGTGCGTTGCATTGACATGAAACCGATGATTGCCCAAGGCGGCGTGTTTGAGCAGCTGCGGGATGAAAATTTCTTTGCATCGCGCCTGACCGTATTGAATGACACTGTTGCCTGGGATTTGACAGGTGAGCATGATCCGACGCAGTGCATTGATATCGACCCGTTCACTGTGGCAGATATGCCGGTTGCAGCTGATCCGCTGGAGACTGTGGTATAACCATACAGAATAACGAATAACAACGAGGGGACGTCAACACGACGCCCCCTTTTTTCATGTGGATGACCTGTATTGCGTTTTGCCCGCCGGGCATAAAATTACACCATGGACAGGAGAAAAACGCAGAGAGGGGGACTGACGCTCAAAAGAACAGGTGTTCTGATTGAGTGCGTGACTGCTGGGTACGCATTGCCACTGTCAGATGCTGACCTGTGTTTGCTTGTGGTTACGGTTTCAAATTTTCTGATACCCACAAATGAGGAGTGCACGAAATTGTGCCGTCGTGATACGAACAACACCGCCCCAAAATTGGGGACGTTCGCTCAATCCAAAATTGGATTCTGCTGCCGGCGGGCACATATTCAGATTTTTCAGGTCCTAAAAAGGTGACAGACAAATTTTCAGCCGTCTGAATTTCGGACGACTGGCAGTGCGTCCGTTTTTCGGACGCAGTAATGTGCATATCGTGAACATCGTGTATATTGTGAATATGTGAACATACCCGGAAATCAGGGGATACAGAAAAAGAGCAGGCCGCTGTGGGTCTGCTATCTACACTCGAAACAATGGGTGCTTATTTGGTGTTTATTCTGGTGTTTGGTGTTTATCTGGTGCTTATGAGAACAGAAACAAAGTTGTGAAAAAGTGCGAGAAATGCACGATATATGCCGATAAATAGAACTATAATTGCACAATTTATCCTGATATTCAATGACGGATTTCCAAGCCTGTGCACTGGGGGTCAAGAGGCCGTGGGTTCAAGTCCCGCCACTCGGACCACGTCGCTGCGGACGACATATCGTTCGCAGCGACTTTTTTTGTGAAAAAGTCACTTCTCTCTCATTCTGTCGCAGCTCCTTTTCCAAATCCCAACTGCTTCGCTGGGTTGGGATTTGGTGCTGGCAGAAATTTCATCCTTCTGCCCCGCCTTTGGTATGATACGGATAAGAGAAATGACGCAGATATTACACGGCATGAATATCTGTCCGAAACAAAGCACCAGCAAAACCACAGTACAGCAAAGGAGAACCATGTATGATTGATTTTCAGAATGCTTCCTTATTTAAGCTCAGAAAGGATTCCAGACCGAAGCTGGACCACATTGCCCCGCTTTTGATTCCCGGCGAAGAGGTTCTCGGCAGCTATACAACCGTGCGGGATTATGTAGTGTTTACCAACAAACGTGTGATTGCCGTCAATGTACAGGGTATGACCGGTAAAAAGAAGGATTATACCTCCATGCCATACAGCAAGATCATCGTTTATTCCATCGAAACCTCCGGTGTGCTGGATATGGACAGCGAACTGGAGCTGTATTTCTCCGGTGTGGGAAAGGTAACCTTTGAATTTATGGGTTCCAGTGATATTGTCGCTATCGGACAGGCGATTTCCACCTATGTCCTGGATAAATAAAAAATCCCGACAACACAACCTTGTTTTGTCAGAATATAACCCCGCAGGATTTTCCTGCGGGGTTTCTTGTTATATTCCGTCCACCTGCCGATGCAGGAATTTATTGAGTGCGTCATTGAATGCGTCAAAATTGTCCGCATTGGCATTATGTGAAGCATCCGGTATCACATACATGGGATAACCGGTCTGTTCCGCCCAGATGCGGCAATATTCCGCAATTTTCCCGGTATAATCCATTGCACCGATCATCAGCATCACCGGACAGGAAAAATCTACCGGTTCTTCCCGGGTAAACCGGTCTGCATAGGCCGAACTGAATGCATTGATAATTTCACGCTTGGACATCTGCTCCACCATGGCCAGTGCGTTATGATATCCATATCTGGTTTGTGCATGTCCTTTGGCAATGTGATTCCGCAGCAGCTTTTCCGGCAGACGCTTGACACGCATCGGTACCTTGCGCAATCCTTTTAAATCCGCTGCGGAATAAAATCTGACACCAAGAGGCATGGCACCCACACCCACAAAAGCCTGTACCTTTTCATAAGAGAAGTCATGATAAGGCCGGGAACGTCCATGTAAAGGAAGATCCCAGAAAATCATATGATAATTCCATTGGAAATATGGCAGCTGCTTATCAAATAAATGATGATTGGCAGCAATACCATGTGTAAATACAATATATGGTGCATCCGGATTTTTATTGCGTTCAACCCAGTAATAGGTTGCGCCTCTGGATGAAGAAACCAGCTTTCCAACCATCGTGATGCCTCCTATTCTGCGCAGTTATGGATTACTTCTGTCCGGGAGCTTTATGTGCACGGAACAGTTCAATCATATAATGTGTCAGATCCAGCGGATTTTCCTCATATGCCGGTGGAATTTCCTCCGGTGTATACCACTTTGCTTCCTTCAGCTCATCTTCCTGCAGCTTTACTTCATCACTGCCATCCAGTTCAGCCCAGAAGCCAATCATTTGTGCTCCGGAGAATCCCCATGGCTGGTTGCCAAAATACCGGATATTTTTGATATCCAGACCGGTTTCTTCCTTGGCCTCACGTTTTACTGTGGTTTCAAAGGTTTCACCTACACTCATATAACCGGAAACCAGTGCGTAAACCGGATTTTTATAGACGGAAGACTTGGTCAGCAGGATTTTATCCCCATTGACAATACCGACAATAATGGCAGGGCTGATGACCGGATAAGTCACGGCATGGCATTCTTCATTGGTACAGCGCATAGCCAGCTCCTTGCCATCCGGCTCCATTGGTGCACCACAGCAGCCACAGAACCGATGGGTCTGATACCACTGGAACAGGTGCAGGGCAGTTACCGCACCCAGCCGCAGCCATTCCGGGGAAACCGTACGCAGGTAACGGGATATTTCCCGCTTCAGCTGGTCTTTGATTGCATCCGCCGGGTCCAGTACCGTAAAAAACTGTGTATTTGCCTGTTCAAAAATATGTACCAGCTCACGGTCATCTCCGCCCAGCGCCTTCCAGTCCGCATAGGTGGGCAGCTTGCCGGTTTCCGGCATAACAAATACATCGGTACGCTCAAACAGCAGGACATAATCCTGGTCTGCCGGTGTTGGTTTGGAAAATTCCGTGTCAATGGTTTTGATTCCGATATCCTGAATCATATCTATCCTCCATGTGCTTTTTGGGCAGGATGATGTTCGGATTACATCCTGATGCCTTTCTATCCCTTTTCATTATACGAGCCTCACCGTAAAATGCAAGCATTTCCTTGCCGTAAGGTTGAAGCAATGGTAAAAAAACAGTATAATTGAATATATTCGGAAACAGGAGGGACAGGACATGTATCAATCCGATCTGCTTCCCATACGGGAGGAAATCGTTGCTACGGCGCAGCGCGCCTATCAGGAAGGGTTTATGGCGGCTACCAGCGGCAATTTCAGCTGTCTGGACAAAACCGGACAATATATGGCAATCACCCCCAGCGGGATGGCGTATTCCGTTATGACACCGGAGGACATTGTCATTCTGGATTTAAATGGCAATGTAATGGACGGGCGGAACAAGCCCTCCTCTGAATGGAAAATGCATGCGGAAATCTATCGCCATTTGCCGCAGTATCATGCCATTGTCCATACTCATTCCCCAAATGCCACAGCATATGCCGTTCTGCGCAGGGAAATTCCATGCGTACTGGTGGAAATGCTGCTGTTTCTCGGCGGAAGCATTGAAGTGGCAGAGTATGCCCCACAGGGCAGCGCAGCTGTAGGCACCAACTGTCTGCCCATCCTCAGCCGCAAGCCTGCCTGTCTGCTGGCAAACCATGGTGTAGTCACTGCCGGTGAGACACTGGCGCAGGCATATACCAACAGTATCTATGTAGAAGATGCCGCAAAAATCGTCCGGCTTGCCATGAGTACCGGCTGCCCGATTCCTGCGGTGATTGATGAAGAAGGAAGCAAGCCCTATGCAATATCTATCTGACCATGTACATCTCAGCGATGACGGTACCGCTGTGGTCATTCTGGACCAGACCCAGCTGCCAAACCGCACGCAATATCTCACCCTGCGCACTGCGCAGGATATGTTCCATGCCATCCAGACCCTGCAGGTACGTGGGGCGCCGTGCATTGGCATCTGTGCCGCCTACGACCTCTATGTACTGGCACAGCAAATCCAGCCTGACACATCGACAGAAGCCTTTCTGACCGAACTCCATCAGCAGGCAGAATATCTGGCCTCCTCCCGCCCGACAGCGGTGAACCTGCGCTGGGCACTAAACCGCATGCTGGACGTCGCCGAACGCTGTGCCGGGCAGTCTGACCGTCTGGAACAGCTGTGCCGGGAATGTATTGCCATCCATGAGGAAGACATCGCCATGTGCCGTTCGATTGCGGCTTATGGCTTATCCCTGATTCATGACGGTGACGGCATCCTGACCCACTGCAATGCAGGGCCGCTGGCCACCTCCCGTTATGGTACCGCCCTTGGCCCGCTGTTTCTGGGGAAGGAACGCGGGATGCAGTTCCGTATTTTTGCGGATGAAACCCGTCCATTGCTGCAGGGTGCCCGGCTGACCTCCTATGAATTAAGCCGTGCTGGTATGGATGTAACACTGATTTGTGACAATATGGCCAGCCTTGTGATGAAAAACGGCTGGGTACAGGCATGCTTTTTGGGCTGTGACCGTGTGGCAGCCAATGGAGATACTGCCAATAAAATCGGCACCTCCGGGGTTGCCATTCTGGCAAAGCATTACGGCATCCCGTTTTATGTGCTGGGCCCCACCTCTACCATTGACCTGGATTGTGCCACCGGTGAAGATATCCCCATTGAACAGCGGGATCCGGCAGAGATTCGGGAAAAATTCTATACGGAGCCCATGGCACTGCCGGAGGTAAAATGCTACAATCCGGCCTTTGATGTGACAGACCACACGCTGATTTCCGGCATTGTGACCGAATACGGCATTTGCCGTGCGCCATATACCGAAAGCCTGCGTGCTGTCTTTGAGAAAAAACGTGCCGGTCTGCCCTATGGCACACCGGAGCAGGAGGAGTGAACATGACCACAAGACTGTATAATGCCCGTATCCTGACAATGGCAGAGGGGTATGAACCGTTCTGGGGCGAAATCTGGATTGAAAATGACAAAATCCTCTATGCCGGACCGGAAAAGCCGTCTGATATGCACTGGGATGTGCAGCGCAACATCAATGGCAATCTGGTTCTTCCGGGCTTCAAAAATGCCCACACCCATTCTGCCATGACCTTTCTCCGTTCCTATGCCGATGACCTGCCGCTGCAGGACTGGCTGAATACTCAGGTCTTCCCCATGGAAGCAAAGCTGGACGCCGAGATGATTTACCACCTGTCCCGGCTGGCCTATCTGGAATACCTGACCAGCGGCATTACCGCCAATTTCGACATGTACCTCACACCGGATTCCATTGTGCAGGCATCCATTGACACCGGCTTCCGCACTGTGCTCACCGGTGCCGTCAATGACTTCAGCCAGTCTGCCGCACAAGTGGGCGAATGGTACCAGAAATACAACGGGTATCATCCGCTGATTTCCTTTGAGCTTGGCTTCCATGCGGAATATACCACATCCCGCGGTATTCTGGAGGACCTCGCCGCTCTGGCACACCTGTTCCAGGCGCCGGTTTATACGCATAATTCGGAAACTGCGGCAGAAGTCGAATCCTGTATTGCCAAAACCGGTATGACCCCTACCCAGTATCTGGATTCCCTGCACTTGTTTGATTATGGCGGTGGCGGATATCATTGTGTCCACATGACACCGGAGGACATCGCTATTTTTAAGCAGTGCAATTTGTCCGTCATTACCAATCCGGCTTCCAATCTCAAGCTGGCCAGCGGCATCGCGCCGATTCAGGACATGCTGCAGGCAGGCGTCAACCTTGCCATTGGTACAGATGGCCCTGCCAGCAACAACTGTCTGGATATGTTCCGTGAGATGTTCCTGACCACAGCCCTTGCCAAGGTACGGGAGCAGGATGCTTCGGCTGTAGATGCCAATGCGGTGCTGTATATGGCAACGGTAGGCGGTGCAAAAGCCATGCGGCTGACTGATTGCGAAACCCTGACCGCAGGCAGCCAGGCTGACCTGATTGTCATCGACCTGAACCAGCCGAACATGCAGCCCATCAACCATATCAGCAAGAATCTGGTTTACAGCGGCAGCAAGCAGAATGTCATCCTGACCATGATTGCCGGTAACATTCTGTATGAAAACGGCGAATTTTCTGTGGGTACAGACCCCCAGGAGATTTACGCAAAGGCTGGGGAAATTACGCAGAAGCTCAAGAAGATGTGACCATCCATTTGCGGAGGTGAAACGCTATGACCTGTATGCTCGGTGCGGTCTGCGGTGATATCGCAGGCTCCATATATGAATTCCACAACATCAAACACAAACCCGCAACGCTGATTAAACCCGGCTGCCGGTTTACTGACGACACAGTGATGACGCTGGCTGTGGCAGAGGGCATCCGGAATGGCCTGCGGCAGCTGCCGGAAAACTGGATGGAGGAGCCTTCTGCGGAAGGCATTCTGCTGCGGGAAATCCAGACTGCCATGCAGCACTATGGCCGAAACTATCCCCGAGCCGGATATGTCGGACGGTTTCGCAGCTGGCTGCGCGCCGCCAATCCCCAGCCATACAACAGCTGGGGCAATGGTTCCGCCATGCGCGCCTCCTTTGCCGGCTGGGCTGCAAACAGCCTTGCGGAAGCGGAAAAGCTGGGGACGCTGTCCGCCATGGTGACCCATGACCATCCGGAGGGCATCAAAGGAGCTCAGGTGACGGCAGGCAGCATTTTCCTGCTGCGAAACGGCGGCAGCAAGGCAGAGCTGGAAGCCTATGCCAGCCGGTATTACAATCTGGATTTCACGCTGGATGAAATCCGTCCCACCTATCGCTTTGATGTATCCTGCCAGGGCTCTGTCCCTCAGGCAATCAAGGCAGTTTTAGAGGAAACCAGCTATGCAGATGTCATTTCTGCCGCGATTTCCATTGGCGGCGACAGTGATACCATTGCCGCCATCGCCGGAAGCATTGCCGAACCCATCTGTTCGGTACCGGAGGACATTGCCGCCAGAGCCAGACAATGTCTGGATTCCTTCCTGACAGACTCACTAAACGCGTCTATTGACTGGCTGCACCGTTAAATTCCAATCATCAAAAAATCCACCCTCATTTCGAGAGTGGATTTTGCTTTTTCGATTCAAAATACTTACTTGCCGTACTTTTCTGCCTGCTCCGCAATCAGCTCCATGTCATCAAAGTAATTGATCTTCATGGCATCACGCACATCATGCAGGGTCTTTTCCGCCTCGGCACGGGCAACCTCACTGCCCTGCTTCAGGATTTCATATACCGCCGGAATGTCTTTTTCAAATTCCTTGCGGCGTGCACGGATCGGTGCCAGTTCCGCCTCCAGAACCTTATTCAGGAACTTCTTGACCTTCACATCGCCCAGGCCGCCGCGCCGGTAATGCTCCTTGACCTCATCCAGATTTGCATAATCCGGCCAGAATTCCGCAAAATGCTCCGGCTTGCAGAATGCATCCAGATAGGTAAAGACGGTGTTGCCTTCCACCTGTCCCGGGTCTTCCACACGGATGTGGTTCGGGTCAGTGTACATGCTCATAATCTTCTTTTTGATGTCCTTCGGCTCATCCGACAGGTAAATGCAGTTGCCAAGGGACTTGCTCATCTTTGCCTTGCCATCGGTACCCGGCAGACGCATGCAGACCTGATTCTCCGGCAGCAGGATGTTCGGCATGGTCAGGGTCTCGCCGTATACGCTGTTAAACTTATGCACAATTTCACGGGTCTGTTCCACCATCGGCATCTGGTCCTCGCCTGCGGGTACCGTGGTAGCACGGAACGCGGTGATATCCGCAGCCTGGCTGATGGGATAAGTAAAGAAGCCCACCGGGATGCTTGCCTCGAAATTGCGCATCTGAATTTCCGACTTAACGGTTGGATTGCGCTGCAGGCGGGATACGGTAACCAGATTCATATAGTAAACCGTCAGCTCCGTCAGCTGCGGCACCATGGACTGGATAAACAGCGTGGATTTTGCCGGGTCCAGTCCGCAGGACAGGTAATCCAGCGCAACCTCCAGAATGTTCTGACGCACTTTTTCAGGATTATCCGCATTGTCCGTCAAAGCCTGCGCATCCGCAATCATAATAAAAATTTTATCGTATTCACCGGAATTCTGCAGCTCTACCCGGCGCTTCAGCGAGCCTACATAATGGCCCAGATGCAGCTTGCCGGTAGGACGGTCTCCGGTTAAAATAATCTTTCCCAAATGTATTTCCTCCTCAAGAACGGTGCATATGCATACCGTCCAGTCGTTTCCCTATATAATGTAATACAAAAAGCGTAAAATTGCAAGGGATACCCGGATGAAATTTGCACAGGCAGCAGATTCCCGGCATATTTCCCATGGATTGCGGGATTTTTTTGCAAAAAAACAGACCGCAGGAACACGGTTGCCTTCCTACGGTCTGTTCGGTTGCCATCCCTATGCTTTAGCCAAGCTCAAAGGACTGGCAGTCAGTGCACTTCTTTTCGGTCGGATTCATCTCATGTGTGCCCACCTGAATGCTCTCCAGTGCACAATAATCCGAAGTGGAGCAATGGTTTGCGCACTGTTCAACAGTGCAGCGAATGCTCTTGTTTGCATGACATTTATCCATGATCATGTCCTCCTTATTGGATTGGTTCAATCCTAGCATGCCCTGCTTTCCGTTTTTTATTCCTGTGAATTTTGCGAAGCCGCCTGTGTATCGCAGGCCTGCTGCACCATCTGCAAAAACGCGTCCCAGCGGTTTTGTGTCAGGATGGTCTGCGGACAGTTTTTGCCGGAAAAATCCTGATGCTTTTTGACAGCATCCAGCTCTAGATCATATTCCCGCAGCAGATATGCCGTCAGCTGGGCGGCATTCTGCATGGTCTGGTCAAAATCACCGCCGGCATTGACGCAGAGTTCAATGCCGATACCATTGCGGTTGCCGCCTTCCTGCCAGCTGGAATCACCGGCGTGATAGGCGACCTCATTGCTTGGCAAATGGTGCCAGATTTCCGTATCATCCACGGTAAAATGCCAGCTTTTCTGTTCCTTCCAGCAATTTTCATGTAAATACTGGTTATGTGCCCGGGCATTGGCATGTGCGCCGTTGTTATCGGTTTCATGGATGACGATATAATGTACAGCCCGCTTCCGTCCCGGCCTTGCCACGGAATCTGCAGAAATATAATCGGTATGTACGGCAATCCCTGCGATGGAATCCGGTACATCCCGGTCTTCCTCCGTCACCTGCCCGAAATATACAACATACCAGACACCTGCTGCAATGGCAATGACAGCCACCGTACACAGCAGCATCCACAGTACCGCGCCCACAGATACCTTTCTTTTCCTTCGTTTTTTCCGTGCCATATGCCTTCACCTCCGCGGGTTTATCCTATGTATCACACGGTCAAAAAATCCCGCCCGGATTTGCCGCCAGACGGGATTTTCATGATTACGATTTTTTCTTCTGCAGCATGGCAAAAATCCCCTTCGGCTTCATACGCTCCGGGTACTTTTTGATTTTAACCAGATAATAAATCACTGCCAGAATAACGGACAGATAGAAGGATGCATTCGGCCGCCGCAGGATTCCCGCGGTATTGTACGCATTGACCAGAGCAAGCAGAAAGGCCATACCATAGGCACCAGCTTCCATCGTAAAATATTTCTGAATATTTTTCAGCAGTGCCCACAGAATCAGATAGACAAAATACAGCAGGAACAGCAAAAACAGAATCAGGCCGACAATACCATACAGAAAATAAATGCCATGGAAGTCATTTTCCACATCATAGTTATTGCCCTTGTATACCATGGCATCCCGTTCCATGCCAAACAGCCTGGAGGTAAACGGCATTTCATCCAGCAGCAGGGAGCAGAAAATAATCTTGGTTTTTCTCGCACCTGTCATCTGGGAAACATCGGAGGAGAAATTGCAGCGTTCCATCACCCGTTCCACACCGAACCGCTGTACCAGATTGGACCGATAATAGCAATAAATCTGGTTCATGGAACGCAGCAGCGGAAGATTCGAGTTTTCCTCCTCTGCCTCCTGCACATCCTCCTGTGTCACCGTAGTACCACGATCTGCGCTCATGGAATTCAGGTCAGACTGCTTTTCCTCCATGGACTGGGCATACATGGACTGATGGCAGTACATAGGAGACTGTTTGACAAAGACCACACACAGCAGTGCTGCCACAACCAGAACCGCATACTTCCATTTGCTGGCATAGCCACAGATAAAGGAAACGATAATCATGCCAAACACGGATACAAAAATAGCCATATATGCCAGTCTTGTGCCCAGGAAGAACAGCTGCCCACAGGTCAGCGCAACCGTGAGGATAAAGATCCATGGCCGCTTCGACCGATAAGCCATACCAATCAGGATCGGCGTGACCATGCTGACAATGGCAGACTGGGAATTGGTGGTGGAGAACCAACCCAGCACGCCCATGTTGACATCCGTGTAGGTATAGGGATTGGTGTTGGTAAGTACACTGAGCAGCACAACGGCCGTAATAATACCAAAAGCAATGACAATGCCCACACCCATCCAGCGGAATGCCCGGGAATCGGTTTTCATGAATGTAATCATGCACAGGGTGAACAACGGAATCTGAATCACACGGATATAATTGGTCAGATCCGCAAACGGGCTGATATATCCGGCTGCAAAGCACGCAATGGCGTGCAGGATAAAAAATATCCCGCATATTGCTGCCAGATACCAATAAGGTTTTCTGTTTTCCGCAAGAATCAGGCCTGCCAGTGCCGTACAGGCCAGTACCAGCATGCGCAGCAGCAGGGCCGGCATGGTACTCATTCCCAGCTTATCTGTCCAGAAGGAAATCACATCCATAACCGGCTGTGCGGCAAACAGGATAAAGAGCATCATGGGCAGATGTTTTTTCAGCACACTGCGCCATCGCTCCAACAATTGAACCGCCATCATAAAATACTAAAATTCCTTTCCATCCGATTTTTCATACCAACAATGTCTCTGTATTCATATCAGATAACGCAACACATTATACCGTTCCCCCTGAAAAAAGTCAAGGGAACCGCTTATCTGTCAGATCTTTGGGGATATTCCCTGATGTTGACAAAATAATAGATGACTGCCAGCACGACAGACAGGTAAAAGGATGCATTGGGCCGCCGCAGGACACCGGCTGTACAGTAAATATGCAGCAGCAGGGTACAGCATGCCACACCAAAAGCTCCTGCCTCCAGCGTCATATACATCCGGAAATTCCTCCACAATGCCCGCAGTACCAGCCATACAAAATACAGCAGAAACAGAACCAATGCCAGCAAGCCGGCTATGCCATACAGGAAATACATGCCATGGAAATCATTTTCCACATCGAAAACTTCCCCCTGCCAGGTCATATCCGCCAGCTCCAGACCAAATGCCTTTGCTGCCGTACCGGCTTCCTCCATCAGGAAGCTGCAATAGGTAATTTTCATCCTGCGCCAGTCCTTGAGGTCAGAGACATCCGTGGTGTAATCATAGGCTTCCATGACGCGATCCGCCCCGAACCGATCCATCATTGCACCCAGATATTCCTCATATACCGGCATCAGGCAGATTTTGGGGGATTCTTCTATGGTTGTCCCGTTTTCCTGCTCTGTCTGCGCAATCAGCTCCTCCGCTTCCTGCTGCTTCTGCGCAGCCACCAGCTTCTGCGCCTGCTGATTGCGTGCCATGGGAGATACGCCATAGCCTGCGCCGCAAACCAGCGCGCCTGCCAGCAGGATGGCTGCTGTCCGCCGGTTCCAGTTCCGGCTCAGAACCAGCACGATAACCAGCCCTGCCGCACAGATAAAAATGGCAAAATAGGCCAGCCGAGTGGCAAACAGATATAATACCCCAAAGCCTGCCGCGGTACCCGCTGCAAGCAGCCATGGATTTTTTTTCCGGATCAGCTGCATCAGCAGCACCGGTACCAGCGCCGACAGAATTGCGCTCTGGGAATTGGCAAAATAGAACCAGCCCAGCAGGCCGATTCCCTTGTTTGCATATGTACAGGGATTTGTCCCGGTCAGTGCGCTCAGCACCTCCACCACCACGATGATGACAAAGTTAACGACAAAGCCCTGTTCTACGGCATGGTAACCGGATTCTCCGGTTTCCCGTAAAAATGTGATAAAACAGAAGGTAAACAGTGGAATCTGTGCCACACGAATGAAATTGGTCAAATCATAAACCGGATCACTGTAGCCCGCGTATCCGGCTGTGATACAGGCCCATCCATGCAGCAGAGCGATACCGGCAAGTACCACGCCGAGCAGCAGATACACTTTTTTCCTCCTGCTGAGACAGAATCCCAGCACCGCTGTCCCCGCCAGCAGGACAAACCGCATCAGCAGGGAAACCGTATTGCCTGCTCCCAGCGCATCCAGCCAATAAGACAGTACATCCATGACCGGCTGCAGGATAAACAATAGCAGCATCACCTGCGGCAGATACCGTCTCTGCCTGTCCCGCGGTATCATCTGTTGTTCCTTCGACATACCATAACCCTTTCTGTTTTATGACACCATGCCACGCAGGCTGCCCAGCAGCTCTGCCGTCCGGAAGCGAATCTGGTAACTCCCTTCCGGATGAATCATCGCCTGTTCTTGCTCTGTCAGCTCTGTCTCCGCAGATGCCGGATCAAGGCACAGGGCTGGGTACAATACACACCACCAGTTGTGCCCTTCTGCACTGCCAATACGGATCTGCAGCCCTTCATAGGTTCCCGCAGGCAGGGAAAAACTTCCATATTCCCGTGTGGGATACCATTCCTCCGCCAGACATGCTGTCACCAAATCGGTACTGCCGCAGTCATAGACCTCCTGCTGCGCCGCATTGGTGATGTCCTGCATATGCTCCCGCACCAGCCGCTGCATTTCTGTCCGGCTGTCTGCCTGCTCCTGCAACGGCTGCATAAGCTCCAGTACCCGGTCCCGTACCTGCAGCTTGATGCCCTGGTCAGCTGCTTCATCCGAGTCGGCTACCACACGCAGCCGCAGCACATCCTCCGCCAGTGTCTGTTGGGACATATCACAAAATGCGGCATAGCACAGCACAAAAAATACTGTCAGCGCAATGGTCAGCTCAAATCTGCTGCGGTAAGTAGATCGTTTCATTTTTATGGCTCCTTTCGAGATCTGTTTGGGATATCGAAAGTATAGCCAGTCTGTTTACCGTTTAATCTGTCCCGCCGGAGAGAAATTCGTGAGGAAGGTTTCCTCATAGCGTTCCGCCAGCACAGCCTTACATGCTTCGGCAGCTGTCTGGTTATCAAACAGGCCAAATACCGATGGGCCGGAGCCGCTCATAATGGCGCCTAACGCACCCATTTCCCGCATGATGCCGCAGATTTCCTCCACCTCGGGATGCATCTGTGCCGTTATCGGCTGCATCACATTGCACAGCTGTGCCGCCACAGACTTCAGGTCGTTATGGCGCAGCGCCTCCAGCATGGCTTCGGTATCCGGGCGCTCCGGAATCTCCGCGGAATCAATTGCCTTGTAAATTGCCGGTGTGGATACCGCAAAAGGCGGCTTGCACAGTACCACATATGCCTGCGGTGCATCCGGCAGCGAGGTCAGCTGTTCTCCGATGCCTTGTGCCAGCATGGTTCCTCCCGCAATACAGAACGGTACATCTGCCCCAAGTCTGACTCCCATTTCCATGAGTTGTTCCACGGTCAGATGGGTATCATATAATTGATTGAGCAGCACCAGGACTGCCGCGGCATCGGTGCTGCCACCTGCCAGACCGGCGGCAATCGGATTGTGTTTTTCAATTTCAATGGAAATGCCGTCACAGGCCAGCTTCTGCTCCTCGAGAAACAGCTCTGCTGCCCGCCAGGCAAGATTGCTGCGGTCAGCCGGCAGAGAACCGTTCGAGGTTGCCAGCTCAATCCGTCCGGTTCCGGTCCCGGTGCGGACGGTTACCAGGTCATGGATACCGATGGACTGCATGACCATGCAGACATCATGGTAACCATTAGGCCGTTTTCCTGTTACATCCAGTGTCAGATTAATTTTTGCATGTGCTTCCACAACTGCCTGTTTCATGTTTTCTCCCTGTTTATATCTTATATCGCGTGCTGGATGGGGGTTCCATCCGCAAAATCTGTCACATACCGGAAGCCTGCCTGCCGAATGCGTTCCACAGCCTCCGGGATGCCCCGTGCAATCGTTTCCGGCGCATGGGAATCCGAACCGACGGTAATCAGCTCACCGCCCAGCTCATGATACCGCTGTAAAATAAAGTCCTCCGGTCCCGGCTGCTGCTGCCAGCCAAACATGCCCTTGGTATTGCTTTCCAGCGCAATACCTTTGTCCCGAATCTCCCGCAGCACTGCATCCACATAATCCATATATCCCCGGAGAGACGGACGGTTATGCGGGAGCTTCATGACACGCAGCGGATAGTCAATGTGCCCAAGAATATGGAATTTTCCGTACTGCAGCATGCGGTGCATTTGGTCAAAATATTCCTTCCAGAAATCATCCGGATGTATATTCTCATACCGCAGGAAATACATATCCATATCATTGGACAGCTGATGGATGGAGCCGATGACATAATCAAATGCATACTTTTCCAGCAGGGCATCCGCCAGCTCCGGCGCCGCATGGGGCTGTCCCATCTCCACACCGGCACGCAGCGTGATGTTTCCCTGGTATGCCTCCCGGCAGGCTGCAATGTCCTTCTGCTGTGCCGTGAGATCCGCCAGGATGGCTCTGCCGCTGCGGAACGGCTCTATCTCATTGTGATAGCCTTCAAAATCCACCGTACCCGCCAAAAAATCCGATTCCTGTACCGATTCCCGACGAAAAAAATCCACATGCTCGGTAAAGCCCAGTACCTCCACATGCTTTTCCACCGCAGATTTTACATGCGCCGAAACCGGCTTTTTTTCGGCATCATAGGAATACATGGTATGGGTATGCAGGTCAAGTATCATCAAAACGTCCCTCATTTCGTCAAATGACAATTTAATTTATTATACCGCCATATGCAGGGAAACACAAGTCCGGCATGTATAACAGCGGCAAAAATCGGCTATACTCCTAACAGCATGAAAAAGGAGGTTTCTATATATGGACAAATTTATCCTGACACTCGTGATTATCGGTGCGATCAACTGGGGCAGCATCGGTATTTTCGGGCTGGACATCGTCGGTGCCCTGTTTGGCGGACAGGGAGCTTTCATCAGCCGTGTTATTTTTACCGTGGTTGGTCTTGCAGGACTTTGGGCGCTTACCTTTTACAACAAGCTCCGAAGCGGCTCCTCCGATTCATAAGTTCCCCTCGATGTCCCTAAAACAGGCTGTCTCCCTTGCGCGGCAGCCTGTTTTTCTGTACGAAGGAAAAAGGAAGGGCAGGAAAGCATTGCCTTCCTGCCCCGAAGTCGTTTCAATTGAACTTATTCCTCTTCAGCCTTTTCTACCAGACGCTTGGTATCTTCTGCGATAACCAGTTCCTCGTTGGTCGGGATAACCAGAACACGAACACGTGCATAGTCAACGGAAATATCCATCTGGCGGCCACGGTACTTGTTCTTCTCCGGATCAACCTTGATGCCCAGATATTCCATATGCTCGCAGACATCCCAGCGAACGGAACGGTCATTTTCACCAACACCAGCGGTGAATACAACGGCATCAACGCCACCCATCTCAGCGATATAAGCGCCGATCAGCTTCTTAACCGAGTTGATGAAGATATCCTTTGCCAGCTTTGCACGGTCATTGCCTTCATTGATTGCATTATCCAGGTCACGGAAGTCAGAGGATACGCCGGATACGCCCAGTACGCCGGACTTCTTGTTCATAACCTCCAGCATTTCCTCAGCGCTCTTGTTTTCATGCTCGCACAGGAAGGAGATGATCGCCGGATCAATGTCACCGGAACGGGTACCCATCGGCAGGCCAGCCAGCGGAGTAAAGCCCATGGAAGTATCAATGGACTTGCCGCCCTTGATCGCGGTTACAGAAGAACCGTTGCCCAGATGGCAGGTGATGATGCGCAGATGCTCCAGCGGAATGCCCAGCATTTCGGAAGCCTGCTGTGCTACATACTTATGGGAGGTACCATGGAAGCCATAGCGGCGGATCTTATACTTCTGATAGAACTCATACGGAATGGAGTAGATGTAATCAACCGGCGGCATGGTCTGATGGAATGCGGTATCAAATACAGCAACCTGCGGAACATTTTCACCCATGACATTCTTGCAGGCATCAATACCAATCAGGTTCGGGGTATTGTGCAGCGGTGCCAGCGGGATGCAGGCATCAATTGCTTCAATAACAGAATCGTCGATGAGGACGGAATCCGCAAAGTATTCACCGCCGTGTACGACACGATGACCGACTGCATCAATCTCGGACATGGACTCGATAACGCCCCATTCCTTATCAATCAGGATATCGATTACCGCACGGATTGCGTCAGCATGATCCTTCATCGGAACATCTGCCTTATACTTATCTTCCTTCTTCGGGTTGGTATGGGTCAGACGACCGTCAATACCGATTCTTTCACACAGACCCTTGGCAAGAACTCCCTTGGTATCCATGTCAAACAGCTGATACTTGAGCGAAGAGCTGCCCGCGTTGATGACAAGAACATTCATTTCTCACATTCTCCTTTATTCATAACATTGCAAGAATATCGTCAACATAGTACAATAAACTTATCGTTGGTTTTATTTTACACCACTTTATAAAAATTCTCAACTACTTTCGGTAGAAATTTGGAGGATATATGAAAATCTGTGCCATTATTTCTGAATACAATCCATTCCATGCGGGCCATTTGTTCCAAATTCAGGAAATCCGGCGTCAAATTCCCGATATCCGGATCGTTTCCATCATGAGCGGCAACTATGTCCAGCGGGGAGAGCCCGCGCTTTGGGATAAATATTTCCGCGCCGCCTGCGCGGTACAGGCCGGCGGGCCGGATCTGGTACTGGAGCTGCCGCTGCCTGCCGCTCTGTCCTCCGCGGAAGGCTTTGCGCGGGGCGGTGTCCGGCTCGCTGCAGCGCTGGGCTGCGTGACCCATCTTTCCTTTGGCTGTGAGACCGGGACTGCCGAAAGCCTGATGGAACTGGCTGCCCTGCTGGATTCCGATATCTTTTCCACCTCATTAAAGCACCAGCTCGCCACCGGCATCAGCTATGCACAGGCAGCGGAGCAGGCGGTCCGCACCCTGTCTCCCCATCTTGCCCCACTGCTGGCTTCCCCCAATGATATGCTTGCCGTCCAATACTGCCGTGCCATCCGGACAGACTGTCCCCCGGTACAGCCGGTTGCCATCCGACGTACCGGCGCTGCCCATGACGGCACGCCGGTGAATGGCATTCCCTCCGCAAGCTTTATCCGCTCCCTGTTCCACGCCGGCAAAGATTCCGAAGCCTTTGCCCTGCTGCCGGAACCATACCGTGCCCGCTGTTATTGCGCCCGCCGGCACAGCTGGCATGACATGGAAGGTGCTGTCCTGCCCTATCTGCGCAGACTGTCCCCGGAGGACATCGCCTCCCTGCCCAATGTGTCCGAAGGACTGGAAAACCGGTTCTTTGCCGCCTGCCAGAAAGCTGGAACGCTGTCCGATCTGTGGGAGGCTGCCCGTTCCCGCCGGTATCCATTGAGCCGCATCCGCCGGCTTACCCTGTGCGCCTATCTGGGCATTACCCGTGAACTCGCTGCCCTTCCCTCGGCCTATGTCACCGTTCTCGCCATGAACCGGAACGGCCAGCATATCCTGAAGGAAATGAAGCAAACCTGTTCCCTGCCGGTGATTGTCAGGCCCACACAGGCCCGTTCCCTGACCGGTAACGCAGCAGCACTGTGGAACCTGACCCTCCGTGCCGATGACCAGTTTTATTTCCCTGCTCCTGCCGGAACCGGCTGGACCTGTACGCCCTTCCGTTCCGCCGAGTAAAAAAATTCCCCCACACGGGAATTTTTCCACAACATTACTTTACCTGTCGTAGTAATCATGCTATAATTACTTCATCAGATAGAGTACTTTGGGAAAGGAGGCAATTCATGCTCAGCAGTGATGTCATGCGGGGATATAATGATTCCATTATTCTGAGCCTGCTGGCAGAGGGAGATTCCTATGGCTATGAAATCTCCCGCAACATACAGGAACGGACCGGAAATGCCTATTCCATGCGTGAAACCACATTATATTCTGCCTTTAACCGTCTGGAACGGCTGGGCTATGTCTCCTCCTACCAGGGAACGGAGACCTTTGGCAGAAAACGTACCTATTACACCATTACACCTGTCGGGAGGGCATTTCTGAGAGAAAAATGTGAGGAATGGACCCTGTTGCAGCAGGTAATCAATCAGTTTCTTAAGGAGGGAGATTTATGAATACCATACGGAACTACATCAACGCCATGTTTTCCTCTCTGCCCAAAACGCCGGAAATCCTGCGGCTGCAGGCAGAAATGATGGAAAATATGGAAGATAAATATAACGACCTGATCCGTGAAGGAAAAAGTGAGCATGAGGCTGTGGGCATCATCCTCGCCGATATCGGAAGTGCGGAAAACCTGAAGGCCGAGCTTGGCATCACCGACACCGAACCACAACCGGCAGAGGATCACCGTGCATTTCTTGCCCAGCGTGCCGCATTCCAGCGGAAATTCGCCATTGCCATTGCTTCCGGCGTTGTGCTGTGTATCTGTGCCATCATTGCAGGCGCGGTCTGCGATGCCTTTACCCATAATGATGCCTATACCTGCCTGGCATTTTTTGGCCCGATTGCCGTGGCTGTCGCTATCTTTGTTTACTTTGGTATCCGTGAAGACTGGTACGAGAACCGCTACAAGGAAATTTACCATGAAATCGAACCGGAATCCAAAAGCTTTTCGGACGCAATTGCCTCCATTATCTTCCCATTGGCCGTTATCATTTATCTGATTCTCGGATTTATGTTCGGCATGTGGCATCCCGGCTGGATTATTTTTCCCATCTGCGGCCTGATTGTGGCAGCAGTGGAAGCCTATGACAAATTCAAAACCCAGCAATAAAAAAAGAACGTGCTGTTCGGAGGAAGGTTCCGGACAGCACGTTTTTTCACATTCAAACAGCAATTGCAGAAAAGTTGGTTGATGTTACGTTGTTCTGTTTTGATGAATGCTTATTATTGCAACCGCTATTGGAATGAAATGAACGGGTGGAGTATCCCGCACAGGGCGGGACACTCCGTAGAGTTATTAAAATAGAGATATGAGAAAACAAAATTACTTGCAGAGCTCGTCGCGCTCCAGAATGATTGCTTCACCCATGCCGCCGCCGATGCACATGGTAGCCAGGCCGTAGGTAGCATCCCGCTTGATCATTTCGTACAGCAGGGTGGTGGAAATACGGCAGCCAGCAGCACCGATTGGATGGCCCAGAGCGATTGCACCGCCATTGACGTTAACCTTGTCCATGTCGAAGCCCAGGGTGTTGTTTACAGCGCAAGCCTGTGCTGCAAATGCCTCGTTGGATTCGATGACATCCAGATCATCAACGGTCAGGCCAGCGCGAGCCAGTGCCTGGCGGGTGGACTCGATCGGGCCGATACCCATGATGGACGGGTCACAGCCTACGGAGCCATAGGACTTGATCTTAGCCAGCGGCTTGATGTTGTGTGCCTTTACATAGTCCTCGGAAGCCAGAACCATGTAAGCAGCTGCATCGTTGATACCGGAAGCGTTGCCTGCGGTTACAGTGCCGTCCTTCTTGAATGCCGGACGCAGCTTCTGCAGAGCTTCAATGGTCGTGCCCTTGCGCGGATGCTCGTCGGTGTCGAAAACCACGGTGCCCTTGCGGGTCTTGATTTCAACCGGAACGATTTCATCCTTGAACTTGCCGGCTTCGATTGCAGCAGCAGCCTTGGTCTGGGATGCCAGAGCAACCTCATCCTGCATCTCACGGGTGATGCCGTACTGCTCTGCAACGTTCTCTGCGGTTACGCCCATGTGGTAGCCGTTGAAGATATCCCACAGGCCATCGTTTACCATCAGGTCAACCATGGTAGCATTGTTCATGCGAGCGCCCCAGCGAGCTTCCTTCAGGAAGTACGGCGCGCCGGACATGGACTCAGTACCGCCAACCAGAACCACCTGGTCATCGCCGGACTTAATCAGCTGTGCGCCCAGGCTCATGCAGCGCATGGAAGAAGCGCAAACCTTGTTTACGGTAATGGACGGGGTGGTGATCGGCAGACCAGCGCCTACAGCGATCTGACGGCCGATGTTCTGGCCGTTGCCGCCCTGCAGGACGCAGCCGGTGAGGGTCTCGTCGATGTCGTTCACATCAATGCCAGCCTGCGCGATTGCAGCCTTTGCAGCAGTGATCCCCAGATCCTTTGCGGAAACATCCTTCAGGCTCTTGCCATAGGAACCAATCGGGGTTCTCTTTGCAGAACAAATGTAAACATTCATAACATATTTCTCCTTATATCGTATTTTTCTCTATTATTCGCCGGTTACACGCAGGTCAATTGCAGTACCCGGGATTTTCTTGCCACGGTCATATTCATAAAAGCCCTTGCCGGTCTTCTGGCCCAGCTGCTTTGCACGAACCATCTTCTTCAGCAGGCGTGCCGGACGATACTTTGCATCGAAGGTTTCATGATACATAACCTCCATGATTGCCAGGCAAACATCCAGACCAATCAGGTCGCCCAGTTCCAGCGGGCCCATACGGTGGTTTGCACCCAGTCTCATGGCAATGTCAATGCCTTCTACCGAAGCCAGACCTTCTTCAAAAATACCAATTGCTTCGTTAATCATCGGGATCAGCAGACGGTTAACAACAAAGCCCGGACCCTCAATGACTTCTACCGGAACCTTATCAATATCGGTTGCAATGTCCTTGACCTGCTCCACCATTTCCGGTGTGGTGGTCATACCCGGAATGACCTCAATCAGCTTCATGATTGCTGCCGGGTTGAAGAAATGCATACCGATGATCGGACGGGTCAGCTCACCGCTGATTTCCGTGATAGACAGGGAGGAAGTGTTGGAAGCTACCAGAGCATCCGGCTTGCAGATATCCTCAATCTGCTTCAGCAGCTTCATCTTTGCCTGCAGGTTCTCTACTGCAGATTCAATAATCAGGTCACAATCCGCACAACCCTCAAGACCGGTAATGGTGACCTTGCCAGTAATCTCATCGAAACGTTCCTGGGTGATCTTGCCCTTAGCCAGCTGTCTCTTCAGCGGCATTTCAAACAGCTCACGCTTTTTGTCAAAGCCCTTGCCGGAAACAACGCACAGCGTTACCTCATAGCCATTTTCCTGTGCAAATGCCTGGGCAATGCCAAGGCCCATAACGCCAGAACCTACTACTGCTACTTTCATAGTCAATACCTCATTCCCTAAATTTGTTTATCATTGATATTTTCTTGACCTTTGATGCATTTATTATACCAGCCAATTTTATTGATTGCAAATCGAAAAAACTGTGCATTTTTGTCTATTATATCTACCTGATTTCAACATTCCGTTTCAAATCCATCATAAAATGATGATTTCCCCCTCAAAACTTTGTCATTTTTTTAACTAACTTCATAAAAAAATCCCCATTGCTTCCAAAATGATATCACGGAATTGTCAGTTCATCCAAATCGCTCGCATTTGTGAAAAAATTTCCGTCCGATTTTGCAGCACTTTCCACAAATCCCAGCATAAAAAAAGAAGCCTGCGCATCAATCGCATGCAGACTTCCAAATGTGTCATTCAATCGAGCAGCAAATACCGTTCGATGGCCTCTTTCACACCATGATGGTCATTATCCGCAACCACAGCATGGCAAAGCTGTTTCACTGACTCTATTGCATTTCCCATTGCCACCGCAAGCCCTGCTGTCTCCAATATGGCATGATCGTTGGGTGCATCCCCTACTGCAATCACCTGCTGTATATCCATATCCAGCAGCTCACACAGCTTTTTCAGCGCCGTTCCCTTATCAACACCCGCCGGTGTAATTTCCAGTGAGGTTTTTTCGGAAAACACCATCGTCACAGGCAGATGCTGCAAATGCTGCAGGGTCAGCTCCCGTTCCTCCGGTGAGGAATGATAAATACAGATTTTCTCCGCTTTCCATCCATGTTCCCGACAATATGCAATGACATCCGGACAAAACGTACCGGTATCATGAAACAGCTCCCGCAGGTGGTCATTCTGATAATACCGGAGCCGCTCCAGCATGCCATCCTCAAACATGGATTTTCCTTCCATCATAATCTGTAAAAGGACATCCCGCCCGGTTGTGTAGGTCAGTATTTCCTCCGCGACGGATGGCTGAAGCATCTCCTGATCCAAAATTTTCTGCTGGCTGATATCATATAGCAGCGCTCCACTCTCACAAAGAAGATACCGCATCTTAGGAAAAGCAGTAAAATACGGCTTTGTTTGACTCAAGCTGCGTCCGGTAGAAAAAATGACATCCTTTCCCATATCCAGTGCCCGGTTGACTGCCTCCTGATTTTCCGCTGATATTTCCTTTTTTTCATTGAGCAGCGTACCATCCATATCGGTAGCCAAAAGCTGATACTCCATGTCATTCTCCCTGTTTATATTTCACATACTATACTTTCTACAATATATACATATATTTTACCACAGTTTTGTGCGGATGACAATTGCGCAGGCGATAAAAAGCAAATTTAAAAAAAAACGTATTTACTTCATTTTTCAGCCTTCTCCGTACAAAAAAGGACGGTCTTACCGACCGTCCTCCGTTATTTTTATATCGCTGTGCAACCCGATGAACCTGTTCGTCCGGCGGGTTTGCAGTGCGCGGGAGCGCACCACATGGGTTTTCTTTTGCCTACTTTTCTTTTTTCCAAAAGAAAAGTACGGTTAGTGTTCGTATTCAAACTCCATTTCGCCGATGACAACCGGGTCACCGTCCTTGATGCCCATTTCTTCCAGCTTGTCAAAGACACCAGCTGCTCGCAGGCGGCGATCCAGATACTGTCTGGATTCATAATCATCAAAATTGATGGACGCAAACAGACGATCAATCCATTCACCTTCCACAATATAATACTCATTCATCCGTCTGTAAACAATGGTATCCTCCGTTACCGGCTTATCCACCGGTTCCGGCACGAATTCCGGCTCATAGACAATGACCGGCGGCAGTTCTTCCAGCGCATGCCAGGTCATGTTCATCAGCTCACGGACACCCTGGTTGGTAGCCGCAGACATTTCCGCATAGGCAAAACCATGCTCCTCTGCCCAGGCCTTAATTTCCGGCAGCCTAGAGCTTTCCTCATCAAAAATCAAATCGGTCTTGTTGGCAACGACAATCTGCGGACGGTTTTCCAGATCAATGGAATACTGGCTCAGCTCGCTGTTGATCTTTTCCAGATCTTCAATCGGGTCTCTGCCTTCACTTCCGGCTGCATCTACAATATGCAGCAGCAGACGGCAGCGGTCAATATGCCGCAGGAATGCATGTCCCAGACCGGCGCCCTCGGATGCGCCTTCAATAATACCCGGAATATCCGCCATCACAAAGGATTCACCCTCACCAATGCGGACTACACCCAGATTCGGCACCAATGTGGTAAAATGATAATTGGCAATCTTCGGCCGTGCTGCGGATGCCATGGACAGCAGGGTAGATTTACCTACATTCGGGAAACCAACCAGACCTACATCTGCCAAAAGCTTCAATTCCAGACGGATTTCCAGCTCCTGTCCCGGCAATCCCGGCTTGGCAAAGCGTGGAGCCTGACGGGTTGGTGTAGCAAAATGGACATTACCCCAGCCGCCACGGCCACCACGCGCCGCAACAAACGGTTCGGAATCAGACAAGTCCTTAATGACCTGACCGGTTTTGGCATCACGCAGAATGGTACCGCGGGGTACCCGGATGATTAAATCCTTACCATCCTTACCCGAGCATCGCTTGCTGCCGCCCTGCTCGCCTGGCGAAGCGGTATATTTCTTCTTATAACGGAAATCCATCAGGGTAGACATGTTGTCATCCACCTGAAAAACAATCGAACCGCCGCGGCCGCCATCACCGCCATCCGGTCCGCCGGACGCAATATATTTTTCCCGATGAAACGATACTTTTCCATCTCCGCCCTTACCGGAACGAATCCAGATTTTCGCGGTATCAATAAACTGTGGCATGGTAACTCCTTTCCATAACCTCAAATGGAATAAAAAAGCACCCCAGACAGCATATGTCCGAGGTGCCTTTCGCATCAAAGAATATCTTACTGCTCGATTTCGTAAACAGAAACCTGCTTGCGGTCACGGCCAAGACGCTCAAAGCGAACAACGCCGGAAACCTTTGCATAAAGGGTGTCATCGGAACCGATGCCGACATTTACGCCCGGATGGATGTGAGTGCCGCGCTGGCGAACCAGAATGTTGCCTGCCGGTACAACCTGACCATCAGCACGCTTAACGCCAAGTCTCTTGGACTCGGAATCACGGCCGTTCTTGGTAGAACCTACGCCCTTTTTATGAGCGAAAAACTGTAAGCTGATCTGAAGCATGACTTACACCTCCATAACTTCGATAAAATCCTGATATCGTGCCTTGAGGTTGATACAATACAGCATCAAAGCACTGAGTGCATTTTGCGCCTGAATCTCATCCGCTTCTTCCAGCTGATCTGGAAGTTCCATACGGATTCTGGCCTGTTCCTCATCGACCTCTGTCTTAATATCAAGGCCCATGATATCCTGGAGCAAGCAGCTTGTCAGATCCAGATTCGCAGATACCGCCGCACATACAATGTCCTCACCTTCCTGCGCATAGCCTGCGTGTCCGGTGAATTCCACTGCATTGATACGGCTGCCTGTTGTGAAAAAACGGGCGGTTGTCATCTTACGCGTTGATAGCGCTGATGGTTACCTTGGTATACGGCTGTCTGTGGCCCTGCTTACGACGGTAACCCTTCTTCGGCTTCATCTTGTAGACAATAACCTTCTTCTGCTTGCCAGTCTTGTCAACAGTACCAGCAACAGTAGCGCCCTCAACATACGGAGCACCAACCTTCAGGTCAGCGCCTTCGCCAACTGCCAGGACCTTGTCGAATGTAACGGAAGTGCCGTCTTCAACGCCGAGCTTCTCAACGTAAATTACGTCACCTTCGGATACTTTGTACTGCTTGCCACCGGTCTCTAAAATTGCATACATTGCGGTAGCACCTCTCTTTCTTTGATAGAGTCACGCTCTTACAGGCGGTGTTCGGGACACACTTTTCCAACCCGTTCAATGCGGCTTGTATTATATTATCATAGCAGCGATTTTCTGTCAACGCGTTTTCCCGCATTTTTCTGATAAAATACGCGGCGTTTTGCTGCGCAGGTTTGCGCAGATTGGACAGACGTTGGATAAAAAAACCTCCCTCAGAGGAGGGAGGTGGCATTTGCGTCAGCAAATGACTGAGGGAGTGCAATCCACTGTTCAAATGCACACAGAGATACGGTTGATACAATAGATTGACATGATAACTCCCTCAGTCACGGCATAGCCGTGACAGCTCCCTCCAAGAGGGAGCCTTTGGTGCGCAATGCGCTGCTTTATCCGAATATAGATTTAATCCTCAATCCCATGATGCAGCTTCGCTGCCTTCAGGGTGTTCTTCATCAGCATCGTGATGGTCATCGGGCCTACGCCGCCCGGAACCGGTGTCAGGTAAGCTGCCTTTTCATTGACCTCGTCAAAGCAGACATCGCCGCACAGCTTGCCGTCCTTACGGTTCATGCCTACGTCAATGACAGTTGCGCCTTCCTTCACCATGTCAGCTGTCACAAAATCTGCCTTGCCTACTGCTGCCACCAGAATGTCAGCCTGTGCGCAGACTTCCTTCAGGTTCTTGGTGCGGGAATGGCAGATGGTAACGGTACCATTCTTGTGCAGCAGCAGCATGGACATCGGCTTGCCTACGATGTTGGAACGGCCAATGACAACGCAGTTCTTGCCCTGCGGGTCAATGCCATACTCCTCCAGCAGCTGCATGACACCAGCCGGCGTGCAGGGCAGGAAATCAAAATTGCCTACCATAATCTTGCCTACATTGACCGGATGGAACGCATCCACATCCTTTTCCGGGGAAATGGCGTCAATAATTGCCTGATCGTCAATATGCTTTGGTACCGGCAGCTGGCACAGGATGCCGTCAATGCGCGGATTCTGATTCAACTCCTCAATCAGCTCCAGCAGCTGCTCCTGTGTAGTCTCCTCCGGCAGAGCGTACTTTTCGGAATAAAAACCGCATTCCTCACAGGCACGCTCCTTGTTGCGTACATATACCTGGGATGCCGGGTCCTCACCTACAATGATAACTGCCAGGCCCGGACGAACGCCCTGTTCCTTCAGCTTATTTACCTCTTCTAAAATGCTTCCGCGTACCTTCGCAGAAACCATTTTACCATCCATACGAATTGCACTCATGTTGTTTCCTCCTTATTATCGCTGTCAGCCCGGTTGATTTCCTGTAAAAACGGCATTTTCCGGTTGAGCAGGAAGCCTCCCAGTCCAATAATGATACAAATTAACGCCACCACCTGGGAAACCCGGATTCCTGTCCCCCACAGGTACAGGCTGTCTGTGCGCAGGCCTTCAATGAAGAACCGTCCCAGTCCGTACCAGCCCAGATAGAGCAGCAGAATTTCACCACGGTATTTCCGCTTCTTTGAACTGAAATACAGGATGATGAAACCAATCAGATTCCATGCCGACTCATAGAAAAAGGTCGGATGATTGCCGATAGCTCCGGCTTCTTCCAGGGTTTTGCCAATCACCATTCGCCATGGCAATGTGGTGGCGCTGCCATATGCCTCGCAATTAAAGAAATTGCCCCAGCGTCCCAGAATCTGGCCAATGGGTACGGCGCCGGCAAACAAATCCAGCATGTCCATTACATAAATCTTTTTGACCCTGCATAAAACGACAATAACAATGATACCGCCGATGATACCGCCGTAAATTGCCAGTCCGCCATGCCAGATGGCAATAATCTCCAAAAGATTGTTCTTATATTGCTCCCATTCAAAGATGACATAATAGAGCCGCGCACATACAATGCCAAGGGGTACGGCAAATAATACCGCATCATATAAATCATCCTGCCGGATACCAAACTGTCCGGACCGTGCCGAAGCATAGACTACCGCCAGAATGACACCGAGCATAATAAGAATACCATACCAGTAAATCGGCTTGGATGCAATATAAAATGCTACATTGTTAAAATGAAATTCCAGTCCCAGTCCCGGGAAGGATACGGTCTGGCTCATACTTCAGCCTCCTTTTTGGGTGTCACGACAGCAAGAGATGTCATTCCCTCCTGTGCCCAGTGCCGGATGTGCTGCAATACATCCTCTGGCTGCATCTCCCGCAGTGCCTCGGCAAAATCAAAGCACTGTGCCCCGGAGAAGCAGGCTTCTGCCTGCATGCGGCATACCTCACTGGCATCATTGCTGCGGCGGATATATTTGCCATAGGCAGCTTTTTTTACCCGCCGGAATACGGCCTCATCCAGCCCTTCTTCCGCGATGCGATGCAGTTCCGCTTCAATAGCCTCCCGTACTGCCTGCGGATGCTCACTTTCCCCGCTGAAAATGGCGCAGGCACCACCGGAAAACGTAAAATAATCCGGGTCAAAGGTGCGGTCAAGCAGCCCCTGCTGATACAGCCTGTCATATAATACCGTGGATTTGCCGCAGACACAGTCCGCTGCCAGTTCTCCTGCCAGCTGTGCCTGATAGGGCTGCTCCGGGATGCTGTCCTTGCAGCCCAGCATGAACAGCGGACGGGATACTGCCATATGCTTTTCAATATACGGTACTGCCGCCTGCTCCGGCTCCTGCCCATAATCCCGTGCCGCGATGCGGGCGGATTCCTTCGGCGTGATGCGCTTTGCCAGCTCCACAACCCGGTCAAATTCATACTGTCCGCAGACAATCAATACCAGATTGGCCGGTGAATAAAAGCCGCGATGGCATACCTGTAATACCTCCGGGTCAATCGGTGCAATGGTCTGCTTGCTGCCTGCCACGGAAATCCGCACCGGATGGACGGCATATAAGCCCTCCAGCACGCCCACATAGGCCTGCCAGCTGGGCCGGTCATCCAGCATACCGATTTCCTGCCCGATGATGCCCTTTTCCTTTGCCACATTTTCATCGGTAAAATAAGGCGTTGTCACAAACCGCAGCAGGATTTCCAGACAGTCATAAAACCGGCTGGTACAGGTAAAATGATAGGCAGTCATGGTATGGCTGGTGAAGGCATTGGGCTGTGCCCCCAAAGCCGTAAACTTCTGCAACGCATTGCCATCCTCTTCCTCGAACATTTTGTGCTCCAGAAAATGGGCAATGCCCGGTGTCACATCATACTTCTGTCCATCCAGCGTAAAGCTGCAGTCAATAGAGCCAAAGTCTGCTGCCAGCATGGCAAAGGTCTTGGCGCTGTCCGTCCGCGGGACACAGTAAATCCGCAGGCCATTGTCCAGCACGGTTGTCTGGATGCATTCATCTAAATGCGGATAGGAAATGGTTGTCATGCCCCTGCTCCTTTCAGAAAATAGACGGTATCCGGTGCAGCCTTCTGTGCCGCTGCCGTGACCTCTGCCACGCTGACCTGTCCGATACGTTCAATCAGCTCATCCAGTGTTTCCGTCAGGCCGGCAACTGCCTGTGTCTGATAAAAATTCTCCAGCTGCAATGGGGAATCAAATATCGTGCGCAGGGATGCCATCACCGACCGCTTTGCCGCTTCCACCTCGTCCGCTGTCAGGCCGCCCTGCTGGATATCCTCCAGCTGATGCAGGATTTCCGCTCTTGCCTGGGGTTCGCTGTCGGTTTCAATACCGGAAGCTACCGCAATGACCCCCTTTGTCTTTTCGGTCATCGACGTTGCATAATAGCAAAGGCTCAGCTGTTCCCGTACCGTACGGAACAGGCGGGATGCTGTATTGCCGCCAAAGCAGGCATTGAATACCACCATCGCCGGATAGTCATCATCAAATACCGTGATGCCGGAGCGCAGCCCGATGGTCAGCTTGCCCTGTACCACCGGTTCTTCCTCTGTCACCTCACGGATGCCTTCATGCAGCGGTGCTCTGGGTGCGTCAAAGGTTGGCCGTACCGGCTCCGCCGGCGGTGTATACGCCTCCATTGCCTGCTCCAGCTGGCGTGCCGCTTCTTCCGGTTCCAGAGAGCCGCAGTAAAACAGCTCCAGCGGCGCGGTGCGCATGACATGATGGTAGTGTTCCGTCAGCTGCTCCGGCGTGATGCATTTTACTGCATCCATATCACCCAGCTCGGAAAGGCTGTAGGCCTCTCCGTCACACATATGCTGGTACATGCGGCGGATGGCCCAGGTGGTTTTGTCATCCGCCTGTGCAGCAATCTTGGCACAAAGCTGGGATGCTTCCCGATCCACAACCTCTTTGGTAAAACCTGCCGGATGCAGCAGCAAAGAAGCCAGCAGCTTTGCTGTATCGGCAAATAAGCCTTCTCCCTGCATGGCATACCGTTCATCCATCACATCTGCCACAAAGCCAATCAGCTGGGCTTCTCCGCGCTTGCGGACCACTGGCTCTACCCGTGCGCCATACAGCTCATCCAATTGCGCTGCCACGGCCTGCTGACCAGGATAATCCCGACAGCTGCTGCGCAGCACATAGGGCAGCAGTGCTGACAGGCTCCGTCCCTCCGCTCCCAGCGGCAAAGCCAGCATGGCGCTGAGGCAGGATGTCCTGGACTGGTTTGTTGTCACACAGGTCAGCCCGATCCCGTTCCTGAGTTTCATTCGTTTTGTTTTGTGCATAGTTATTTTCTCCATTGTAACCGAAACAGCGTTTGTCACGCCATTGATTCGCATGCTGCTATTATATCGCTGTTTTCGCCATTCGTCTACCATTCTACTGTCGATTTTTTGCCTTTTACCGCTTTCACATTGCATTTGCGGCAGTTCCGTGATATGATGATAGTTCAATCAACTGCTGAAAAGAGGTGTCCCGTATTGGCAAGAAAAAAACGGCGTTCCCCGGCAATTACTGTCTTTTTGTGGATCTGCCTGATTGCCTATCTTCTTCTGCTGCTCCGGGTAATTCTGTTTAAATTTGATTTTAACACCATTCTGGATATCTTAAACGATCAGGATGAGCTGGCATACACCCGTGTCAATCTGGTGCCCTTCCAGACCATCCGGTTTTACATGTTCTCCGGCCGTGTATCCAACGTGGTGGCCTTCCGCAACCTTGCCGGTAATATTCTTGCCTTTATGCCCATCGGCATTCTGGTGCCATTGCTGCGCAGGGATCTCAGCCTCGGCTTTACCTTCTGTGTAGGCTTTGCCCTCAGTGCTGCCATTGAACTGACCCAGTATTTCACCGGGCTTGGCTCCTGCGACATTGATGACCTGATTTTAAACGTCCTCGGCACCATGTCTGTCACCCTGATTCTGGCAGCCATTGACCTTGCAGCGCTGATTTTCAAAAAAATCAGAAAAATCCTTCGAAAATCTCTTGACAAAAAAGTGACGCGGAGGTAAAATAGCGAAGTGTTGTAAAGGAGATTGCCTTTACAAAGGGAAAAGCCTTTACAAGCCTGCACGTCGCCGGAGGTGTACTATGAAGAACAAGCCGTTTGAAATGTGCATGCTCTATGACTTTTATGGTGAGCTTCTCACAGAAAAGCAGAAAGAGCTGTTCGATCTGTACTACAACGACGATTTATCGCTGGCAGAAATTTCCGAGCATATGGGCATTACACGTCAGGGTGTGCGGGATGGCATTATGCGTGCCGAGCATGCACTGCGTTCCACAGAGGAAAAACTCGGTCTGGTCGCAAAATACGGTCAGACACAGGCCAATCTGGAAAAGCTGGCAGATATTGTGTGGGAAATGCGCGGTATCAACAATGTGCGTTATCATGATTCGAAAATTACAGCCCTGTGCGATGAAGCCTTTCATATCGCCAAACAGCTGTCGGAGTAAGGAGAAATCATGGCATTTGAGGGACTTTCCGAAAAAATCACTTCTGCCTTTAAGAAGCTCAAAAGCCGCGGACGTTTGAGTGAAGCTGATGTCAAGAGCGCGATGCGTGAAATCAAGCTGGCTTTGCTGGAAGCGGACGTCAACTTCAAGGTTGTTAAGGATTTTACCAAAACCGTGACCGAGCGCGCAACCGGCGCAGAGATTCTTGAAAGCCTTTCCCCTGCTCAGCAGGTGATTAAAATTGTCAACGAAGAGCTGACCAAGCTGATGGGCGGCTCCAATGCGAAAATCAACATCTCCCCCAACCCGCCTACCGTTGTCATGATGGTTGGCCTGCAGGGTGCCGGTAAAACCACCAATGGTGCCAAGCTTGCCGGACTGCTGAAAAAACAGCAGCAGCGCAGACCGCTTCTGGTTGCCTGTGACGTTTATCGTCCGGCAGCAATTGACCAGTTAAAGGTTGTGGGTGGAAAGCTGGATATCCCGGTATTTGAAATGGGTCAGGGTGACCCGGTAGAAATTGCAAAGGCCGGTGTGGATTACGCAAAGAAAAATGCGTATGATCTGGTACTTCTGGATACCGCAGGCCGTCTGCATATCGACGAAGCCCTGATGGACGAGCTGAAAAACATCAAGGCTGAGGTTAAGCCCTCTGAAATCATGCTGGTTGTGGATGCCATGACCGGTCAGGACGCAGTCAATGTGGCAAAAGCCTTTGATGATGCCCTTGGCATTGATGGTATCCTGATGGCAAAGATGGATGGCGATGCCCGCGGCGGCGCGGCACTGTCTACCAAAGCTGTCACCGGCAAGCCGATTAAATTCATCGGTACCGGCGAAAAGCTGGCGGATATTGAACCGTTCCATCCGGATCGTATGGCTTCCCGTATCCTCGGCATGGGCGATATGCTCACGCTGATTGAAAAGGCACAGGAAAATTACGATGCCAAAAAAGCTGCTGAGCTGGAAAAGAAGGTTCGCGCCAATCGCCTGACGCTGGCAGATTTCGCTGACCAGCTGGAACAGTTTGAAGATCCGGAAAAAATGCAGAGCATGCTCAAAATGATTCCGGGTATGGATGCCAGTGCCCTTTCCGGCGCACAGGTAGATACCAAGGCTGTAGGTCACACCAAGGCAATTATCAATTCGATGACACCGAAGGAACGTGACAATCCGTCCATCATCAATTTCAGCCGCAAAAAACGCATTGCCGCAGGCTGTGGACTCAAGGTAGAAGATGTCAATCGTCTGCTCAAGCAGTTTGACATGATGCAGAAGATGACAAAGCAGTTTAACAACATGTCCAAACGCGGCAAGAAAAAAGGCATGGGTGGCATGAACTTCCCTGGCCTTGGCAACTTAGGCAAACGCGGCGGCGGATTCCGTTTCCCGTTTTAATATTTAATCTCGTGTAAAGAAATTTACAATAATCAATTCACAGGAGGTGAAAACCATGGTAAAAATTAGACTTCGCAGACTGGGTGCTAAGAAGGCTCCTTTCTACCGCATCGTTGTCGCTGATTCCCGTTTCCCGCGCGATGGTCGTTTCATCGAGGAAATCGGCACCTACAACCCGCTGACCGATCCGGCTGAAATCAAGATTGATAGCGAGCGCGCACAGCAGTGGATCAAGAATGGCGCACAGCCGACCGATACTGTTCGTGCACTGCTGAAGAAAACCGGCGTACTGTAATCAAGTGAGGTTGTTTTAGATGAAAGAACTTTTGACCTACATCGCAAAGAACCTTGTCAACGACCCGGACGCAGTCAGTGTTACCGAAACCCAGCAGGGCGAGGAGATCATTTTTGAACTCCGTGTTGCTCCGGATGATATGGGTAAGGTCATCGGCCGTCATGGTCGCATCGCGAAGGAAATTCGTACCTTGATGAAGGCGGCCGGAAATCGTCAAAATAAAAAGGTATCTGTCGAAATTGTCGACTGAGTCTTTTCAAGAGCCGCACAGCGGCTCTTTTTTTCTAGTATCAATCTCCCGTGGAGGATTTTTATGAAAAAACAATATCTTGAAATCGGTAAGGTGGTCAACACCCATGGCATTCGCGGTGATATCAAGGTACAGCCCTGGTGTGATTCTCCGGATTTTCTGGCGGAATTTGAAACCTTATACCGCAAGGACCACTCCCCTGTCACGGTCACCCATGCAAAGGTACACAAGGGCTGTGTGCTGATGCATCTGGAAGGCGTGGACACGGTGGAACAGGCACAGGCACTGCGCGGCATGACCTTATATATGGATCGCGACGATGTGGAACTGGAGGAAGGCGCATTCTTCATTCAGGATGTCATTGGCCTGCCGGTATATGACGAACGGGTTGGACGGGAAATCGGCGTGGTAAAGGAAATTTCCGATGGCCCTGCCGGTGACCTGTATATCATTCAGGACGGCAAAACCCAGCATATGATTCCGGGCATGCCGTTTGTCGAAAACGTGGATCTGGAAAACGGCAAGGTAACCGTGCGTACCATTGAGGGACTGCTCAGCGATGAAGTTTGATATCTTAACCCTGTTCCCGGAAATGATCGAAGCGGTCATGCAGACCAGTATCATCGGCCGTGCCCAGCAGGCCGGTCTGGTGACCATTCAGGCAACCAACATCCGGGATTTTACCACAGATAAGCATAACCGTGTGGACGATACGCCCTATGGCGGCGGCAAGGGCATGGTCATGCAGGCGGACCCGTTATACCGCTGCCACCAGCATGTGACCCAGGGAAAGCACGTGCACACTGTCCTGATGAGTGCTCAGGGCAAGCCGTTCTGTCAGGCAAAGGCACGGGAACTGCTGGCACGGGAGCACGTTGTCATTGTCTGCGGCCATTATGAGGGCATTGACCAGCGGTTTATTGACGAATGTGTGGATGAGGAAATCTCCATCGGTGATTTTGTGCTGACCGGTGGTGAAATCCCCGCTATGGCGGTCACAGACGCGGTCTGCCGCATGGTACCGGGGGTGCTGGCAGAGGAGGTCTGCTTCACCGAGGAAAGCCACTGGAACGGCCTGCTGGAATATCCTCAGTACACCAAGCCGGCGGTCTGGCATGACCGGGAAGTACCGGAGGTTCTGCTGTCCGGCCATCATGCCAACATTGATGCCTGGCGGCGCAAAAAAAGCCTGGAGCGAACCCGGAAGGATCGTCCGGACCTGTTTGAACGGTTTGAGCCCCAGGACAAGCGGGACAGGAAACTTTTACAGGAAATCGAGGAAGCGGAAGGCATTGTACGCTTCTGACCCTATGACCCGTTGGCATTGTTATGCCGGCGGGTTTTTCCATATCTTGTGGCGCCGTATTTTCTCTATGCAAAGGCCATGCAATATGTCTGTACAGCTTTGGTAAAGTTTCCGTATTTCGATTGACTTCGCTGCGGAATTGCTGTAAATTTTAACAGGAAACAAAAACAGGCCTGCTGCATAAAGATACAGTATAGAATATTGTGTCAAATTGGGGACACAGTAATACAGAGAGAGGAGCGTGATACCTATGACCCAGATTCGGGATTATTCTCATTTTGGTCCGGAACAGCCGGATATTGACGATCTGATTTTCGGGGATGAACAGCCGCGCAGCGAAAAGTAACAGCAAATACCGCCGGAACAACAATTTTACCTCATGTCAATCATTCATTTCATGCGAGAAATGGATGATTTTTTGCATTTACAAATATTTTACATGGAAAACGCTGACGTTTTTGCAAAATTCATGTATAATAAAAAGGAAATCACACGTTTCGTTTTTGATACTTTAAAGGAGAAACAACATGGATCAATTGAGAAATAAAGCCGGCTTTATCTGTGATATGGACGGTGTCATCTATCATGGCAATCAGATCCTGCCGGGTGTGCGGGAATTTGTCGACTGGCTGCAGCGGGAAAACAAGCATTTTCTGTTTTTAACCAATTCCAGCCACTATACTCCCAAGGAATTACAGCAGAAACTGGCCCGCATGGGTCTGGATGTAGATGAATCCCATTTTTATACCAGCGCACTGGCAACTGCCAGCTTCCTTGCCCATCAGTCCCCGGGCTGCAGCGCCTATGTCGTAGGTGACCATGGCCTGCAGAATGCGCTGTTTGCAGCGGGCATCACCATCAATGAGGTTGACCCGGAGTATGTTGTCATCGGTGAGCCGCAGTCGTTCAGCTATGACAACATTGTCAGTGCCATCCGTCTGGTCAACAAGGGTGCAAAGCTCATCGGTACCAACTCCGATCTGACCGGTCCTTCCGAGCATGGCATTCTGCCGGGCTGCCGGGCACTGATCTCGCCGATTGAAATGGCAACCGGGAAGCAGGCATACTTTGTCGGCAAGCCGAACCCGCTGATGATGCGTACCGGTTTGCGCCTGCTTGGTGTACATTCCGAAGAGGCTGCCATGATTGGTGACCGCATGGATACCGATATGATTGCCGGTATTGAATCCGGTCTGGATACCGTTCTGGTGCTGTCCGGCGTTACCACCCGGGAGGATATCCAGCAGTTCCCTTACCGTCCGCGTCTGGTGCTCAACGGTGTGGGCGATATTCCGGGAGAAGCGTAAACAATCCACATACAACAGAAGCAGCGGAAAGAGTCCGACAGGATTCCTTCCGCTGTTTTTTTAATCTTCGTATTCAACAATATATCCGACTTTTCCGCTGTAGGACGGGACTATGCCAATGACGTCATCCGCACAGTCATTCCAGACCCATCTGCCCAGACTGGAGCTGTAGAAAATTTCCACATACATCTCCTCCACACCATCGCTGCGATAGCTCGGCTCACCGCTCAGCCATTCCGCGCTTGCCCAGTAATCCGAATCATTCAGCTTATCGCCATAGGTATTGCCGTTTTCATCTATCCAGTAATATGCCGTGCTGTCGGCGTCGCGGCCTGCGCCGACAAACCACTGCTTTTTCTCATAGCCCATGCGCTGGATATCACGGATAATCTGCTCATATTCCTCCCGGCTGTTGATCCGGGCAAGATAACCGCCCTGCTCCTGTGCGCTATAGAAAGCTTCTGTCCATGTGCAGTCATCCAGAATATAGCTGTACCGATGGATGCCGTCCTCTGTAGCGTCATACGCTTCATTTTCGGTTTCATCGTCATAGCTGTCATCGTCATAATCATCCATGTCATAGCCGTCTTCATCATAGCTATCGTCATCGCTATAACTATCATCGTCATAGCTGTTTCCTGTTTCATCTGATGCTGCGTACATGGCTGCTTCATCCTTGGCTTTGGACTGCAGGATTGCCTTGGCACCAAAGCCCAGCGCAATGGCTACGGCAAATACACCGATCAATGCAAAAATAGTATAGCTATCCTTCCATTTCTTTGGCACCGGTGGCTGCGGCGGCGTATAACCGTCCTGATTGTCCGGATTCTGCTGATTTACTCCCACCGGCGTGCCGCATTTCGGACAAAATCTCGCCTCATCTTTTAACTGTGTTCCGCAATTTTTGCAAAACATCCCGTGTTCCCCTCTTTCTTAATGTTTACTCCGCCAGACTGCCAGATATTTCTGCAATGCTGCCGTTGTCTGATCGCCTACAATGCCGTCCACTGTCAAATCATGATTGCGCTGGAATCGTTTCACAGCAGCTGCAGTAGCGGAATCATAATATCCTGTGACGGAAATGCCGGTATACTCCATTTCGATCAATGCGGCTTGTACATACTTCACATCCTCGCCGGAAATGGAGCTGTCCGAACGATAGTACAGTTTTCGTTCCGGAACCGGGTAGAGATCGGCATCCACAGAGGTTTCCTCTGTCAGCTCCGGAATACGGGACTGCTTTTCCCTCCATTCTTCCAGTGCGGACTGGATATGCTGCGCCATTGCCGCATCTACTATGCCATCCTGTGCATACGCATGGTTTTTCTGAAACCGTTCCACCGCATATGCCGTATCTGAATCATAATAGCCATTCACAGAAAGACCACTGTAATTCATTTCCACCAGCGCAGCCTGCACATATTTGATATCATCACCTGACATGACCCGGCCGGATGTATACCGCAGGGTTCGCTCCGGTATTGGATATAAATCCGCGTCACATGCGGTTTCATCGGTCAGGCTGACAGGATTCTCCTCTGTATCGGTTTGGCTGACAGCAGAATTTCCGGTGTCCGCCCCGCTGATGGTGTCCTCTTCTGCCGGCTCCTTTTGTCTGCTGGTATCTGCTGTATTTCCTGAAACGGCAGATATGGCCGCTTCATCCGGCTCACCGGTATTCCGAAACGCTTTGATGCCAAAACCAGCTGCAATCGCCACAGCAAAAATACCAATCAGTACCAGAACCGTATAGGAGTTCTTCCATTTCTTCTGCTGCACGGCTGTATCCAGAGGCTGTGTCTGCTGCGCGGCCGTTTCCTGCGATACAACCGGCACGCCGCATCGGGGACAGAATTTCGCCTCATTCTTCAACTGCGTTCCGCAATTTTTGCAAAACATGCTGTGATCCCCTCTTTCCCTCAGCAGGATATAACCGCTACGTCGCCGTTATCTTTGATTGCCCGGCAGCAGTCAACATACACCTCAATAAAGGCATATCCACCCCGCATGGCAATGTTCCTGGCCTTCTCCAGACCACCCGGCAGCGGTTGTCCGGCTTTGTAATGCTCCACAATCCCGCCTGCCATATCCAGAACATGCACCTCATAAGGTGCGCCCAGATAACAGGCCGAAACATATCCCAGCAGGATTCCTGTGATTTCAACCTCCGGGAATTCCTGCCGGATGGTGTCAATGATTTCCCTCACCCGGTTCTGGTTATGTACATGGCCTCCGGCATCCAGATTGCGCAGCGCTTCCATATATGCCGGTGACCGTTTCTTTCGCAACAGTCGATCCAGCTTCATTTTCTCCATCTGTGTTTGCTGATTTTGCATCGGCTTCTGTGTCAGACTCAGCGGATTATAGGTTTCTGTCCGGGTCTGTTGCGGTTTGTGCAGCAATGGTTTCGGCATGTTTTCCCCTCCTGCATCCATAGCTGTGCATCATGGCAATGACATGATGTCTGTTGATCGTTATACCAGTACGGTACGTGTGCGCGGACCGCTCTTTTTCTGGCTCAGTGTTTCCCCGCCAATGGGTTTTCCCGAAGCGGGAACCGCCCGTTCCTTGCCCCATTCGCGGATGGCTTCAATTTTCTCCGGGCTGGTCTGGGATAATGGAATGACATTCTCAAATGCGGAGATAATATTTGTTGTATCCAGAACAAAATTGTCATTTGCAATGGTGCGATATGCCAGATCCCTTACAGTAGACTCCAGATCTGCACCGGTAAAGCCATCGCTGATTTCCACAATCTGGTCAGCAAAGGCACCGGCAAACTGCAGATCCAGATATTTGCGCATATACAGCTCCAGAATCTCCCGCCGTTCCTCCGCAGTGGGAAGGTCCACAAAGAACAGTTCATCAAAGCGTCCCCGCCGGAGAAGCTCCGAGGGCAGCCTGGTTACATCATTGGCTGTGGCAACGACAAATACCTGTTTTTTGCATTCCTGCAGCCAGAACAGGAACTGTCCCACCATACGGGTGGAAACACCGCCGTCACCGCCATTTGCCACACCAGACAGGCCCTTTTCAATCTCATCAATCCACAGGATACATGGCGAGACATTTTCCGCCGTTGCCAGCGCATCCTTCAGCTGCTGTTCGGACTGTCCCACATAGCTGCCCTGTACCGTGGCGAAATCCAGCCGGTATAATGGCAGATTCCAGTTTGCGGAAATCGACTTGGCAGACAGGGATTTACCGCAGCCCGGTACACCCACAAGCAGGATGCCTCTGGGAGGCTGCAGGCCCCTGGCACGCAGCTCCTCCCGCTTTTCCGGTGTGAGCAGATTTTTCTTCTCGCTGAGCCATTTGCGCAGGCCGCTCAGTCCGCCTACATCCTTCACATTTTCATCCACATCGATTTTTTCCAGTCCGGAAATATCGGAAAACAGACGGTCCTTGGCAAACCGAACCTCATCCATATCGGATTTCCGGATGCGGCGGTTCGCAATCAGGGCGGCAATCACATTTTCCGCCTCAATGCGGGTAACACCGGCAAGAATGGATGCCGCTTCCCGGATATCTGAATGATCCCATTCAATCGGAATTTCATTGCGATAATCGTCAATATATTCCCTGATAATGGCATACATCTCATTTTCATTCGGTTTGTCAATTTTGACAATCATGCCCTGACGCTGCAGCTGGTTCCAGATCGGCTGATTGGTCAGCACAAGAATCATGCCGCCGGATTCATTCGCCAGATTGACCAGCGCGAGAAGCTGTCTGGATTCGCTGTTATCCTTGCTCAGATCCGGAACATCCGTAAGAATCAATGTCAGATACTGCTTGCGTTTCATCTGCTCCGTCATAAAGTCAATGGCACCGTAAACCGACTTATCCTCATTCAATACCCTGCCGGAGGTCAGGTCATAGACACCCTTAGACAGCGTATGGGCAAAAAAGGACAATGACAGCTCCCCTGCAATCTCCTTCAGCAGATCCAGTGTACGTCCCGCCTCAATGGTATTGACAGCCACAAACGGAATGCGTGCAATGGAATATCGTTTCAATAATTCTTTGCTTTTCGCAATGTCACTCATGCTAACTTCCTCGTATTTGTTATAATCGGTTCACCTTATGGTTTCGGACAATGCTGGCAAGCCTTCCGGTATGATCCCGCCGTGCAGAATCCTCCAAAGCCTTCTGTATTTCATCCGCCTTCCTGACAACCAGATCCAGATAATGGTTCCGGTCCTTTGCGGGAAGTGCCGGAAGGTTGATTGCCTTTGCCAGAAAGGACAGCTCCTTTCTCAGTGACAGCAGAGCCTGGATGATTGCCCCTTCCTGTCCATGGGCATGGGATAAATCCCGCTGGAATTTATCTGTAGCTGCATTGATGCGGACATTGACCGCGTCAATCAGCCGCCTGGCAAAACGCTCTGCCACGCCGGTCTGCCATTCAATTGTGCCCTGCCGCATGGCCTGCAGCACATTCTCATCGTTGGATTTGGACTGAAACAAATCCAGAACCCTGACCCATTCTGCATAGGTATGCGGTGCTGCTATCATCTGTATCGTTTCCTCCTTACCACAACCTGCGGCGGCTCAATGCTCCATTCCGGCAGTCCTTCCGCAAACACACTCTTTGGCTCTACATACGCCCCATAGAGAACCTCCTGCTTTGTTTCAGGCACCTGTTTTGCATCCGAAATAGTCTGGAACGGAACCTCTTTCTTCTGTGGCGCTTCTGCCTGCACCGGCTCCACAGGCTGTTCCACCTTCCGGAACGGCAGGTCAGCCTGCGGCTTCTGAGCAGGAGGCGTCTGTTCCACCTTTGGAAATGGCAGGTCAGCTTCCGGCTTCGGCTCCGGCCGTACAAGCTTGGTACCACAGGTAATGCAGAATTTGGAATCCACATCATTCAGGGCGTTACAGTTCGGACAGGGAATTTTTCCTCCGCCTGCAACAGCATTGATAAAATCCGCTTTTGATTTCGCATTCATAGCTCATTCTCCTCCGTCCGTTATCGGTTGACTCTGATCCGCCGGTTGGAGTCTGCAAGCTTTCTTACATACTGATCCGGGGTAATCTGCTCCAGGAATGCAGTGACCTTTTCACTTTCTCCATCCTTTTGCGCAAATTCAGTACGAAAATCCACAATTTCTGCCAGCAGGGCACGGATAATCTGGATACCACCGTTGCGCTTGTTCTCAAACTGGGACTCAATGTTCTGACGGGTTGTCTCAACCTTTTTCTTCTTGGAAAAATAATTCAGGATCATTGCCACACCGGCAATGACAGCAATGATACCCAGCAATATGCTGCCTGCAATCGCCATCACCAGTCCAATCGCCGCAATCGCCGCACCGCCTACCAGACAGAACTTGTCAAAGCCGGACAGAACCACCTGCGCCAGTGCATTCGCCTTTTCCGTATCAATCTGGCGGTTAAATCTGCCAACAATTTCATTTTCATCCTGTCCGTCTGTGGTTTTGTCGTTGAAGGTATCCACATTAATTTCAATCTCATTTGGAATCTTCATGCGGTTCTGTGCCACCACATCGTCATATGCATCTGAAATCCATTCCTTGGACAGTGCAATGGCAAACTTTTGTGTGGAAGCACTGGCATGGGAGCTTTCCGGCTTCATGGCTGCATCGGTAAGCAGCTGGGTAAAATCCTTCTGCTCCTCAAAAGCAGTCTGTTCAATTGCCATATCATGCTGTGCACGGGCTTTATCGCCGCGATACTGCACAATCAGCTCATCCTCACGTTCCCGTTTTCTCAGTGGAAGCTCCTCATCGTCAAAATCCGTTACCAGGCTGTCCAAAATACCGTCCAGCTGTTCCTTCAGGGTTTCTGTCGATGCTTCCTGATCGAAAATCCCCTGGAAATATGCCAGAATATCCGCATGCAGATTGGCACCCTCCAGAATGTCCTGCAATACCGGCCAGGTCTTGCTGTATTTCCTCAGATAGGTGTAGGAATCATCCTGCAGCGGCTTGCGCTTCAGATTGATGGCATCCGACCACTGCTGGGTCTGCTGTTCTGTAAAGCCCGGCTGTTCAGACAGATGATCCATCCATTCTCCCATCTGCCGCGAAACAACACCCTCGGAATCCGAGCCCAACAGGCCGCTGGCAAACGCATCCAGAATAATAATGGCATTGCGGTCCAGATTTTCTTCGTCCTGATTGGCCAGATACCGCTGGGTCCACTTCAGGCAGGCCTGTTTTCTGTCGGCACGCCGGCAGATCAGGGCAAAAAACAGCGAGGTTTTTTCATCATTGCGCCGGATTGCCTCCCGTACAGCTTTTTCTGACAGCTCCGGCTGATCGCTGATCCATGCAGCCAGTGCCACCAGGCATGGAGCCAGCCAGTACCGTGGTGCGGAAATCATCAGTTCCTCTGTCGCGGTACTGATGGTATCCTGCCGTACAATACCCAGATCATTTGCCTGCAGGATGCCGGTTGTGGTTCGGCGCACGATATCATAATGTCCGAAATGTTTCTCCAGCTCCTGCCGGACTGTAATCAGATCCGCCTTTGCTTCATTCAGGTTATTGGCTGCATTCTGCGCAAGAACAAAGTCATGAAACTGCTGTGCCAGGGAACCCAGCTCATCATAGACAACCTTTACATTGCTATTGACGGTTCCCACATCGTTGTCCAGTGTCTTTAAATTGCCGTCAATCGACTGCAAATCTCCGCCAATCGACTGCAAATTGCGCTCGATGGTTCTCAGATCGGCATAGTGAATCAGTCTTTCATCTGCCATGAATTTCCCTTCTTCCTTTGATGTATGATCTTTATGCCTGTATATCCGTTTGCTGCCGGCTGGATATCAGGCTATTGTAAACGATATATGCTTTTGCTGTTACACCAGCATTGTTATTTTCCTGTGCCAAAAATAGTGGAAAGAGCACTGGAAATAGCGGAACCGCACACAAACAGTACACCGAGAACCGCAGCAAATGCGGCAACCGTCACGCCCCGGACAACTCCTGCCCGAAGCATGCCGCGAGGCTCCGCAATGGCTCCGCTGGCCTTGCTGCGGATGCTGCTGACAATCACATTGTTATCCGCATCCCGATAACCGTAAATCTCCACATCACTGCTTTCCGCAATGGCTGCCGGGCTGATTTTGCCATAGACGATCACCTGATCGAATGCATTTCCCATTTCATTCAGAGCATTGCCGTTATCACTGGGAAATACCTGAAACAGCGTGGCCGTATCGCTGAAGGAATATGGCACGCCCCGGAAGAATGACCGCAGCCAGCGCACCGGTACCGACTGATCCAGCTCCTCCCTGGTGACATTGTGAATCACGCCATGGGTAACCGGTTGGTTCCTGTCTGCCGATTCATCTGCCGGTTCCTCCTCGTCCGCTGGCAATGGTTCTTCATATACCGGCTGCTCTGCAAGCGCTTCTTCCGGCAGCTGGTTGTCCACTGCCTCTGTATCCAGCAGAATCTTTCTGCTTGTCCGCTTTCTCTGCGGTGCCGGATGCTCTGCCGCCATACACGCCGCACAGATATCACCCTCATGCTGTACCGCGTTCCTGCCGCATATCCTGCATGTATACTGCATTGTCTTCTCTCCTCTTTATGTACAAAAGCAAAGTGCTACACCGTTTGCATTGGCTGCTGCACCGTTGAGTGCATATCCGTCCCTGTCAATGAAGCTATAGATATCACTGCTGACGGAGCACCGCAGCCACCACGTGACAGCCTCCTCCTCTCCTGCCAGAGTCTTTGCCCGGGCGGCGTCTGAATAAAACAGCTGTCTATACCGGCAGTTTTCTCCCAGAACCTCCTCCCGATCCGGCAGCCACAGGGTATCTATGGTTTCCTCCTGCTGTCTCCAGCCGATTTTATGCCGTTTGACAACCGGCTTCAGCCGATGCTGTATCCTCTCCGGCAGCTGCGGCAGGATATCATAATGCAGATATTTCCGCAAATCACTGCTGCCCCAGCCATCCGTATCGGCTGACCCTGCCGCCATTGGCTGACGGGTTCGAAGCAGCTGCTTCCCGATCCATGTAATCGCAGCTTTTCCGGAATCATATGCCATGTCATCCTCATGGAAGGCTGCAATCTGCATGGCAATCACGCCCTCAGAGCCCAGGTCAATCAGCTTGGTATCACCGATTTTATACCGGAAGGTATAGGTGCCATAATCAATGGCTTCAAAAATCTGTTCCCAACTGTCCGCAATGGTTTCACCGGGTTCCGGCCGTCCGGATGAAGGAGAAGCTGCTGCTTCAGGCTGCTTTTCTGCCGCAGCCTGCTTTTCGGATGCTTCCCTGTCCTCCACACGCTGCCGAAGCTGCAGCAGCTCCTGTTTCAGCTGTTCCTGCTGTTCCCTGGCCTGTTCCAACTCTTCCCGCAGGCTGGCAAGCTCCTGCCGAATGTTCACAAGATCATCCTTTTGCTGCCATTGTTTACCATCGGGAAGCTCCGTATTTTCCAGCCACGCCTGATAATGCTGTCGGGAGAAAAACAATATCCTTTCCTTCCTGAAGCGGCATCGGACGCAGGGATGCTCCATATTGAATTGTGTATGCTTGCAAACGATATCTTGTTCCATGAAGCGCTCCTCACTGACTCCATCCTGCGGCCCTGACGGGTATCCCTATGTTCCGAACGGTTAATCCTCAACACGTGCGCCGCAGAACATACAGAAATTGCTGTCCATTTCCAGCTTTTTTCCGCAATGGATGCAATAAACCGGTCTGAAGCTCTGATGTTCCGGCTGTCTGCCTGCATCCGGTTCAGCCTGTGTCAGGATGGTACGTGTCTTTTTCTGCCTGCCAACCATGGCAGCTGCCGGTATGGGGGATGCCGGACGGGTATTGTCATCCGAATCCGGCACATAAATGGAAACCGGCTGGTTCAGGTTGATGGACGCTGCCGGTGCCGGCGTGGGTGCCGGTGGAGTATATCCCATGATGTTCGCGTTCTGCAGGCTCTGGATACGTGCGATTCTGTCACTGGTTGCCGGATGGCTGCTGGCAAGGTTGGCAAACAGGCCGGTATTCTGCGCATTTCCACCCAGGGCATGCAGCATCAGAATCAGCTGCTGGCCATATCCCAGCTGGAATGCGAATTCATCCGCCTCATATTCATTATCCCGGCTGGATTTCATTACCAGCAACACGCCAAGCTTGGTCCACAGCCAAGTCAGGCCGGATACGGTTGCTGTTACCATCAGGCGGTACAGGGAACTGAGCAGAATGCCAATGGCGCCCTCTTCTCCGCCGACAAACATCATCATGATACAGAAAATCAGATGCATCAGCTCAATTGCCACACGAATGCAGACAATAATGCCGCTGACAATCATATTGCCCACTGAAACAAGCAGGATCAGGTCCGTATCCTTATGGGCCAGATGTCCGAATTCATGCGCCAGTGTTGCTTTAATCTGTTCCGGCGGCATACGAAGCAGTCCCTCTGTCACGCAGATGGTCTTGCGTCCGGTAGCAAATGCATTGGGTGCCGCATCATCATTGATATACAGCTGAACCTGATCGGAAATGCTGGCATCCTTCATTTTCGCCTTTGCATAAACCTCCTGAAAAAGCGGACTGAGAAAATCCAGCTGATCCTGGCGTTTGATGACTTTACAGCCGGTCTGGAATCTCAAAATTGCCTCACCAATCGGTGACAGCGCAATTGCGAGTGAAATCACGTACACAACAATGCCAACCAGGAATCCTGCCCAGGCAGGCATGGTACCGGCCAGCATCACTGTAACGGTAAAAGCAATGATGCATACATTCAAAACCAGATAAATAATAACCGGAATATTGGATCTGCGCATCATTCTCTGAAAAAAGTCAACTAAATACATATCCCTTCCTCCTCAACGACTGCTCCCTTGATCTGATGGATTGCATCTCCCTGCGGATGTACCTATTTCCGTACATTTCCAGATATACGTTAAATTATACCACCTTTTTTTGCGTAATTCTACTATAAATACCATTGTTATTGCTTTTCTGACAGCATTTTTACCAAAAATCCATCCCATATTGCGATCTTTGTTTCAGTACAGGCCGATCTGCTCCTGTCAAAGAATGATCCATTACTTCCATGGAGGGCTAAAATCATTTTATGGTGGTATCTGTAATCAAAGAAAATTCTGCAGACAACAAAAAACGGATACAATCCATCAGGATTATATCCGTTTCACTTGGAGGTGCCACCCAGAATCGAACTGGGGATCAAGGAGTTGCAGTCCACTGCCTTACCGCTTGGCTATGGCACCATATGGAGCGGATGACGAGGCTCGAACTCGCTACCTCCACCTTGGCAAGGTGGCGCTCTACCAGATGAGCTACATCCGCAAATTGTGGTGCCTCCGGGCGGAATCGAACCACCGACACGGGGATTTTCAGTCCCCTGCTCTACCAACTGAGCTACAGAGGCAAGTTGTTTTCCGTCAGACGACGCTATTTATTATAGCACTCAGTTCTTTGTTTGTCAAGAACTTTTTTCATCTTTTAGAAAACTTTTTCCTGATCCACCGTCCGAAGACGATGAATCAAGAGAAGTTGCTGGCGACCCAGATCGGGCTCGAACCGACGACCTCCAGCGTGACAGGCTGGCGTTCTAACCAACTGAACTACTGGGCCAAATGGTGGAAGTTACAGGGCTCGAACCTGTGACCCTCTGCTTGTAAGGCAGATGCTCTCCCAGCTGAGCTAAACTTCCGTACCGTCCAGCGACTATTATAGTATAGTCGACAGGGCCGGTTTTGTCAACACTTTTTTTCAAAAAGTTTGAATTTTTTCCAATGTTCTTTTTCGTGTCAAAATCTGCCGAAAAAACCAATTATTCGGCTGTTTCACTGTCGCCTGATGCTGCAATCAGCAGGACATCAATATCCTCCTTCGACAGCTTATAGATTTTGTCACAGAACTGGCAGGTCACTTCAATGCCGTCTTCCTCATCACGCAGACGGGTCAGCTCTTCCCTGCCCAGGCTGATGAGTGCGCGGGTCACCTTGGCATGGCTGCAGCCGCAGCGATAGGCAATCGGCGTACTTTCCAGGAACTCCAGCTCAAAGCCATCCAGTACGGTACGCGCAATATCTTCCAGGCGCATGCCCTTTTCCAGCATGGTTGTAAACGCGCCTGCTGCTGCAATGTTCTGCTCCAGGCGGGTAATGTCCTCATCGGTTGCTCCCGGCATCAGCTGGACCATATAGCCGCCAGCCTGTTTCACATGCTGGTCGGTATCCACCAGTACGCCCAGTGCCACAGCAGACGGAATCTGTTCGCTCTCGGCAAAATATCTGGTAATATCCTCAGCAATTTCTCCGTTGTGCAACGCCGTTGTACCGGTAAACGGTTCACCCACACCGATATCCTTGATGACCATCAGATAACCGGCTCCCACGCCGCTGCCCACATCCAGATGTCCATTGGGCTTCAGCGGCAGTTCCGCTGCCGGATTCTGCAGATAGCCGCGCACACAGCCGTCACAGTCACCCACTGCGGTAATGGTACCCAACGGTCCGTTGCCCTTGATCTGCAGCGTGACAGAGCCGTTATCATCCTTTAATTCCCGTCCCATCATGGATGCGGCAGAAAGTGTTCTGCCCAACGCAGCAGTTGCCAGCGGCAGAGTACGATGAATCTGGCGGGCACGCTCCACCAGCTCCGTGGTACACACGGCAGTAAATTTGATCTCCGCATTGCGGCAGATCACTCGAATCAATGTATCACTCATAGTATTTCCTCGTTTATGATGGTTTGCGCGCAAGAAAGAAAATACGCGCTTCGTCTTCAGCGGGCGGATTGTCCGAAAGCTCACCCCGCTGTTCTATTTCTGTAAAGCCGGCTTCTTCCAGCATCGCTGCCAGCTGCTCCGGCTCATAAATCCGTTCCACATGGTGCTCCGGATACCGGTTCCATGTATCATCCTCATTCAGCTCAAAAATATCAAAATAATAATGGCACAGGGTATCCTCTTCTATGGCACACTGCCAGACGCAGAACACATCCTCATCCTCCCGGACAAAGCTCTGCCCGTCAATGCGCTCCAGCTTGCTTCGGGTATTGATGTCAAAAACAAACAGCCCGCCCGGTGTCAGGTAGGTAAATACCCGGTTGAATGCCTCCTGCAGCACAGACGGATCCTGCACATAATTGACTGAATCGAGACAGCAGACACAGGCATCTATGCCGCCATACAGCTCCAGCTCCTGCATGGACTGATGCAGCAGCAGCACCGGCTTATCCGGATTGCAGTCCATACAGGCCTGCTGTGCCATCATCAGCATTTCCTCAGACTGGTCGGCACCGATCATATCATACCCGCGCTGTGCCAGAATGCGGGTCATGGAGCCGGTTCCACAGGCCAGATCCAGAATAACCTCCGGTTTTATCTGCTTCTGCGCAAAAATCTGCTCAAAAAAATCCGCCCACCGTTCGTAAGGCACGTCATCGGTAAAGCGGTCATAGTATTCCGACAGCAATGCGTACGCTGAATATTCACTCATCTTTTGCCTCCGCGTGCTTCATACGGTCCAGCACGACACGATAGCCGTCCGAGCCATAGGTTAAACACTTGTTGACACGGCTGATGGTAGCAGTGGATGCACCGGTTTCCTTTGCGATATCACTGTAAATCCGACCTTCATCCAGCATGGCAGCAACCTGAAACCGCTGTTCCATGGCACGAAGCTCACTGATGGTGCACAAATCCTCAAAGAAATTACTGCACTCCTCAATGGTTTCCAGCTTCATAATGGCCTGGAACAGGCTGTCCATTGTCTGTCCTCTGAGTTTGCTGTTCATCAATTTCACGCCTCCATCAGGAATTTTAATTCCATCGTTTCAATGTATGGCTATATTGTAGCACGTTAACTTGTGAAAGTAAACCCAAAATACAGGGCAGGCACACCGTTTCTGTCAACAATGTACCTGCCTTACTGTAAAAAACAATCGGTTTACATATTCGCCAGCGTCTTGCTCAGCAGCTGGTTAATCATCTTCGGATTGCCCTTGCCCTTGGAAGCCTTCATGCACTGTCCTACCAGGAAGCCAATGGCATTCTTCTTGCCGCCCTTATAGTCCGCAACCGACTTCGGATTGGCTGCCAGCACCTCATCTACTAGCTTCTGGATAGCACCCTCATCGGATACCTGCTTCAGTCCCAGCTTTTCCACGATGGCATCCACGCTGTCATCGGTCTCGAACAGCTGAACCAGCACCTTCTTGCCCGCATTGCCGGAAATGGTATTCTTCTCAATCAGCTCGATCATGTCCACCAGCTTGGCAGCGGTGAGCCTGGTATCCTTCAGCTCCAGCCCCTTGTCATTGAGATACTTGGAGATGTCGGAGAGGATCCAGTTCGCAATGGACTTTGCGTCTACACGGTTCATTGCCACGCCGTCATCCAGCAGGCATGCCTTGTCAAAGGCATCGGACAGAATGCGCGCCTCCTTGGGCTGCAGGCCGATGTCCTTGATATACCGCGCATAGCGGGACTGGGGCAGTTCCGGAATTTCCGACTCTATCTGCTCCATCCATGCATCATCAATTTCTACCGCAACCAGATCCGGGTCCGGGAAGTAGCGGTAATCCTGCGCATCCTCCTTGGAACGCATGACCATGTTCTTTCCACGGGAATCATCCCAGCGGCGGGTTTCCTGAATGATCTGACCGCCTTCTTCCAGTACGTCAATCTGGCGGTTCACTTCATAGGTAATCGCACGCTCTGCCGCGGAGAACGAGTTGATGTTCTTCATTTCCACACGGGTGCCCAGCTTGTCACTGCCCATAGGACGGACGGATACATTGACATCACAGCGAATGGAACCTTCCTCCATGCGGCAGTCACAGATCTGCAGATAAGACAGGGTTGTCTTGACGTTCTCCAGAAATTCCTTTGCTTCCGCAGCGGAATGGATGTCCGGGCGGGTGACCATCTCAATCAGCGGCACACCGCAGCGGTTGAAGTCAACCACAGTGCCGTCGCCCTCGTCGTGCAGCAGCTTGCCTGCATCCTCCTCGAAATGGATGCGCTCAAAACGGACCCGCTTGGGCTCGCCATCCACTTCAAAATCCACATAACCGTTTTCACAGATCGGTACATCAAACTGGGAAATCTGGTATGCCTTCGGCAGGTCCGGATAGAAATAGTTCTTACGGTCGGACTTGCACAGGCGGTTGACGGTACAATGGGTTGCAACGCCCATCTTTGCCGCATAGTGTACCACCTGCTTGTTGAGCACCGGCAGTGCACCCGGCTGACCGGTGCACACCGGGCATACATGTGTATTGATTTCTGCGCCGAAGGCAGTGCTGCAGCCACAGAAAATTTTCGTCTTAGTCGAAAGCTCGGCATGGACCTCCAGGCCGATGACTGGCTCGTATCTCATGATTCTGTTCCTCCCTTACAGTGCCACAATGTTGGACAGGCCGGAGGCCTTCTCAAATGCCAGGCCTGCATTTACCAGCTTCTGCTCGCCAAAGCGCGGGCCAATCAGCTGCATGCCAATGGGCAGCTTGTTGGAGTCGAAGCCGCAGGGCTGAACCATTGCCGGCAGACCTGCAATGTTCACCGATACGGTGCAGATATCGCCCATGTACATCTGCAGCGGATCGGAAGTCTTTTCGCCGACCTTATAGGCAGTTGTCGGTGCAACCGGTGTCAGGATGACATCCACCTGCTCAAAGGCCTTTGCGTAGTCCGCACGGATCGCACGCTGTGCGGCACGTGCCTTCTTGTAGTACGCATCATAATAACCGGAGGACAGTACATAGGTACCCAGCATGATACGGCGCTGTACCTCCGGTCCGAAGCCCTCGCTTCTGGACTTGACATACAGGTCAATGATGCCGTCAAACTGCTCCGCACGATATCCGTACTTGACACCGTCAAAACGTGCCAGGTTTGAGGATGCCTCCGCAGAGGACAGGATATAGTAAATCGGCAGTGCGTATTTGGACAGCGGCAGGGAGATTTCCACCACCTCTGCACCCAGCTGGCGATAGGTTTCCGCAGCAGCCAGTACCGACTTGCTGACCTCCTCCGAAATGCCTTCCCCGAAATATTCCTTCGGCAGGCCGATCTTCATGCCCCTGATATCCGCATTCAGGCCGGCTGTCAGGCTGTCATATTCCCGGGGATAGCTGGTGGAATCCATCTTGTCATAGCCGCGCAGCACATCTGCCAGCATGGCAGCATCCTCCACACAGCGGCCGAATGGGCCGATCTGGTCCAGAGAGGAAGCAAACGCAATCAGGCCGTAACGAGATACGGTGCCATAGGTAGGCTTCAGGCCTACAACGCCGCAGAAGGATGCGGGCTGACGAATGGAACCGCCGGTATCCGAACCAACCGCAATCGAAACCTCGCCTGCCGCAACAGAAGCTGCCGCACCGCCGGAGGAACCGCCGGTAACATGATCCAGATTGTGCGGGTTGCGGGTTTTCTGCAGAGCAGAATTTTCACAGGAAGAGCCCATGGCGAACTCATCCAGATTGGTCTTGCCGGTCATGACCAGCCCTGCTGCATTCAGCTTATCCATCACTGTCGCGTCATAGGGCGGGTTGAAGTTTTCCAGCATTCTGGATGCACAGGTGGTACGGATGCCCCTGGTGCAGATGTTGTCCTTCACCGATACCGGCACACCGGCCAGCAGCGGAAGCTCTTCGCCTGCGGCACGCTTTGCGTCAATCGCAGCGGCATCCGCCAGCGCCTTTTCCTCGGCCAGGGTGATATATGCGCCCACCTTGTCCTCTACTTCGGCAGTACGTGCAAACACTGCCTTTGTCAGCTCCACCGAGCTGACCTCTTTATTTTTCAGCATTGCCGACATCTCGGCTGCTGTTTTCTGGTACAATTCCATCTTCTGATACCTCCCTTATTCTACGACACGCGGTACGCTTACGCCGCCGCATTCCACACTCGGCGCATTTGCCAGAATGTCCTCCTTGTCATAGGACGGAACCGGCACATCCTCACGCATGGCATTTTTGCGTTCGGTATCAATCACATCGGTAATATCGCCCAGATCCAGCTCCTGCAGCTGATCGACCATGGAAACGATGCCCTGCATATCTTCCGCGATTTTGTCAAAGCCCTTGCCCTTCGGATCCAGACGCGCAAGATTGGCAATATATTCGACATTTTCTCTGGTGATAGCCATTATTCTTCATCCTCCTGTATCAAATCCTGAAATTCCTGTTCGGTGAGAACCGGGATTCCAAGGTCATTTGCTTTTTTCAGCTTGCTGCCGGCATTTTCGCCTGCAACAACAAAGGTGGTCTTTTTGGAAACCGAGCCGGATGCCCGTCCGCCAAGACGTTCAATGATTTCGGTTGCCTGCTTTCTTGTGAACAGGGACAGCGTACCGGTGAGCACAATCGTCTTTCCTGCCAGCTTGTCACTTTTCACCGTCTGTTCGCCGTTGAAATTCACACCGATTTCCCGCAGACGGGCAATCAGATGCTGTGACTGCTCCTGTTCCCGCCATTCCACAATCGCCTGTGCAATGGCGCCGCCGATATCACGGATTTCCGTCAGCTGTTCCTCTGTTGCGGACAGCACCGCGTCCAGTGAACCGAAGGTGCCGGACAGTGTTTTGGCTGCCTTCTGTCCCACATGCCGGATGCCAAAGGCGAACAGCAGGCGGGAAAGGTCATTCTGTTTGGATTTTTCCACGGCAGCCACGAGATTCTGCGCAGATTTCTTTCCCATGCGCTCCAGCGGTTCAATGTCCTCCGCCTTCAGCGTGTACAGATCCGCGGCGGAATGCACCAGATCCGCATCAATCAGCGACTGCAGCACAGCCTGTCCGCAGCCGTCGATGTCCATGGCATCACGGGAGACAAAGTGCATAAGATTGCGCAGCAGCTGTGCGGGGCATTCCGCGCCGGTACAGCGAATGGCCGCTTCATCTTCATCCGCAAAAACCGGTGCGCCGCATACCGGGCATACCGTCGGCATTTCAAACGGTACCGCATCTGCCGGACGCTTTTCGGGCACATAGCCCAGAATTTCCGGGATAATCTCCCCGGCCTTGCGGACACGGACGGTATCTCCCACACGCACATCCTTTTCCCGGATAAAATCCCGGTTGTGCAGTGTGGCACGGCTGACGGTGGTTCCTGCAAGCCGTACCGGCTCCAGAATCGCATTGGGTGTCAGCACGCCGGTGCGTCCGACTGTGATGACAATGTCTTTGAGCAGCGTTTCCTTTACCTCCGGCGGGTATTTATAAGCCGAAGCCCAGCGGGGATATTTTGCCGTGGAGCCCAATGCATTGCGCAGGGCAAAGCTGTTGACCTTGACCACGGCGCCGTCAATATCAAAATCCAGTTCGCCGCGGCTGTCGCCCATCCGTTCGATTTCCTTCTGAATGTCAGCAGGATTCGTATAAACCGGATAGCGTGGTGACACCGGGAAGCCCAGCTTTTTCAGGTAATCCAGCGCCTGCACATGGGATTCCAGCGGCAGCTCATCGCTGTTCTGGATATTGAAGCAGAAAATGGACAGCCTGCGTTCCTTTGTGATGCTGCTGTCCAGCTGCCGCAGGGAGCCGGCTGCTGCGTTGCGGGGATTGGCCAGCAATGGCTTGCCGTCCAGCTCCCGCTGGGCGTTGATGGCATCGAATACCGAACGGCGCATATACACCTCGCCGCGCACCACCAGCGTCGGCGGCGCATCCTGCAAAACCTTGGGGATATCCGCAATGGTGCGCAGATTGTCGGTGACATCCTCACCGGTCACACCGTCGCCCCGGGTAGCACCCCGGACAAAAATACCGTTTTCATATTCCAGCGACACGGACAGGCCGTCAATTTTGTACTCCACCACATATTCCGGTGCATCGGCACGGGTGAAGAACTCTGCCAGCTCCTCAAAGGAAAAGACATCCTGCAGGCTTTCCAGCGGCCAGGGATGGGTCACCGGGGAAAATTTATCCGATACGCTGCCGCCCACATGATGGGTGGGAGAATCCGGTGTATCCACCTCAGGATACGCTGCCTCCAGCGTTTCCAGCGCACGCAGCATACGGTCATACTCAAAATCCGAAATCTCCGGCGCATCCTCGTCATAATATTTTTTATTGTGATAGCGCAGGGCTTCGCGCAAAGCCGCTGCCTGCTGTGCGATATCCATGCTATTCATCCTTTCCAAACATACATTTTATTATATCAAAAATATTCCTGTTGGAAAAGGGAAAAATACAGGTTTCTTTGGCTTTTATCACGATCCTGCCGCAATCATCGGCACTTCTCCCACGATAATTGTCTCTTCCAGCGGATATTCCGCGGAAATGGTCACAGGTTTGCTCCAGCCCATTGCCTTCAGGGAAAAATCCGCATTGACACGGATGGTCAGCTCATAGATGGTCTGGTTGATGCCGGAGGAGGAAAAATCTGAGCTGACCTGTGCGGTCACCTGTCCCAGTGCCACGACGCCAAAGGGAATCTGCGGCCCCACGCCCGCCAGATACTGGGGATCAATCAGCGTACCCAGTGCAACCGTTCCCCCAGCCTGTTCCAGCGCGCCGATGTCATCATACACCTGCTGGACAATCCGGGTACGCAGCCGGTTGACCGTTGCCGCGTCGGTGGACAATGCGGTTACCGTGCCGTCGGCGCTGGTATGGGTCTGCCCGATTTCTGTCATCTCCTCCGCACATTGCGCCACAGCCTGTTCCATCATGCTGGTGGCCTGATACTGCACATAATTTTCCGCATAATCCATCAGCTTCGGGCGCAGTCGGACCGGCAGAAGCACCAAAATCCCCGCCAGCAGGCATACCGGCAGCCATCTGCCATGACGCTGGTGTTTCCGCCGTATTTTCCTGCGTGCCAGCGCGGTTTTCAGCCAAAGCACCATCTGCCGCCCCCTTTCGCCATCCGGCTGAAAGCAGCGTATGCCGGCAGATTGTCCATGGTTCCCGGGAAAACGGCAAAAAAAGAGAGCATCCGCAAGCGGATGCTCCCCATTGATGTTGAAAGAATGATGGAATTAGTCTTCCTTCTGATTCAGCAGAGCACGGATGGACAGGGAAACCTTCTTCTTCTCGGTGTCGATGTCGATGATCTTAGCCTCTACCTCTTCGTCCTTGGACAGAACTTCTTCCGGCTTCTCAATGCGGCGGTTTGCGATCTGGGAAATGTGGATCAGACCGTCAACGCCCGGGATGATCTGCGCAAATGCACCGAACGGCATGAACTTCAGGATGCGAACGGTAGCGGTGTCGCCGATCTCATAGTTTGCGGTGAAGACATTCCACGGATTGTCCTCCGGACGCTTGTAGCCCAGGGAAATCTTCTTGTTCTCACGATCCAGGCCGATAACGTATACGTTAACGGTATCGCCAACATTGACAACCTCAGACGGATGCTTGATGCGGCCCCAGGACAGCTCGGAAATATGGATCATGCCGTCAACGCCGCCGATGTCTACGAATGCGCCGTAGGAGGTCAGGGACTTCACGGTACCGGTGTACTCGTTGCCAACCTCGATGTCAGCCCAAACCTTGTCAGCAGCTGCACGGCGCTCTTCCTGCATAACGGCACGGATAGAACCAACAACGCGCTTTCTCGGGCGGTTGATTTCGGTGATGCGGAAGCGTGCAACCTGGCCTACCAGCTGGCTCAGCGGCTGGCCCTTCGGGATACCGGTCTGGGATGCCGGGATGAATACACGGATGCCGAATGCGCTTGCAACAACGCCACCCTTGTTCTCTTCGCTTACCTTGCCTTCGATAACGGTCTTTTCGTCCTTAGCAGCTTCAATGGACTCCCAGCCCTTCATCTGGTCAACGCGCTTCTTGGACAGTACGATGGTGCCCTCTGCGTCGTTTACACGGACAACAACAGCCTCGATGTCGTCGCCAACCTTGATGCTTTCCTCCAGGTTGAAGGACGGATCATCAGACAGCTCATGCATCGGGATATAAGCTGCATGCTTGACGCCCAGGTCTACATGAACTTCGTTCTGGGAAATTTTCAGAACGGTACCGGTTACCTTATCTCCTGTATTTAAAGTCTTGAAGGATTCCTCCAGCATTGCAGCGAAGTCTTCGCTGCCGGTTTCAATTCTTGTTTCGTCGCTCATAATGTTTCTGACCTCCTTAATAATCCAGGCTGGCGTGGACGCGCCTGCTGTAATCCCGATATATGGCTGCTCCATACCCTGAACCTCATTTCCTGTCAGTCCAGTGGCATCTTCGATGTATAGCACGCGGTCACAGAGTGATGTGCTGATTTCATACAGACGCTTTGTGTTAGAGCTTTTCCTGTCGCCAATCACAATCATAATGTCCGATTTGCCAGCCAGTAGACGAGCTTCTGCTTGACGCTCGTCCGTCGCATTACATATTGTATCAAATATTTTTGCATTTGTACACTGTTTTTTTATAATTTTAGTGCAAATATCAAATATTTTTCTATTGATGGTGGTTTGTGCCACGACACTGACCGGAATTTCCCGTAAATCCTGTCCGTTTTCCGGCACTGTGCATAATGCATGCTCCAGCTCCTCCGGTGTTTCATACACCGCAGAATCCCGGCACCAGCCCTGGATGCCCACGACCTCCGGGTGATTGCGTGAGCCGATGATGAGCAGCCGGCGGCCGCTGCGGCTCTCCTCCCGGGCAATCCGGTGGATTTTTCCCACAAACGGGCAGGTCGCATCTACGATAGAGCAGCCCTTGCCCTCCAGTGCCCGGATGACCTCTTCCGGCACGCCATGGGCCCGGATGAGCACCGGTACGCCGTCCGGGACATCCGCAACCTGCTCCGCCTTGTGCACGCCCAGATCCGCCAGACGCTGCACCTCATGGGCATTGTGGATAATATCCCCCAGCGCCCAGATGCTGCCATAGTCCTGACATGCCTGCTCCGCCATCTGCACGGCACGGCGGACGCCAAAGCAGAAGCCTGCTGTCTTTGCCACTGTGACCATCAAATTCTCTCCTTCAGCGCATAGACACGCTTCATCATATCCTCCGCCAGACGGCCGTAGCCTTCCTTGGAACGTACCTTTTCCGGCTGGAACGGTTCACCGATCACAACATATACCTTGGATCGAAATTTCTTGTTTTCTGATATATACATCGGCAGAATGGGGGCACCGGTGCGGGCTGCAATCATGGCCGCGCCTTCCTTGACCGCATCGCCTTCCTTGTGCTTGGTGGTGCCTTCCGGGAAAATCAGCAGCTTTTTGCCTTCCTTGACCGACCTGAGTGCGGTCTTGATAGCCCCGATATCCGCCGTGCCCCGGTCAACCGGAAAGGCACCCAGCGCGGAAATCAGCGGAGCCAGCGGCTTGATGGCAAACAGCTCCTTTTTTGCCATGGCAACAATCGGATATTTATTTCCCATGGCGGTTGCCACCAGCACCGGGTCTGCCCACTGGGTATGGTTGGCAATGACCACACAGCCGCCTTCCGGGATATTTTCCCGGCCAATTACATGATAATTATACTTTAAATGGTCATAAATGCTGACAATCGGAATGGCAATTGCCTGGAATGTACGATTGAATTTCATCGGCTCAGTCCTCCAGCGCACGGCGGACAACGGCTTCCACAGCCTCCATGGACTGCTCCAGCGTCAGGTCACTGGTATCCACCAGTACGGCATCCTCCGCCTGTCTGAGCGGTGCTGCCGCACGGGTCTCATCGTCATGGTCCCGCTGGATCATATCTGTCAGCACATCCTCATAAGTGACCTGTTCGCCCTTTTCCTGCAGCTCAATAAACCGACGGCGCGCGCGTGCCTCCGGGGATGCAGTCAGGAAAATCTTGACCTCCGCATCCGGCAGAATCACGGTGCCGATATCCCGTCCGTCCATAATGACATTGTGGGTCCGCGCCATTTCCCGCTGGGTGTCCAGCAGGAAGGCCCGTACCGCCGGAACAGCAGACACAAAGGACGCATATTTCGACATTTCCGGCGTGCGGATCAGACCGGACACATCCTCACCGTTCAGCAGGACATGCTGCACACCGTCCTGATACCGCAGGCTGACCTGCAGTCCCGCATCCAGTACCGACTGGATTTTTTCCGTTTCTCCCAGCTGCACGCCCGCACGGCATACGGCAAGGCCAATGGTACGGTACATCGCCCCGGTGTCCACATAGACAAAGCCCAGATGTCCCGCTGCCGCCCGTGCAATCGTGCTTTTTCCGGCACCGGACGGGCCGTCAATAGCAACCGCAATTGATTTCATAACATACCCTCACTTTATTCTTCTATCTCCTGACCGGCGTGATATCCCGCAAGATAGCCGGTTGACCATGCAATCTGCAGGTTGAAGCCGCCGGTATAGGCATCCACATCCATGATTTCACCGGCAAAATACAGGTTGGGAACCTTTTTGGATTCCATTGTCTTTGGTACAATCTCCCGGACGGAAATACCGCCGGAGGTGATGATGGCATCCCGAATCGGACCCGGTCCGCTGATTGCCACCTCAAAATGCTTAAGCTGCCGTACCAGAGCCTGCCGCTGCTTTTTGGTAATCCCATTTACCTTCTGGTGCGGGTCAATGCCCGACCGCTCCACCACAATCGGAATCAGCTTGCGTGGCAGCAGCTTGCCCAGCGAATTGCGGAAATCCGTGTTCAGCTCCTGGGAAAAATCCGACAGGATGCGTTTATCCAGTGCCGCCTCATCCAGCGCAGGCTTGAAATCAATTTCCGCCCGATAGGATGCCTTGTCCCATTTGCGCATATGGGACGACGCGCTGAGCACCAACGGGCCGGAAAGGCCAAAATGGGTAAACAGCATTTCGCCAAAGCCCTCATGCAGCTTTTTGTTGTTCTCAAAAATAGTCAGCGACACATTTTTGAGGGAAAGCCCCTGCAGCCGCGGACAGTCCTTATCCGGGCTCACCAGCGGAACCAGCGACGCACGCAGCGGTGTCACGGTATGCCCCAGCTTTTCCGCCCAGACATAGCCGTCACCGGTAGAGCCGGTCAGCGGATAGGATTTGCCACCCGTTGCCACAATCACACGGTCTGCGTTGTGCTTGCGCCCCCCTGCCATCACGCCGGTGACACCGGCTTCCTCCGCGCAGATATCGGTCACTTCCTCCCGCAGAATGGTCACGCCGCATTTGCGCACCCAGTAAAACAGGGCATCCACGATATCCCTTGCGTTGTCAGACACCGGGAACACCCGATTGCCGCGTTCGGTTTTCAGCGGCACACCCTGCTGCTCAAAGAAATCCATGGTGTCCTGTACGGAAAACGCACCCAATGCGCTGTACAGAAACCGGGGATTTTGCGGCACATGCGCCAAGAATTCCTGCATATCACAGTTGTTCGTGACATTGCAGCGGCCCTTGCCGGTAATCGCCAGCTTCCGGCCCACTTTTTCATTATGCTCAAACAGCAATACCTCTGCTCCCTGCAGGGCTGCCGTTCCGGCTGCCATCAGTCCGGCGGCGCCGGCACCCACAACAGCCACTGTGATCTTCTTTGTATTATTCGTTGTCGAGTTTTTCATAAACCTCATATTCGTCCCAGATGGACTCGAGATGGGTAAAGGTTTCACTGATTTCCTTCTGCTTGCGCATACCGATGGCCACAATCAGCGCATTGACAACGCTGAGCGGCGCCACAAGGGAATCCACAAAGGATGCCATATCGCTCTTGGCCAGCAGCGTATAATCCGCCGTCTGACTGAGCGGCGACAGACGGCTGTCTGTCAGCGCAATCACCGTTGCACCGGACTTTTTGGAATATTCCAGTGCCTTCAGCGTGCGCTTGGAATACCGCGGGAAGCTCACGCCCAGGACAACATCCCCGTCACCCACACGCAGAATCTGCTCAAAAATTTCACTGACGCTGTTGGTATGGATCAGTTTTACATTGTCAAACATCAGATTGAAATAGAAGCCCAGGAAGCCGGACAGGGATGCGGAGGAACGCACACCGAGAATATATATATTCCGCGCGTGCAGAATGGCCTCAACCGCCGCCTCAAAGGAGCTGCGGTCAATTTCATCCAGTGTCATGCGGATTTTATCAATATCAGAGGACAGGACCGAGCGCAGGATATCCTGGTCACCCATACGGTCACTGGTGACCTCCATACGCTGTACTGCTGTCAGCTTATTGCGAATCATTTCCTGCAGTGCCTTCTGCAGCTGCGGATAACCGCCATAGCCCAGTTCCGTTGCAAAACGCACAACCGTCGATTCACTGACACCAACAGTCGCTCCCAGCTTGCTTGCAGTGAGAAATGCAGCCTTGTCGTAGTGTTCAATGATGTATTTTGCAATCAGCCGCTGTCCTTTTGAAAAGGTTGACAGATTATTCTGTATTTTGCTCATTAAATCATTCATAATTACTGCCTCAAACTCTCGCAAAATTTGTATTTGTCCACATTATTATTGTATCTGTTGATGGATAAAAATGCAAGTGTTTCTCGTGCAGATTGCAAAATTTATGCAGGAATCGCTTCACTTTTCCCGTTGGGCTGCGCCGGATTTTTTCCAAAGTGCCGCAATTTCCTCCGGTGCCAGCTCCCGCCAGCGCCCCGGACGCAGCTCTTTGTCCAGCTTCAGCTCTCCCACTGCAATACGGCACAGCCGCAGCACCCGAAAGCCACACTGTGCGCACATTTTCCGAATCTGCCGGTTTCGGCCTTCGTGAATCGTGATATGCAGCACATGGGTATGGTCCGGATTGCTCCGGCACACCTGCACCTGTGCCGGACGGATGGTATAACCGTCAATGTCCATCGGCTTTCCCAGCTCCGGAATCCGTTCGCGCGGTCCGCGCACGGTTACCTCATAGGTCTTGTCCACATGGTACCGCGGATGGGTCAGGGCATCCAGCAAAGCACCATCATTGGTGAGCAGCAGCAATCCCTCCGAATACTGGTCCAGCCTGCCCACCGGCAGCACCCGGGCCGGGCACTGCCGCACCAGCTCTGCCACGGTCTTTCGATTTTTCTCATCCGACATGGTTGTGACAACGCCTGCGGGCTTATACAGCATAATGGTATGTAATGCCTCATGCCCACCCACCGGTCGTCCGTCAACGCAGATGGTATCGGCTTCCGGGTCAGCCCGGTCCCCCACCTGCGCCGTCACGCCGTTGACCGTCACCGCGCCGGATGCAATCAGCTTCTCCGCTGCCCGCCGGGAGCAGATTCCCGCGCCGGATAAAATTTTCTGTAAGCGTTCCTGCATCTGTCATTCCTTCCATGGACGTTTGGAACCCGTCCAGCCCTGTTGCTTCCAATATGCCGCGTCCACTTCATTCCAGCCCTTTTTCTGTACGAAATGCATCGCTGTGAAAACCGCCCTGGTCTTCCACGACGGTACCACATGCCCCTGCCGTGCCAGAATTTTCTTTGCCAGCTTATCGGTATCTGCTTCTATTTTTGCCCGTTTTTTCGCCGGTATTCCATCCCATGACACCGCATTGACTGCCATGCCATACCGGTAAATCCGTGCCACACCCCAATAAAACAGGCTGTCAGCCATATCCTTATTGGTGGATTTTATGCCGGCTCCCGCTGCTGTGGAAATGCATACCGCCTGTTTATGGAACATACATGCCGCCGGACGGTGCACCATCCAGCGGTAGCCATAATGGTCCAGCAATGCCTTCATGGAACCGGTGGCATGATATACATACACCGGGCTGGCAAAAATCAGCACATCCGCTTCGTCAATCGCCTGTGTAACCGGCTGCAGCTTCTCGTAATGGGGACAGCTCTCTGCTCCCTGCATAAAGCAGCTGGTACAGCCGGTACAAAAGCAGTCAAAATCCCGCGGCAGGAAAATTTCCGTGATATTACCGTGCAGCTTTTCCGCCAGCATCCGTGCGATATGGCAGGTAGAGCCATGATGGCTCTGTCCGTGAATGATGGTAATTTTCATCTGTCTCAACTCATTTCTTTTTTATGTCACAACCCGTTTGCGCAGGCGATCCCACCACAGCAGAAACCGTTCCTTCCTGCTGAGATCCTCCTGCGCGGTATCCAACTGTACTTCGCTGCCGCAGAGCAGCTGGGTTTCACACAGCACCATATCTCTGCAGACCACCCGAGCAGTTCCGCAGACGGTTCCCGGTTTCACCGGTGCATACAGAAAATCCACACAGGATATCTCCAGCTCTGCCGTTTCCTTCTGCAGCAGGGAAGCAGACAAATCCTCCGCATATACCGCATCCACGGTGCCGGCAGTACCGGTCTGTACGGGAATGCTGCATGCCGTGTCTCCCTGCTTTGCCCACTGCTGTTCCTGCATCCCTGCAAAGGCCTCATCCAGCAGCTGCACATGGTCATTCCAGTCATTGCGGTCATTGAGCGTCACGGCGACCACGGTACGTCCATTCCGCTTTGCCGCACTGACCAGACAGCGTCCGGCTGTCATGGTATAACCGGTTTTTACCCCTATGGCATCCGGATACAGCCGGAGCATTTTATTGTGGTTCACCATGGTGCGTGTGCCGGAGGTATAGGACTTTGTCGCAACAACCTCTGCAAAGGTTTCATTTTTCAACGCTTCTGCCGCCAGTCTTGCCAGCTCATATGCCGTCGTGTAATGGGTGGCGCCATCCAGCCCACTGGGATTGTCAAAATGGGTATCCTTTAACCCCAGCTCCTGTGCCCGCGCATTCATCCGGGCAACAAAAGCATCTCTCCCGCCGCATTCCTCCGCGATACATTCCGCGGCATCATTGCCGGAGCAGAGCATCAGGCCATACAGTACATCCCGCAGCGGCAGCTGTTCCCCTGCCTGCAGATACATAGAGGAGCCTTCGATGCCTGCACAGGTATCTGACACCGTGATAATCCGGTCAATCTCCGCTTCCTCCGCTGCCAGCAGGCCTGTCATGATTTTTGTCGTGCTTGCCATGGGCAGGCGCTGGTTTTCCTGCATCCCGTCCAGCAAAACGCCGGTATCCGCGGAAAGCACCGCATAGGCTGATGCGGAATATGCCATGCAGCGCCCGGCACACAGCATGGCTGCCACGGCCAGACAGAATAACAGCTTTCCCTTCATGCACCATCCCCCCTCAGCCTTCATCCTACGGGGAAAGCAGATGGATTATGCCCCTGACGGGAAAAGGGGAGCTGTGCGCTCCCCCTCTTCTTTTATTCTGTGGGTTCAGCCGGCTCCGCTACATCGGTCACCGGTGCCTGAGGCTCCTCTGTCTTCTTGCCCCGGCGGTTGGAAACGAAATTCTGAATGCCGTTGACCGCATCCGGAATCATCTCAATCAGACGATCCGTGCTGTTGTCCGCCGGCATGTTAACCGGCAGGATCCGTGCATTTCCTTCGCTGACAATCAGGAATGCCACCGGCGAGATGCTGACACCGGCTCCGCCGCCGCCGCCAAAGCACAGCGGTGCGGTATCACTGCTGTTGCGGGATTTGAAATCCGTTCCGCCGGAACCGAAGCCAAAGGTAACCTTGGAAATCGGAATCAACGTCGTACCGTCATGGGTAACAATCGGATCACCGATAATTGTGTTGACATCCACCATGGAGCGGATTTTTTCCATTGTCTCAGCCATCAGGCCATTTACACCGTGTTCTGCCATTTGTTATTCCCTCTTTCATTACGTTTTATCATGTTCAGAAGCCGCATGTTCCCGGCTCCAGGTTTCCCGTTCTTCTTTTGTTGTCCGGATGGATTTCCACAGCGCCCACAGCGCCTTCCGGCGTTTCCAGCCGGTGTGCACAAAGCGGGACAGCCGTGTCATGATGGCAATATCCATACCCCAGACCGTTTCCTCCGCGTCAAAATCCGCATCGAGGACAATCCTTATATCCTGCAGCACAAACGCACGCTCCAGATAGGGATACAGGTTACCGACTGCTACGCTTAACGCTCCCAACAGCTCTCCGGTTTTCGCGGCATCCGATGTGTGTACAATCAGGGTCACATGCAGCTTTTCCCATGTCATTGCTCCCGCCATATCGTCAATCAGCGTGAGCATCAGGGAAAAGGCTTCCGCATAATCCAGCTTCTTCACATCGAACCACGGTGCCTGGGGCTGCTTTTGTTTTTTCGGCTTTTTTTCCTTTTTCGGCTTTTCCTGCTCCTGGGATTTGGGCTTTTTCTTCCGCTTTCCAACAGTGAAAACCCGTTTGACCGGGCCAAAGCCCACGCGCAGCTTGATCGGTCCATCCGGCATAGTCCGCCTGAGCTCCACCCGCATGGGTGCCCACAGGGTAAACACGGTCAGCAGGATGACGAGTCCCAGCGCAATACCAAGCAGGATGCCCAGGATGCGGAGTACCATCATGTCTCTGCCTCCGCCCGCTCTGCCTCACGCTTTTCCTCCAGCTCCTTGAGCTCCGGTAGTTCCGGCAGTTCATCCAGCGATGAAATGGAAAATGCTCGGAGAAATGCGGGAGTCGTACGGTAAATCATCGGCCTGCCCGGTACATCCAGACGGCCGCAGCCTTCAATCAGGCCCTTATCCAGCAGGGTCAGCACGGTATTCGAGCTGTCCACGCCGCGCAGCTGTTCAATATAGGCCCGGGTCACCGGCTGGCGGTATGCCACAATGGAAAGTACCTCCAGTGCAGCTGCGGACAGGGACGGTGCGCGCCGCACCTCCAGCGCCCGCCGGATGGTATCCGCATATTCCGCACGGGAAACCATCTGGTAGCTGTCCTGCAGGCGGATCAGCTGAAAGCCCCGCTTTTCCGCATCATAGCTGTCCGCCAGCTCCTGTGCCAGACCGTGCAGCGTCGCCGCATCCACGCCCAGCACCTGCATCAGCTTGTGCGCATAGACCGGTTCTCCCGATGCAAATAAGATGCCCTCCAACAGGCACGACAATTCATTCATGAAATGCGTTCCTCCCGAACTTCTTCCTTTTCCCTGCCGGTAAACAATGTAAGTGTGGTGTCATCCCCTTCCCCGTCAATACGGATCCGGTTCGTCTTGGATAACTCCAGCACGGCAAGGAAGGTTGCCACGATTTCCGACCGGCTCTCCGCGCCGTGGAACAGGCTGCGGAAATTGAGGGTTGCCTTCCGTCGGAATCGCAGCAGGATGGCGGTAATTCTGGTGTGTACCGGTACACGTTCCCGTCCCACAATGCCGGAAAAGGCACTGACCGGCGGCGGCAGCTTTCGTCCGATACGGGTAAGCATCCGTCGTGCGGCATCCGGCAGCTTTTCCGGCGGCAATGTACCTTCAAACTGTTTCTTTCGTTCCAACGGCTCCGGCGGCCGGGTGAAAATATCCCGTCCCACTTCACCGTGTGCCCGGAAAAACGGCTGCACCACACGGATGCGCTGGTATTCCAGCAGCTGTTCCACCAGCTGGGCACGGGGGTCTTCGTCTTCCTCTGCCTCGTTCTTCTCCTTCGGCAGCAGCATGCGGGATTTAATCAGCATCAGCTGGGCTGCCATGGCGATAAAATCACCGGCAACCTCCATATCCGCCGACTGTGCCTCCCGCAGCACCTCCATATACTGTTCCAGAATCAGGGAGATCGGGATATCATAAATATTGACTTTGTTTTTTGCAATCAGATGCAAAAGCAAATCCAGCGGCCCGTCAAAGGCGGACAGATGAAAGGTCATTTTTTCCGTCATCCCAGCACCGCCAGTACAATCGAAGCCAAGCCCTGATAAATGATATTTACAAAAAAGTGAATCGGCATATTCAGCACGCCAAATACCAGTAATACCAGCAATCCAAACTGGATAAACTGCTGATACTGTGCGAATTTCCACTCATATTTCCGCGGCAGGAAGGACAGTAAAATCTTCGAGCCATCCAGCGGCGGTACCGGAATCAGGTTGAATACACCCAGTCCGATGCTGATAACCGCAACCATATACAGCATCAGTGCAATGGTCATGACAATCGAGGACTCCGCCAGCCGCAGCGGGTAATATAAAAACAGTGCTATCAGCGCCAGCAGGAAATTGGACATTGGTCCCGCAAGGGATACCAGCGCGATATCCCGCCGGGGATGCTTGAAATTTGACGGATTGACCGGTACCGGCTTTGCCCAGCCCACATGGAAAAACAGCAGGCAGATGGTACCGATGGGGTCTAAATGACGGATGGGATCAAAGGTCAGCCGTCCGGCATGTTTGGCCGTCGGATCACCCAGAGCATATGCCATGTAGCCATGGCATGCCTCATGCACGCTCAGGCACAGCAGCACGGCCGGAATGCTGACCAGCAGCTGAATGATCTGGCTGTTCAGATAACTTGAAAACATAAACAAGCTCCTAAATACATACGATATTAGAATATAGTATAGCCGGAACAGGCAGGAATTTCAAGCAGATTGGGGATTTTTACAAACTGGACACAATGGATTTGGCACACAGAACGCCGGAAAAAGAAAAGGACAGAACACATCCATGCCCTGTCCTTCTCTTTGATAAGGTTAACTTTTAGTCTTTGGTGATATTCAGTTCAGCCTTCAGCTGTGCCATCATCTCATCATATTCTTCCTGAGACAGATGTACCGGATTCGGGTTGGTGATTTCAAAACCGCCGCCGAATTCAAAGCCGCCTTCGTACTTCGGAACGATATGGAAATGCACATGCGGCAGCTTGTCGCCATATGCACCCAGATTGATCTTGGTGCAGCCCCACAGCTTCTTGACTGCAGCGGCAACGTCCGCAACATCATCCATATATGCATGGCGCTGCTCCGGCGTCAGGTCAGAAAGCTCAGCCAGATGCTCATCCACAGCAACAACACAACGGCCCTTGTGCGCCTGATCCTTGAACAGATACAGAACGCCTTCTCTCATCTTGCCGACACGGAACATAATCGCCTTGCGGCCTTCATGATCCGGATCACAGTAAAAACAGTTTGCCATTGGAATCCTCTCCTCACGTAGTAACACAAAGTAGTATATCCCTGTCCATACGGACATGCTATAGGAATAGTATACCGCAAATGACAGAATATTTCCAGACCTTAACCAAAAGTTACATAGAAATTTGTCTCCCATGCCGGGACGTAGGGATGGTGCAGCATGCCGAGCCTGACATCCGGGCACATCTCATGCAGCAGCAGGGGCAGCTCATACAGGTCCTCACTGCGGTGATAGGCAGACAGCGAAATACGGGGCCGACAGGTCTGGATGGTATGGCGCGCACCCTCCAGCGCCATACGTTCTGCTCCCTCCACATCCAGCTTGAGCAGCGTGCAGGGCCTGCCGTCCAGCACATGATCCACCGATTCCACCGGTATGGTCACCGTGCGCTTGTCGTGGGATACCTCGTTCATCACCGGAGTCAGGACGGAATTGCGTCCCGCCTTCCCGGCAAACAGCATTTCTCCCGGCTGATTCCATGCACCGGCGTTGACCAGCTGGATGCGGTCAAGCTCCGCCTGTTCCACATACTTTTTCAGCTTTTTGAAGGTCTTTTTGTCCGGTTCCAGTGCGGTAATCGACGCATATTTTCCTTTGGTATACGTCAGCAGCTCTCGGATGGTATCTCCGTTATAAGCACCCAGATCGACAAAATGTTCGTTTTCCTGTGGTTTTAAATAGCGGGCAAAGGCAGTCTCCCGGCTGTCGGTATAGTCCCGCAGCCAGTGCAGCTTCCCGCTGAGCTTGAAATTTACCGTTGCCGCGAAAACCTCCCGTGACCGGTCATCCGCCAGCAGCCCATAGGTCTGCTCCAGCTCCTCACAGTGAGTCTGGACAAAATCCAGGTCAAACAGTTCACCGCCCGCCACCGGTACATCCGGCGCATAGGTGGTATGGGTGCGGTCGAGGTGGTCAAACAGCGCCAGCACCTCCGGCCGGCTGGAGGCAAAGGCAATCACTGCCACAAAATCCCCCAGCTCCTGTTCCAGCTCCGAGCGTTTCCGCACCTGGTAACCGGCAAAGCTGTGGCCCCGGACAAATTCATCCGATGCAAAAATGCCCGCAACCGGTATATCCCGCTGTTCACACACACGCAGAATCTTTTCCGCGCCGTCACCCATGCCGTACAGGGCAATCGGCCGGGTTTCCTTCTTTAATTGATCCCAGACGGATTCCGTCTCCGTCACAAAATGCGGCAGCCGGTTCATTCCCATGTCTTCCACACATCCGGGCAGTAGCCCACCGTCGCCTGCTTGCCATTGCGGACAATTGGTGTTTTCAGCAGCTTGGGATTTTCCATCAGCTTTTCCATCTTTGCCTCATCCGATGCCAGATAGGGCAGCATGGCAGCATCCGGGTCTTTGGCCTTGGGGTCAATCATGGCCTCCAGTCCTACCGCACGGCATACCGAGGTAAATTCCCCCTTGCTCATGCCATAGCGCAGCAGGTCAACCGACTGGTATTTCACCCGACGCTCCTTAAAATAGCGCTCCGCCTTCTTTGTATCAAAGCATTTACTTTTGCCAAAAATCTGAATGTTCATATGGTTCTCCTGTTTATCTCATTTTTCTTATCTTACCACAGCTGGTTTTAAAACACAATGTCCGCCTGTTTTTCACAAAATCCCCCAATTGTCCGTCATACAGAGACAGTTGTTCAAACTGACACAGGAAAACCTTTATAATTTTCACATTTTATGAATCCTGTCCATTGTTTTCCTTCTCACTTCTGCGTATACTATAACTGTACTCAGGAGAACGGAAAAACACCTGAGAACAAAGGTTTTTATAGCCTGCCACCGCACAGTTTTCCCATTCTGTGCTTTCATATATCTCTCTCTTTACTGTATGGCGCGTCGAATTTCCTACCATCGACGCGCCGTTTTTCTATCCTTTTTCTGAAAATCAGGAATTGTTTTCTGTCACAGTTTATGGTAACATGTATATATATGCGCCTGTATCGCTCTGCCGGCGCTTTTTTACGCAACAAATGCTGATCGGAGGTCTTTTCTTTTGCCAGATTTAAAATCAGAAATCACAAAGCGCCGCACATTTGCGATTATTTCGCATCCGGACGCAGGTAAAACGACGATTACCGAAAAATTCCTGCTCTACGGCGGAGCCATCCAGCTGGCCGGCACCGTCAAGGGCAAAAAAAATACACGCCATGCCGTTTCCGACTGGATGGAAATTGAAAAGCAGCGTGGTATTTCCGTTACCTCTTCCGTCCTGCAGTTTGAATATGACGGACACTGCATCAATATTCTGGATACCCCGGGACATCAGGACTTTTCTGAAGATACCTACCGTACCCTGATGGCTGCGGATTCCGCTATCATGGTCATTGATGCTTCCAAGGGTGTGGAGGCGCAGACCCGTAAGCTGTTCAAGGTCTGCTCCATGCGCGGCATCCCGATTTTTACCTTTATCAACAAGATGGACCTGGAATCCCGCGACCCGTATGACCTGCTGGACGAGCTGGAAAAGGAGCTGGGGATTGATACCTATGCGGTAAACTGGCCCATCGGCTGCGGCAAGGAATTCAAGGGCGTCTATGACCGCCAGAAAAACCATGTCATGGCATTTGAAGCCGCTTCGGTTGCCGGTACCAAGGAAGCCAAGGCCACCATTTATGCTACCGATGACCCGGCACTGGAGCCGATGGTTGGCGCCCGCCTGTGGGATACCCTGCAGGATGACATTGAGCTGCTCAGCGGCGCCGGCGAGGATTTTGACCTGGAGCGTGTGCAGGCAGGTACTCTCTCCCCGGTATTCTTCGGTTCTGCGCTGACCAACTTCGGTGTCGAGCCGTTCCTGCAGTACTTCTTGGAGATGACACCGCCGCCCACGGCGCGTACCTCCCGCGGCGAAGTCATTGACCCGTTTGACGAGCATTTTTCTGCCTTTGTCTTTAAGATTCAGGCAAACATGAACAAGGCCCATCGTGACCGCATTGCCTTCATGCGCATCTGCTCCGGCAAGTTTGAAAAGGGCATGGATGTGTACCATGTACAGGCCGGTAAGAAAATGCAGCTGGCACAGCCCCAGCAGATCATGGCACAGGATCGCGCGATTATTGATGAAGCCTATGCCGGTGACATCATCGGTGTATTTGACCCGGGCATTTTCTCCATTGGTGATACCGTATGTACACCGGGCTTTGACTGCAAATATTCCGGTATTCCGACATTCGCGCCGGAAGTATTCTGCCGCATCCGCCAGAAGGATACCATGAAGCGCAAGCAGTTCATCAAGGGCATGGAACAGATCGCGCAGGAAGGTGCCATCCAGATTTTCCAGGAGCCATATTCCGGCATGGAAGAGGTCATTGTCGGCGTTGTCGGCACCCTGCAGCTGGATGTACTGGAATACCGCCTGAAGAACGAGTACCGCGTGGACATCGTCATGGAAAGCTTGCCGTACCAGTACCTGCGCTGGATTGAAAATGAGGATATTCAGCCGGACGAGCTGAAAATCACCTCAGACAGCAAGATTGTACAGGATTACCGTGGACGGTATCTGCTGCTGTTTACCAGCATGTGGAACCTCAACTGGGCACTGGATAAAAATGAAAACCTGCAGCTGGCGGAATTCGGCCGCGCAGAGGATTAATGGCAAAAGCCGCATGCAGCACGCATGCGGCTTTTTTATGCTCTCATTTCAAGCAATTATTTGTTACTGTCCATTTCGAAGCAGCTGTGCCTGCGCCAGTCGGCGGCGAATCTGCGGGCCAACAACAGCAGCGATGACCATCTTTGCCAGATCTCCCGGAATAAACGGCAAGACACCGGCTGCCAGTGCTGCTGCAAACGACAGGTCGGCCTGATATGCCAGCCATGCCGTACCAAAGGCATAGCACACCACGGTACCCAGCAGCATGCCGATAAAGCTCGGAAGCAGCTTGCAGGAAAACCTGTCAATCGCCCAGCCGCAAATCAGTGCCATAAAGATAAAGCCAAGCAGATATCCGCCTGTGGGGCCGAACAGCTTGCTCACGCCGCCGGTAAAGCCGGAAAATACCGGCACGCCTACCAGGCCAAGCAGCAGGTAAACCAGATAGCTCAATGTTCCGCGGCGGCAGCCCAGTACATAGATTGCCAGATATACCGCCAGGTTGGTCAGGGAAATCGGCACAAGGCCAATGGGAACGGAAAGCGGTCCCATGATACAGGTGACCGCAGCCATCAGTGCAATCAGTGCCATTTCCGATACGGTTATTTTGTTCTGTTTCATTTGAATCTCCTGTATATATAAAAAATCCTTGCCCGTTTTACCGGACAAGGATAGTATACGCGTAATCCGCACCATTGTCAACCCGTAAACCACCAAAGGTTAACGGTTCACTCATTTCTTTTTTCGGCCATTTGCCTCAATGGTAACCGTTCTGCGGAACTGCTTGGGCGTACAGCCCACATGCTCCCGGAAGGAGCGGATAAAGTTGGTGGTACTGTGGAAGCCGCATTCCTCTGCAATCTGTTCCACCGATTTCTGTGAAACCGTCAGCAGCTGGCGTGCCATGGTAATGCGAAGGTTAACCAGATAGGCATGGGGGGATACCGACGTACATTTGCGGAACAGCCGGCTGAAATAATATTCACTCAGATTGACCTGGTCGGCAATCTTCTCAATGGAAAGCCGTTCGGAAAAATGCTGCTCCATATAGGCAATGGCACGCAGCACGGCGGCATTCTGAATGGAACCCTGCTTTTCCTCCGCAGCCAGTTCACCGAGTATCCGGTACAGCTGGGCGGAAATCCGATGCTCATTATAGGTTTTGTCGGTTACCAGTGCAAAAATACTCTGGATTGCACTCTGCACTTCAATGGAACGTGCAGGCTGCAGGAAATACCCCTGATTTCCCGCCAGCAGTTTATAATATTCCTCACTGCTTCCACCCCAGAAATAGATATACCGGAACACAACGCTTCCAATTGCGCCATAGGTATGCGGCTGGCGGCAGTCCAGCAGGATGACATCGCCTGCATGAACCTCAAAGCGTTTGTGATGATATTCAAAAAACATTCCGCCACTGTCCACAACTGCAAGCATAAAATAATCAAACCGGTTCCGGTGCACCATATAGGTATGGTCGCAAAAATAATGGCCCACATAGGATGCGTAAATCAGGGCAGAGCGTGCAAATTCTGACGGAAGATGCAGAAATGTCCTGGATGACGGTAAAATTCCGCCGTTTTCCAGTCCTCCGTTTTTGTTATCTAATTCGGCTGAAAATGCCATTCCCTCATAATTTCTCATGAAAATATCATACCATGGGACAGCATTTCTGTAAACCCTTTCGCGACAATAAATTCCAAAATATGGATATTATTTTTTTACGGCCAGCCATGCCAGTGCAGCAGGAACGGCACCTGTGCAGGTCACCGCAGTCAGGCTTTTGTTTCCAGAAATGCCAGCAGAAACTGCTGCGCAAGGCTGTTTTGTGCGATAGCCTCCGGCGTTTCTGATCGTTCATACCACTCGGCATGGTCTACCTCGTCGGTTACACCGCTCAAATCCTCACTGTCTGCCACGCAGGAAAAATTTAACATCAGTGTATTGCTCGGTTCAAAAAACTGGCTTTTGTTGAAGGTAATATCATGCACGGTCAGGCCGATTTCTTCCTTTACCTCACGTGCCACAGCCTGCTCTGCCGATTCGCCCCGGTTGACATAACCGGCAACCAGAATATTTCGCTTTTTCCCATACTGCTGAATCAGCAGAATACGGGTCTGATCCGGGCTGAGAACCTCCATGCTGACAGCTGTATTGAAAATCGGGAAACGGAACTGTCCGCACTTCGGGCAATACGGCACCATGCCTTCTTTCTCCAGATATTTTTCCACCAGCGGTGTGCCGCATTCATAACAACACTTCATACTTTGTCCTCCTTGTTTGTCAGACATTCTTTTTTCAGACACTCCTTATTATACCCTTCTCTTCCCGTCTTGCAACCTCTTTTGATGCAGGGTATACTAAAGCTGTGGTTTGAAAAACAGGTATCGCTCCGGCGTACCGGATAAAAAGAAGGTTATTCTATGAATTCCATTGAACAGCGCATCTGCAGCTACATTGATGCCCACGCCTCTGAGCTGACTGCATTTGCCCATGATATTTATACCCATGCGGAAACAGGTTATGCAGAGCACCGTACCGCACAGAAGGTTGCCGACTGGCTGACAAACCGCTGCGGCCTGTCTCCCGAGACCGGACTTGCGGTAACCGGTGTAAAAGCAACACTTGGCACCTCCCGCCCGGCTGTCTGCCTGATCGGTGAACTGGATGGCATCCGCTGCCCGGAGCATCCCTTTGCCGTACCGGAAACCGGCATGTCCCATGCCTGCGGACATCATATGCAGCTGGCTGCCTTAGCGGGTGCCGCATTGGCGCTGTCTGATCCCATGGTTGCGGAGCAGCTGGATGGCAGCGCAGTATTTTTTGCCGTTCCCTGTGAGGAGCATGTCCCCATGAACCGGCTGAACCAGCTGCGCAGGGATGGCATTGCCACCTGCTGCGGCGGTAAACCGGAGCTGCTTCTGCGCGGCGCGTTTGACGGCATTGATGCCGCCGTTACAACCCATGCCCATATGGTGCCCTGCGACAGGGATTTCCTGCTGGGCAGCAATTCCACCAGCGGCTTTTTATCCAAGCTCATCCATATCAAAGGCCGTGCTTCCCACACTGCCATTGCCCCGGAAAAGGGTGTCAATGCACTGGATGTAGTCACGCTGGCCCGCAGTGCCATCGGCATGCTGCGCAGTACGCTGCGGGATGCGGACTGTGTCCGTATCGGAGAGGTGGTCCGTATGGGCAATTCTGCCATCAACGTGGTCCCCCATGAAGTCACGGTGGACCTGCAGGTACGTGCCAAAACCTGGGAAGCCCTGCTGGATGCAGACAAAAAGATTGACCGTGCCTATCGTGCCGCGGCATATGCCTTTGGCGCAGAAATTACCATCACCGATGACATGGGATATCTGCCTACAATTCCGGCCCACCCTTGTCAGGCATTGTGTGAAGCCGCAGAATTATTATCTGACCGGGCAACCAGTGAACCGGTGAACTTTTCTGTCCATAATGCGGCTTCCACCGATGTGGGAGATCTTTCCCATCGCATGCCCGTGGTAAACTTCACCTTTTCCGGCTTCTCCGGCACGCTGCATGGGGCGGATTTCCGCATCACAGACGAGGAAAAAGCCTATCTGCTCCCTGCCAGGCTGGCCGCACTGACCATGTACCGGCTGCTTCGGGACAATGCCGCACAGGCGCGGCAGCTGGTCGCCGATTACCAGCCGTCCATGTCCGCGGCAGACTATCGGGATTATGCAAAGAAATTTGAAACCGGCTTTGTGGGGGAACCTTCCCCGTTTGCATCCCGCTGAGCGGTCAAAGCGAAACGATTTGGGTTGCAACCGCATCACGGAATGCCTGATCGTGCTCCACCAGGACCATGGTGGGAGCATATTCCTCCAGCAGCTGCTCCAGCTGCATGCGGGAATACACGTCAATAAAATTCAGCGGTTCATCCCACACATACAGATGTGCCTGTTCACACAGGCTTCTGGCAATCAAGACTTCTTCTTCTGTCCGCCCGAAAATTCCCGGATATCCTTGTCAAACTGGCTTCGTTCAAAATCCATTTTCCGTAAAATCGCTTTGAACAGGCTTTCCTCAATCCGGTTTTCCCGTGCAAAGTCGGACAGGTTGCCATGCAGGTGTGACGTATCCTGCGGCACATAGGAAATCACCAGTCCGGAGCTGATGGTCACCGTACCGGTATGTGCAATCGGTTCACCCAAAAGCAGCTTTAACAGGCTGCTTTTTCCGCTGCCATTTTTTCCGTCCAGCACAATCCGTTCCCCCCGCCGGACGGTAAACGAAACCGGCTCACAGACGGCCTTTCCGTCATACTCTATCGAAACCCCGGAAACCGATGCCAGCAAATCCCCATGGTATGCCAGCGGTGACAGCTTTAATAGCTCCGCTGTTTCGGTATTCTTCAGCAGCATGGATTTTTGCCGGATGGCCTTCTGCTGCCGCGCTTCCATTGCCTTGGAGCGTTTCATCATTTTGGCTGCCTTATGCCCCACATAGCCTTTGTCTGCCGCTCCCACCTTGGCTGCCTCCACCCGGTCGGACCATACCGCGGAGCGTTTTGCCGCCTGCTGCAAACGGCCGATATCCTTTTTCAGCCGTTCATTCTGCGCCAGCTCAAAGCTCTGCTGCCGTTCAAAATTCTCCATCCAGGAGGAGAAATTCCCGCTCTGTACCTCAATATTTGCCCGGTTCAGTGACAGAATGTGATCCACACAGCCATCCAGCACATGCCGGTCATGGGATATCAGAATAAATCCCTTTTTTCGTTTCAGGTAAGCGGATACCAGCGCCCTTGCCCGGACATCCAGATGGTTCGTGGGCTCGTCAATCAAAAGGAAATGCCCCTCATTCAAAAACAATGCCGCCAGCAGTACCTTGGTCTGTTCCCCGTTGGAAAGGACAGAAAAAGGCCGCCAGAGTACCTCCAGCTCTACCTCCAGATCAGACAGCTCCCGCATCAGCTCCCACTGCTCCGCAGCCGGGCAGATTTCCTGCAGAATTTCCTCCGTCAGGCGCTCCGGCGCGGTGACCGGATAGGGAAAACAATCAAACTGTACCGAGCTGGTGATGGTTCCGCTGTATTCGTACCGTCCCAGCAGGAGCTGGAACAGGGTGGTTTTTCCCCTGCCATTCCTGCCGATAAATCCAAGCTTCCAGTCGGTGTCAAGCTGTATGCTGACATCCTCAAAAATGGTATCAAAGCTTCCCGGATAGGAGAAGGTAAGATGTTCCATCTGTATCATTGACATATGGTGTGTCCTCCTTGCTGTATCATGAAAAAAGGCTGCAGGAAAGTTCCTTCCCGCAGCCCACAGCAGCATAAATATCCCATCACGACACCGCATGATGGCACACCTATAGGAGCAGACCAATGGTTCACTTTCCCGCAACAAGGCACAGCTGTACTGTTACGCTGTGCATTTTTTGTTTATCTGCAGGAAACGTGAATCATCGTTCCACCTCTTTCATTTGATTTGTGTATCAGTATAGCATGTCACCGGCAAACAATCAAGTGAAACCGGTCAGCTGTCCTGTTTTTCTGTGCCCTCCCGGGTCAGGTTGACCAGAATGATACCGGAGCATACCAGCAGCAGGGACAGCATATTACGCACGGTAAAGACGGTTTCATGCAGCACGATGCCGGACATCAGGGAACCGAATACCGGTACAAGGAAATTGTACACTGTCACCCTGCCCACAGGGTACTGCTTGAGCAGTGCAGTCCAGATGGTAAAGGCTGCGGCTGACAGGAAAATCAGATAGCCCAGCAGCGCAATGGCCTGCGGGGTGATTGTATTGAAATGTCCGCCGCCAACGATACCCGCCAGTAGCAGCACGGCGCCGCCAATGGTCAGCTGCCAGCCGGTAACCATCATAGGCGACTGTCCCTTTGCCACAAATTTGCTGATGACCGCACCGCTGCCGGCAGCAATGGTGGACAGCAGCATAAAGCCTTCGCCATTCCATGCAAATCCGCCTCCCAATGCATCTGCTGAGCTGATGGTAATCATCAATACACCGGCAAAGCCAATCAGGCAGCCAATGGTTTTCCGGGTATTCAGCCGGTCCTCCGGAAACAGGAAATGAGAAATACCTACCGCCAGAAATGTGGTCATTGCCGTGATGACGGAGCCTTTTACCCCGGTGGTATGGGACAGGCCGATGTAAAAGAACACATACTGCATCGTGGTCTGTACAATGCCCAGCAGCAGGATCCCCTTCCACTGACCCTTCTGTGGAACCAGCAGCTTCCGGTTCATGACAACCGACACGGCCAGCACGGCGATGCCTGCCAGCATAAACCGCCATCCCGCAAAAAACAGCTTGCTGGCTGCATCCTCTCCAATATCAAACAGGGCATAGCCTGTCTTGACCGATGGAAACGCGCTGCCCCAAAGCAGCGTGCAAAATAATGCCGGCAGCACCAGGCCGGCAAAGGTACGTTTGTTCATATTTCTCCTCACCTGTTCTGTTTTTGAAATTGCCATGTTCTATCGTACTGCATACTGGTAACAATTACAAGTACACATTTCTTATCAAATTCCGTCAACCTGCTTGACAGACGCTTTTAATACTAGTACAATATTCCAAGGTTAATGTGGTTGTTTTTGTTGCTTTTGCACATATTTTTATGATTTTTTGACCATCTTATGATACACGGAGGATTGTTACTTATGGATTATCAGGCACTCTATCAGAGCAAGCTGACGACCGCCGAAGAAGCGGCAAAAGTAGTAAAAAGCGGAGACTGGGTTGACTTCGGCTGGTGCACCGGCACACCGGTTGAGCTGGACAAGGCACTGGCAGCACGTGCAGAAGAACTGTACGATGTCAATATCCGCGGCGGCATTCTGCTGTGGCCGCTTGCGATCGCACAGGTTCCGGAAGCAGAAAAGCACTTTTCCTGGAATTCCTGGCACATGAGCGGCATTGAACGCAAGATGATCAATGCAGGTCTGGCATACTATGCACCGCTGCGTTATTCCGAGCTGCCGCGCTGGTATCGTGAAAGCATCTGCCCGCCGGATGTTGTTATGATCCAGGTAGCTCCGATGGACAAGCATGGCTATTTCAACTTCGGTCCGAATGCTTCCCATCTTGCCGCTGTCTGCGAAACCGGCAAGACGGTTATCGTAGAAGTGAACCAGAACATGCCGCGCTGCCTCGGTGGCTTTGAAGAAGGCGTACATATCAGCAAGGTGGACATGATCGTTGAAGGCAACAACCCGCCGATTGGCCAGCTGGGCGGCGGCGGAGCTGCTTCGGAAATTGATGAAACCGTTGCAAAACTGATTGTAGAAGAAATTCCGAATGGCGCCTGCCTGCAGCTGGGCATCGGTGGTATGCCGAATGCCGTAGGTTCCCTGATTGCCCAGTCCGACCTGAAGGATCTGGGTGTACATACCGAAATGTATGTGGACGGTTTCGTCGACATTGCTGCTGCCGGCAAGATTACCTGCTCCAAGAAGAACATTGACAAGGGCCGTCAGGTTTACGCATTCGGTGCCGGTACCCAGAAGATGTATGATTACATGGATAACAACCCGGCTCTGATGAGTGCCCCGGTCAGCTATACCAATGACGCACGCACCGTTGCCCAGATCGACAACTTTATTTCCATCAACAATGCAGTCGATCTTGACCTGACCGGCCAGATCAATGCAGAGTCTGCCGGCATCAAGCATATCAGCGGCGCAGGCGGACAGCTGGACTTCGTACTGGGTGCATACCTGTCCAACGGCGGCAAGAGCTTTATCTGCTGCTCCTCCACCTTCACCACCCGCAGCGGTGAGCTGAAGAGCCGCATCGTACCGACCCTGGCTCCGGGCTCCACCGTTACCGATACACGGACCAACACCCATTATCTCGTAACCGAGTACGGCAAGGTATGCCTCAAGGGCCTGTCCACCTGGGAGCGTGCCGAGGCAATCATTTCCGTTGCCCATCCGCAGTTCCGCGAAGAACTCATCAAGGAAGCGGAAAAGCTCAAGATCTGGAGAACCTCCAATCGCAGATAAGATGAGAAAAGAAGCCGACGGCATTTGCCGTCGGCTTTGTTGTTTCCAAAAATGAGGAAAGGCTGTTCCGCTCTCCTACAAAACAGCCTTTCCTGCGTTTACAAAGTACCGTCTCACATGATTTCCTGACCGAGTCGGCACATACGATTTCCGAATCTGTATATCCGGAAGGTATCTGCCAGATAATCGATACAAACAGGCTGAACACTGCGCATAATCTTTCCCCTTATTACCCACAGCAAAACATTCAGCTATCTGTTATTGGAAATTGTACTTTATATCATTATTATAGCAAGTTCTGTGCAATTGTCAATCTTTATTTCATTTTGCACAAAAGAAAATCCCATGTTTTGTTAAGTTATGTGCATTTTTATGCAATCGTGATAACTTTTCCCTCCCTGAGGGACTTTTGTACGTCAATCAGGCGCTGATTGCGGCTTCCACGGAACCGCAGGGACAGGTCTCTCTGTGCCTCCACAAACGGGCCGTCCACCAGGATATCACACTGCCGAAGCAGTGAAAATACCGCCGGGTCCTCCATGGCAAGCAGCTGCTCCCATGTATAGCCGGAATACGCCATAATATGTTTTCCGCCCTGTTTGAGTATCCGCACCAGCTCCGCCAGCGGCTCCGGCTGGCAGAACGGCTCTCCTCCGGACAGGGTGACGCCGGAGATCAGCGGGTCTGCCTGGATATCGGATAAAATCCGGGAAATCGGCACCAGCTCTCCGGCAGCAAAATCATGTGTCTGGGGATTGTGGCAGCCGGGACAGTGGTGTGGGCAGCCCTGCGTGAAAATGACAAAGCGGATGCCGGGGCCATCGACGATTGATTCATCAATGACTCCGGCAATGCGAAGATTTAGATCGTTCATATGTTATGCACTGCGGCGAACATCGTGCTTCACACGGTCATGCTCTTCCGCACGCTTTGCGTTGTTGAAACGGTCCAGTGTGCCTACCAGATAACCGGTGATGCGGCGGATACGCTCGAAGCCAACGCCTTCGCCTACCATCTCTTCACCCTGCTCATTGTATGTGACATGATTCAGTTCGTTCATCATAAAAAGCCCTCCTCAACAAATACACTCTTATTTCGGTTACATCATCGGGTTCGGACGGCGATCCCGTTCTTCATTCGGATCACCATGATAGCCGATGGTATCACTGTTATGGTTTTTATATACGCCAAGCTGGCGCAGCTTTTCAATGCTGATTGCCTCACCCTCACGGCGTCCGCAGCGCGGGCAGACATCATCAATGATGCCGGTATAGCCGCAGATCGGATCACGGTCAACCGGATGGTTGATGGAACCATAACCGATGCCGCTTTCCTTCATGTAACGGACAATCGCTTCAAAGGCATCCAGATTCTGGGTCGGGTCGCCATCCAGCTCTACATAGCTGATGTGGCCGCCATTGGTCAGCTCATGGTACGGTGCCTCAAGCTGAATCTTCCGGAACGCGGTAATCGGATAATATACCGGTACATGGAAGGAATTGGTGTAGTAATCCCGGTCTGTTACGCCTTCAATGGAGCCGAAGCGTGCACGGTCCAGACGGACAAAGCGGCCGGACAGGCCCTCTGCCGGTGTGGCGATGACGGAAAAGTTCAGACCGGTTTCACAGCTCTCACGGTCCATGCGTTCCCGCATGCGTCCCACAATGGTCAGGCCCATATTCTGAGCCTGCTCGGATTCGCCGTGATGGACACCCATCAGTGCCTTCAGGCATTCTGCCAGGCCAATGAAGCCAACGGTCAGGGTACCGTGCTTGAGCACCTCGCCCACCTTGTCATTCGGGCCCAGCTTGTCGGAATCAATCCACACGCCCTGTCCCATCAGGAACGGATAGTTGCGTACCCGCTTCTCACACTGGATCTTAAAGCGTGCCTTGAGCTGGTCAACAACCAGATCCAGCTTTTCATCCAGCTCGTTGAAGAATGCCTCCACATCGCCCTGTGCCTTGAGGGCAATGCGCGGCAGGTTAGACGGGTCATATACATTGCCGATGACACGGGTACGGCAGCCCATGTAGGCAGCCTCGGTCTCCGGATGTCCCGGCTTGTAATACTGCGCGTTGAACGGTGCATCAAGGAACGAGAAGTTCGGGAACAGACGCTTTGCCGACACACGCATAGCCAGCTTGAACAGGTCATAGTTGGGATCTTCCGGATTGTAGTTGATACCTTCCTTTACCTTGAAGATGTGAATCGGGAAAATTGAAGTCTCACCATTGCCCAGACCTGCCTCTGTTGCCAGCAGCAGGCTCTTCATAGCCAGACGGCCTTCCTGGGAGGTATCGGTGCCATAGTTCAGCGAGGAGAACGGAATCTGCGCGCCGGCACGGGAATGCATGGTATTCAGGTTGTGTACCAGTGCTTCCATTGCCTGATAGGTAGCACGCTCGGTCTCACGGCGTGCATACTTCAATGTAAACGCCATGACACGTTCCACGGTTTCCGGTGCAATGCCGCGCTCCAGCAGCCGGTCACGGATCTGCTCGGAGGTGCCGTTGTCATCTGCCAGCACCGGCTTCTGGTCACAGGCCTCAATCAGTGCCTTGGCCGGCTCCAGTCCTTCCTCCTCGATATCAAAGACCTCCAGTGCCTTGGCAAGATTGTCACGGTAATTGTGCCAGTAGGTCTTGCGCACGCCCGGCGCCATGCTGTAATCGAAATTCGGAACGCTCTGTCCGCCGTGCTGGTCATTCTGATTGGACTGAATGGCAATGCAGGCCAGTGCGGAATAGCTGCGGATGTCATTTGGCTCACGCAGGAAGCCATGTCCGGTGGAAAAACCGTTTTCAAACAGCCTGAGCAGGTCAATCTGGGTACAGGTGGTGGTCAGTGTGTAAAAATCAAAATCGTGAATATGGATATCGCCTTCCCGGTGTGCCTTGGCAATATGCGGCTCCAGCAGGAACATTTCATTGAACTGCTTGGCACCCTCCGAGCCATACTTGAGCATGGTGCCCATGGCGGTATCGCCGTCAATGTTGGCATTTTCACGCTTGATATCATTTTCAATGGCGGACTGGAACGTCAGATCCTCATAAATCTTCATCAGTCCGGTATTCATTTCACGCTGGCGCGAACGCTCATTGCGGTACAGGATATATGCCTTCGCGGTGCGTGCATGTCCCTGCTCCACAAGGATTTTCTCCACGGCGTCCTGCACATATTCAACCGTCGGTGTTGCCGACGGGCTGTGCGCCTCGACATAATCTGCCACATCCAGTGCCAGCCGCATGGACAGCTGGTAGTCATGACCCCCGGAAGCCTCTGCAGCCTTATAGATAGCATTTGCAATCTTTGTTATGTCAAAAAATACACATCTGCCGTCTCGTTTTTCAATCTGCTGTATCATCTGTTGGTGCTCCTCTGGTTATTTCAGTCATTGAAAAAATGTCAATGAAAAGATTTGCCCGTTTTTCCACATCAGACATCTTAATACAAAATATGTACACATGGCATACATATATACACAATATATTGTACCTCTGTTGGAATCGGAACTATCTCATATTTTAGTACGTCAGGAAACGGATGTCAAGGGGCTCCGGGTGCCTTGTGGTGGCTCGCAGCATGTGAGAATCATTCTTATTTTTCAAATTTTGTCCCGAGAACGTAAATCTGGCCGGACTGCCGCAGACCGGGTTTTCCACAGGCTTCCCCGCAGATTCTCCCTCCCAACTGCCGGTAACCGGCAGGGAATCACGGCTTTTTTGAACAAATCCTCCGATCCGTCCAAAAGTTTTCCACATCTGACGCATTTGCCGAAGGTCTATCATTTTGAATCAGAAAAAAAATTTTTATTTTGTTGCTTCGCTGTTTTTCAACCACAACATATAGTGGTCTGTCCATGTATTTCGATGGGTCCGCTCAACACGCGGAGAACTCCGCCCATTCCCGGATATACTGCCGGCACAGGCTGCGGATTTCGGTTTCCTCGCTGGCAGCGGAAGCATCGTACACACCGATGACCGGATAACCGGCACGGCTGGCTGTCCGGACACAATGCAGGCTGTCCTCAAAGACACCGGTGGTGGTTTTCTCCGTGCCCAGCCTTCGGGTACACTCGTCAAAAATATACGGCTGGTTCTTGCTGGTGTTCAGGTCACCGCAGGTCACGATAAACTGGAAATAATCCAAAACGCCTACCCGCCGGAGCGCCGCCTCCACCAGTGTATGGCTGGTGGCGCTGGCGACACACATGCGGACCCCCTGCCGGTGCAGTCCTTCCAGCATATCCCGTACCCCATCCTTCAGCGGCGCACGGTACAGATAATCGTCCTCAATCATGTGGTCAATCTGCCTGCAGATTTCCTCCGCAGAATCCTGCACGTGATAATCCTCCTGAAAAAAGACAGCTGCCTCCGGCAGGGTCATGGTTTTCAGACGCAGCGCCAGCTCCTGTATATCCGGAATCACAATGTTCCGCTCCTGCAGGAACCGCATGCCCACGGAAGCCCAGTAGGGCATGGAATCCAGCAGCGTGCCGTCCAGATCAAAAATCGCGCCGGTCAGTCTCACGGCTGCACCAGCTTTCGTGCCCGCGCCAGCAGTGCCTTTGTGGCGGCTTCAATGTCGTCCGCAGCAAAAATGCCGGAAACAATGGCAACGCCATCCACCCCGGTTCCCTGCAGCTCCAGCATGTTGTCCAGCTTGATGCCGCCGATGGCTGTGGTGGGAATGGATACGCTTGCCGTAATATCCCGGATGTCCTGCCAGGTCAGCGGGCTGGCATCGGCCTTGGTTCCGGTGGCATGTACGGCACCGATGCCCAGATAATCCGCACCGCGCTGCTGTGCCAGCTGTGCCTCCTCGACAGAATGAGCGGAAACGCCAACGATTTTCTCCTCGCCCAGCAGCGCACGGACCTCGCCGGCCTCCATGTCATCCTGTCCCACATGCACGCCATCCGCGCCGCTCTCAATGCAGGCCTGTACATCGTCATTGATGATGCACGGCACGTTATATGTATGGCACAGTCTGACGATGTCCTTTGCTTCTGCCACAAACGCGTCATGCTCCAGTCCCTTTTCCCGGATCTGTACCATCGTAGCTCCGCCCCGCAGGCATTCCTCCACCTGGGCATACAGTGTGCTGTCCCCTATCCAGGCACGGTCTGTCACCGCATACAGCAGCATGGCTTTTTTTACCGCTTCTTTTTTATCGAATTTCAATGTTCATTCCTCCATTCAGTGTGTCCGCATCCATCAGGCTGATGGCATCCATCAGATGAACCCGGAACGAGCCGGTTCCCTGTCCGGCTTCCATGGTTTTCCGGTAAGCGATATCGCCGGCAACTCCCATGGCGACAGTGGCAGCAGCTGCTGCTTCCAGAATCGCGTCATGATTTGCCCCGCAGTAAGCGGCTGTCAGCGCCGACAGCATGCAGCCGGTACCTGTAACACAGGACATCATGGGATGCCCGTTGCGGCAGATATACGCCCGTTCCGGGGACGCAATAATATCCATGGCTCCGCTGACTGAAACCACGGCACCCAGCTTTGCACTCAGCTGCTTGAAGAATGCCACACGCTCCTCCAGATTTTCCTCTGTCACGGCGTCTGCTGCTCCGGCATCCACGCCCTTGGTGTTGGATGCCGCACCGCCCACGGCAAGCAGCTCGGAGACATTGCCGCGCACCACGGAAAAGTGATAGTTGGCAAAAAAGTCCCTGAGGGTTGCCATGCGGTAGCTGGATGCACCTGCCCCCACCGGGTCGAGGATAATCGGCACGTCATGCCGGTTGGCTGCCTCCATGGCCTTATGCATGGCTGCCACAGTCATGGTATTCAGATTGCCGATATTGATATCCAGCGCACCGGCAACCGATGCGATTTCCGCTGTCTCCTGCTCCGCCTCTGCCATCGTCGGTGAAGCGCCGCAGGCAAGCACAATATTGGCGCAGTCATTGGTGGTAATATAATTGGTAATGCAGTGCACCAGCGGCTTCTGCCGGCGTACCTGCTCCAAAATCTGTTCAAACATACGAATTTCCTTCTTGATTCATCAGATCTGCAGGCAAAGTCCTGCCTTTCTAGTATATCGCCGACCGGCGGGTGCTGTCAATCTATCTTTGACATCTCGGCCAACTGATGCTATGATATACTTTATTCTGTAGATTTTTTAACAAAAGGCGGGAATTCCCATGAACGTATCAGCTTTGTATATCCAGATTGTTGTCATGTTCCTGTTGATTGGCGTGGGCGCAATCTGTTACAAACGAAACATGGTGACCGATGAAGGCTCGGCACAGATGTCCTCCGTGCTTATGACCTTTGTCATGCCATGTATTATCATCCATTCCTTCTGCCGGGAATTTGATCCCGCCATGATGGGAAAGCTGGCAGAAGCCTTTCTGCTCTCTGTCCTGCTGCTTGTCGCCAGCCTGGCACTGTCTGCACTGGTATTTCCAAAGAATTCTCCGGACTATGCGGACAAGCGCATGTGCACCATTTTTTCCAACAATGGTTTTATGGCGATTCCGCTGCTGCAGGCCCTGTACGGTGAGGACGGTGTATTCATCGGCTCCATCAACATTGTGGTGACCAATATTTTCCTGTGGACCGTGGGGGTATGGATGCTGAACCGTGCCAGCGGACGCTCCGGCGGCACCATGAACTGGCGTAAGATTGCCCTCAATCCGGGCACCATCGGCTTATGCATCGGGCTGGTGATCTTCCTCACCTCGTTCCGGATGCCTACCGTGCTGGATGACGCGATTTCATTTCTGGGTGACCTGAATACACCGCTGGCCATGATTGTCCTAGGCGTGTATCTGGCACAATCCAACCTGTTAAACACGCTCAAAGACCGTTCCATTTATCTGGTTTCCCTGTGCCGCCTGTTTGTCATTCCGCTGATGACCATTGCCGTGGCTGCCCTGCTGCCCTTTGACCCGGAGGTATCCCGCGTCCTGCTGGTCAGCATTGCAACCCCATGTGCGGTGGCCTGTTCCATGTTCGCCCAGATGTTCGGCACCAATTACCGTTATTCCAGTCAGATTATCGCGTTTTCCACCGTGATATCCGCCGTTGCCATGCCGATTGTCCTGGGCTTCAGCCAGCTGTTTATTGGCTGATGCCGTTGTATCCATGCCCACATGCAAAACCGGACGGGTTTCCCGTCCGGTCTTTTTTATTCCTCTGCTGTGGGGATTCCGGAAAATTCCCTGGTACGGATCTGCTGGAAGGCCGCCTTGCCCTGTCCGCAGACCGGACAGCGGAAGCTGCTTCCCACATGGGACCAGGGCACACCGATGCCCACGTGTTCCTTTGGTTCGCCATGAACAGGGTCATACACATAGCCGCATACGGAACACTGGTACCGCCGCATATCATTCTGCATCAATATCACTTCCTCACGGGAAGTATGCCCGCCCTGAGACGGCTTTATGCGCCAAAAAAACGCCTCCGGACTTTGTGAACCGGAGGCATTTCTATTTTCATTTACTTGGCTGCGATCACATCAGACATGTCATACATGCCCGGCTGGGTCTGGGAACCCAGATAAGCTGCCGCATCTACCGCACCGACTGCAAACACCTCACGGGACAGTGCCACATGACGGATTTCAATCAGCTCATCACGGCCGGCGAACAGAACCTCATGCTCGCCTACGATGGTGCCGCCGCGCACGGTATGGATACCAATTTCATGTGCCGGACGCTTCTCACGGCGTTCATGACGGTCATATACATACTCCGCGTCATAGGGCAGCGCTTCGCTGACCGCATCAGCCAGCATCAGGGCCGTACCGGACGGTGCGTCCAGCTTCTGGTTGTGGTGCTTTTCGGTGATTTCCACGTCATAGCCATCGCCCAGAACCGATGCCGCCTTACGCAGCAGATCCATCATCAGGTTGATGCCGATGGACATATTGCCGGAACGGAATACCGGGATTTCAGCGGATGCCGCGCGCATTTCCGCCAGCTGTTCCTTGCTGTGTCCGGTGGAGCAGATGACCAGCGGCGTGCGGGTCTTTTTGCCGTAATCCAGCAGCATTTCCAGCGAGTTGGCATTGGAAAAGTCAATGATAACATCACATGCGCCGGTAAACTCATGGGCATCCGCATAAACCGGATAATCTGCCAGCTTTTCGGTATAGCTGTCAAAGCCGGCAACAATCTTCATGTTTTCCTTCTTGGAGACAATGTCCGTGATGACCTTGCCCATACGGCCATTACAGCCGCAAAGTCCGATTTTCAACATCCTGAACCGCTCCTTACTTTACTGCCGGATAACCAGCATTTGCCATTGCCTGCTTCAGCTGTGCCACATGCTCATCGGTCATATCACACAGCGGCATGCGCAGCTCACCAACATCCCAGCCCAGGAAGCGCATGGCCATCTTAACCGGAATCGGGTTAACTTCCAGGAACAGTGCGTTAATCAGCTCCAGATACTGCAGCTGCATCTCACGTGCCTTTGCATAATCGCCGTCCAGGCACAGCTGTGCAATGTTGTGTGCCACATCCGGTGCAACATTTGCCAGAACGGAAATGACGCCCTTGCCGCCCATTGCCATCAGCGGAACGATCATATCATCGTTGCCGGACCAGAAGTTCAGCTCATCGCCGCACAGACGCATGGCCTCTGCCAGCAGGGAGAAATCACCGGTTGCTTCCTTTGCACCATTGATGTTCGGATGCTTGGAAAGCTCCTGATAGGTCTTCGGCTGGATGGTAACACCGGTACGGCTCGGTACGCTGTACAGGATAATCGGGGTTGGGGTTGCGTCAGCCAGCAGGTTGAAATGCTTAATCAGGCCCTGCTGGGTCGCCTTGTTATAATACGGAGTAACAGTCAGCAGGCCATCCGCACCAGCCTCCGAAGCGAACTTGCACAGCTCCAGTGCATATCCGGTATCATTGGAACCGGTACCGGCAATAACCGGAACACGGCCATTGACATAGTCAACACCGAACTGAATGGTTTCCTTGTGCTCCTTATCGGTCAGTGTGGAGCCTTCACCAGTCGTACCGCAGATGGTAATGGAATCAATACCGCGGTTGATCTGATCGTCAATGATGCGCTTGAATTCCGGGTAATTTACGCCGGTAGCAGTCATCGGGGTAACAATAGCGACATTCGCGCCGGTAAAAATAGGCTTTTTCATTAGGTTTTCCCTCCGATCAAAATGGTATCCGGGAAGCACAGCTATTTTGTCCGTGCCTCCCTGTATATCTCTCCCGATACAATATTCTCGTTAAATTATCAATCCATGTAGCCTTCTGCACACAGCAGCTCTGCCATTTCCACAGCGCCGCCTGCAGCACCGCGCAGGGTGTTATGGGACAGGCTGACAAAGCGGTAATCAAAGATCACGTCATCACGCAGACGGCCGATGGAAACTGCCATGCCGCCTTCCAGATTGCGGTCCAGACGAGCCTGCGGACGGTCATCTTCTTCAAAGTAATGCAGGAACTGCTTCGGTGCGCTGGGCAGCTCCAGCTCCTGTGCACGGCCGCTGTAATTTGCCCATGCCTCCAGAATCTGCTCCTTGGTCGGCTTGTTCTTGAACTTGACGAAAGCTGCTGCGGTATGGCCATCGCTTACCGGTACACGCAGGCACTGTGCGGAAATTACCGGCTCAGAAGCTGCAACGATTTCATCGCCCTCTACGGTGCCCCAAACCTTCATCGGCTCCTTTTCGGACTTCTCTTCCTCGCCGCCGATGTACGGGATGACATTGTCAACCATTTCCGGCCAGGTCTCAAAGTTCTTGCCGGCACCGGAAATTGCCTGATACGTGCATACAGCAACCTTCTCAATACCGAAATCCTTCAGTGCGGTCAGCGCTGGAACATAGGACTGGATGGAGCAGTTGGACTTAACCGCAATAAAGCCGCGCTTGGTACCCAGACGCTTGCGCTGTGCCGGGATAATCTTTGCATGATCTGCATTGACTTCCGGGATAATCATCGGAACATCCTTGGTGAAACGATGTGCGCTGTTGTTGGAGATAACCGGGCACTCCAGCTTTGCGTATTTTTCTTCCAGAGCACGGATAACGTCCTTCTTCATGTTAACGGCACAGAAGGTGAAATCAATCTGGGAAGCAAATTCCTCTGCATCGCCCTCTGCATCATACAGGACCATATCCTTGACATTTTCCGGAATCGGAGTTGCCATCTTCCAGCGTCCATCCACTGCCTCTGCATAGGTCTTGCCCTTGTTGCGGCCGCTGGCTGCGATTGCAGTGACAGTAAACCACGGATGGTTTGCCAGCAGGGTGACAAAGCGCTGGCCTACCATGCCGGTTGCGCCAATAATGCCGACTCTGTAATTCTTCATGTTGCTGTTTCCTCCTGAAAAGCGATTGTTTTCACAATATAGTATATCATTATAGCTTGTCGCCTGCTCCGAATTTTACATAAGAAAAAGCCGGTCGGTAATTTCCGGCCGGTGATGCGTAACAAACCACCCCGTTTGATTCCAAACAGGTTCCTGTAGTAGCGATAGCGCATCACGGGAGCAAACCGGTGACAGCCGGACAGATATTCTCATGCCCGTCCAGATAAACGCCTGCGAATCCGGCATTCTCTTCGGCAGCTTCCCCTTTCCTGCCCGGTCATCGAAAGGATTCGCCTCCTAACGGGCAATACTGATGTCAGCTGCGCCTCAATCGTACTTATACAACTAAGCTTTTATTATTCTATCATGTGGTAATTTGCTTTGTCAAGACGATTCCATGGGGAAACCGCACAAAACGACAGCATTTCCGGCTCTTGATTTCGTATGCCCTTTACGGTATCATAGATTTTATATCATTCCTGACAGACAGAACCTGTTTTCTGCTGCTGTCGTATGGGGATAAGGAGGCTGACGCGCTGTATTCGCGTTGATAACAGAACATGAAAACAAGTGATTTTTATTATGACCTGCCGGAGCGTCTGATTGCACAGACCCCGCTGGACAAGCGGGATTCCTCCCGTATGCTGGCGTTAAACAAGGCTACCGGTGATATTGCGCACCGGCATTTTTATGAGCTGCCGGAGTATCTGCATGCGGGTGATACGCTGGTACTGAACAATTCCCGTGTTATCCCGGCCCGCCTGCTGGGTGTCCGTGAGGATACCGGCTATCCGGTTGAGCTGGTGCTTCTCACCGACAAAGGGGATGGGGTATGGGAATGCCTGACCCGTCCGGGCAAAAAATGCCGTGTCGGTGCAAAGCTCAGCTTTGGTGAAGGCAAGCTGACCGCTACTGTGGAGGATATTCTGCCGGATGGCGGCAACCGCCTCATTCGATTCCATTATGATGGTATCTTTTTAGAAATTTTGGAAGAGCTTGGCATGATGCCGCTGCCGCCCTATATTAAAGAAAAGCTGGAAGACCCGGAACGGTATCAGACCGTATACAGCAAGACACCGGGTTCCGCAGCCGCACCTACAGCCGGCCTGCATTTTACGCCGGAGCTGCTGGCACAGATTCAGGCGAAAGGGGTCAACATTGCCTATGTGACGCTGCATGTGGGTCTGGGTACCTTCCGTCCGGTCAAAGTAGAAGATGTCAATGACCATGTGATGCATTCGGAATTTTATATGCTGGATGAGGAAAATGCTGCCATCATCAACCAGACACGTAAAAATGGCGGCAGAATTTTTGCCGTGGGTACCACGGCAACCCGTACACTGGAAACCATTGCCGCAGAGGATGGCTCCGTCCGTCCCTGCTCCGGCTGGACGAATATTTTTATTTATCCGGGATATAAATTCAAGGCAGTGGACTGCCTGATTACCAATTTCCATCTGCCGGAAAGCACATTGATGATGCTGATTTCCGCATTTGCAACCCGAGAGATGATTATGGACACCTATAAGGTTGCGGTACAGGAGGAATATCGCTTCTTCAGTTTTGGTGATTCCATGCTGATTTATACGGAATAAGGAGGACAATGACATGTTTCAGGTATTGAAAACAGAAGGAAATGCCCGCCGTGGTGTATTTACCTGTGCGCATGGCACCGTACAGACACCGGTTTTCCAGAATGTCGGCACACAGGGTGCCATCAAGGGTGCAGTATCCGCAAAGGATCTGAAGGAACTGGGCTGCCAGATTGAACTCTCCAACACGTATCATCTGCATGTCCGTCCGGGTGACCAGATTGTCCATGCCATGGGTGGCCTGCACAAGTTCATGAACTGGGATGGCCCGATTCTGACTGACAGCGGTGGATTCCAGGTCTTTTCCCTGTCCTCCCTGCGGCGCATCAAAGAGGAGGGTGTATACTTTTCTTCCCATGTAGACGGACGCAAGATTTTCATGGGCCCGGAGGAAAGCATGCAGATTCAGTCCAATCTTGGCTCAGATATTGCCATGGCATTTGATGAATGTGTGGAAAATCCGGCTCCATATGAGTATGTCAAGGATTCCTGCGCACGTACCACCCGTTGGCTCAAGCGCTGCAAAACCGAACTGGATCGTCTGAACAGCCTGCCCACGACCATCAACCCCCAGCAGATGCTGTTTGGCATCAATCAGGGTGGAACCTATGATGACCTGCGTGTGGAGCATATGAAGGAAATTGCAAAGCTGGATCTGGATGGCTATGCCATTGGCGGTCTGGCTGTGGGGGAATCCACAGAAACCATGTATCATATTCTGGATGTGGTCATTCCCCATGCACCGGTGGACAAGCCGAGATATTTAATGGGTGTGGGCACGCCGTCCAACATCATTGAAGCGGTATGGCGCGGTGTAGACTTTTTTGACTGTGTTATGCCGACACGCAACGCACGTCACGGGCATCTGTTCACTTGGGATGGTATCCGTAATCTGAACAATGCGAAATACCAGCTGGATGACAAGCCGATTGATGAGCACTGTAACTGTCCGGTTTGCCGCACCTACAGCCGTGCCTATGTCCGGCATCTGTTAAAGTCCGGCGAAATGCTCGGCCAGCGTCTGACGGTTATGCATAACCTGTGGTTCTACAACAACCTCATGATCGAAATCCGCAAGGCACTGGACGAAGGACGGTTTGCGGAATTCCGTGCCCAGTGGAGCGAAAAACTGTCCAAGCGCATCTAACCGCTTTTCTTTACAGAAAGAAAAGCTTGGCAAAAGAAATGTCCGTGCGCTCTCCGCTTTTCTTTGCAAAAAGAAAAGCTTGGCAAAAGAAATGTTTGTGCGCTCCCGCGCAACCCCGGCAGCCGGACATACTGGTCCGGCTGCTGGCAAAGTCTTTGCCAAACCCAAATTCCGCGTTTGAGACAAACTGGATGATAAAATATCAAAACATAATGGAAATTTATCCTAACAGTTTTTCAATCTAATCCTACTCTTTTCAGTTGATCTGTGCTATAATGTAGAAAATTGTTTGGGGTTCTTCCAAACAGGCAAAAAAAAAACAATTGAATAAGAAATAATCGGTGCCTCTGCCTGCGGCATGGCTGCAGAGACAGAGGGTAAAAGGGAAACAGGTGCAAATCCTGTACGATCTCGTCACTGTGATGGAGGAATAGGAAAGCAATGGTGCTGCGGCACCGGTCACTGGCTGTCTGGCTGGGAAGGCTGCTTCCTGTATGGATCCCTGAGTCAGGAAACCTGCCGCTTATTTGTACAGGAATATACATTCCAGATCACGAGGTATTGGTCGTACGTTTTTGAAGCTGCGTTTGCAGAGGATGAACTTGATCTGGTCCTTTATCATAAAAAGGACTTTTTTTGCGTTCATACTGACAGGACGGAGTGTTTGTTTCTGTTGCTCTATCCAGTTGTTTGCAACATTTTTTAGGAGGGTTAAGTCATGAAAAAACTTACCGCTGTACTGCTCACCCTGTCTGTCACCATGACCATGCTATTGGCTGGCTGTGGCTCCACATCATCCGGCACCACTTCGGATACCGGCTCCGGCTCCGCAAACACCTCTGCTGTGGGTTCCGGTGAAGCCGCTCCGGCTGAAGACGAAGAAAATTATGATACCGGTGATGCTTCTCTGGACAATGCCCGGAATCAGGACAATATCGGTGACAATGAACTGCTGGTACTCAGCTTCGGCACCAGCTTCAATGACAGCCGCCGGCTGAATATCGGTGCAATTGAAAACGATCTGGAAAAGGCATTCCCGGATTATTCTGTCAGACGAGGATTTACCGCCAACATCGTCATTGACCATATCCAGAAGCGTGATGGCGTCAAGATTGATGATGTGGATGAAGCCATGAACCGTGCGGTTGACAACAACGTAAAAAATCTGGTGATCCAGCCCACGCATCTGATGAATGGATTGGAATATGCAGAGCTGGAGGAGCAGGTTGCACAGTATGCGGATGCATTTGATAAAATCGCAATCGGCAAACCGCTGCTCACCAGCGAGGAGGATTTCAAGCGCGTGGAACAGGCTCTGGTAGACTGGACTTCAGAATATGATGACGGAGAAACCGCAATCTGCTTCATGGGCCATGGCACAGAAGCGGAATCCAATGAAGTATATCAGAAGATGCAGGATCTGCTGACTGCGGATGGACATGAAAATTACTTTGTGGGTACCGTGGAAGCATCCCCGTCTCTGGATGATGTACTGGCCAGGGTAAAGACCGGCAGCTACAAGCGCGTGGTACTGGAACCGCTGATGGTTGTCGCCGGTGACCATGCCAACAATGATATGGCGGGTGACGAAGAAGGTTCATGGAAAACAACCTTTGAGGATGCCGGTTATGAAGTAACCTGCCTGCTCCGTGGTCTGGGCGAAAATGAGGAAATTCGCAAGATCTATGTGGAGCATGCACAGGCAGCAATGGATTCCCTGAATCCGTAACAGATGTAAAACATAAGGGGCGGCTCGGGTTTCTCCCGTGCCGCCTTTCTTTGAAAGGATGAATATATTTATGGCAAACATAAAACTGCGTTCTGCTGCCATGACAGCCGTGCTGGTGCTGTCCCTCCTGTCTGGCTGCGGAACCGGCGGGACTTCTGCTGAAACCGGCTCTGCGGATACCGCTTCCTCCCAGGTGGCTTCTGCGGAGGAAATGGCAGCACCGGAGGAGGTTGTGGAAGAGGGTATGGAGCCGATTCCCGGCGACCAGGTAAAGAATGGCGTGTATGATATTATCGTTGATTCCAGCTCCCGCATGTTCCACATTACCAAATGCGAACTGACGGTAAAAGACGGCAGCATGACGGCGGTTATGACCATGGGCGGCACCGGTTATCTGTATGTCTTTATGGGTACCGGGGAACAGGCTGTCCAGGCGGATGAATCGGAATACATTGGTTTTGAACAAACCGGCAGCGGTGAGCACACCTTTACCGTACCGGTAGAAGCACTGGACAAGGGCATTTCCTGTGCCGCATTCAGCAGAAACAAGAAAAAATGGTATGACCGTACCCTGCTGTTCCGTGCGGATTCCCTGCCCACAGATGCGCTTTCCGAAGAGATTCGTACAACGCCGGAAAGCCTGCAGCTGCAGGATGGTACCTATACTGTCGAAGTTACGCTGACTGGCGGCTCCGGTCGTGCCACAGTATCCTCCCCGGCCGAGCTGGTTGTGGCAGATGGCACGGTTACGGCAAGACTGGTCTGGAGCAGCCCGAATTATGATTATATGAAGGTGGATGGTGTGCAGTACAATCCGGTCAATACCGAAGGCAATGCCACATTTGACATTCCGGTCACGGTATTTGACTATAAAATGCCGGTTTCTGCCGACACCACTGCCATGAGTACGCCGCATGAAATCGAATATTTCCTGTATTTCGATTCCTCCACGATCAAAGCAAAATGAGAAACATAAAACAATGGCTGTGTTTTGCCGCAATGCTCTGTCTCCTGCTGACCGGCTGCGGCACAGCAGACAGCACGCAAAAAGCCGGTACATGGGCAGACATGCAGCCCACCGGACATATGGATTTACAATATGCCACCCAATTCCAGGTAGATTATTATGATGGCGGTTATGCCCTGATTACCATTCAGGATTCCGACCGGCTCCTGCTGGTGCCGGAACAGGATGATGTACCGGAAGGTCTGGATGCGGATATCACAGTACTGCAGCAGCCGATTCAGAACATCTATGTGGCGGCATCCTCTGCGATGGATTTGTTCAGCGGGCTGGATGCGCTGGATCAGGTGCGTATGACCAGTACCAAACCGTCTGACTGGAGCCTGCCGGAAGTACGGCAGGCCATGGAGAACAGCGATTTACTATACGTCGGCAAATACAATACGCCGGACTATGAACAGATTCTGGCGGAAAACTGCGGGCTTGCCATTGAATCCTCCATGATTTACCACAATCCGGAAACCCAGGAACAGCTGGAAAGCCTGCATGTTCCGGTGATGGTGGAGCGCTCCAGCTATGAAATCCATCCGCTGGGACGGATGGAATGGATGAAGCTGTATGGGTTGCTTCTTGGCAAAACCGATGAAGCGGAACAGTATTTTGACGAAAAGGTACAGCAGCTGGATACTATTCTGACCGATAAGGAGACCGGTAAAACCGTTGCATTCTTTTATATCAGCTCCAACGGCTATGTCAATGTCCACAAGCCGGGAGATTATATTTCCAAAATGATTGAACTGGCAGGCGGAAGCTATGTTCCTACGGCGGAGGATTTACAGGTAGAGGAAAATGCGCTGTCTACTATGAACATGCAGATGGAAGCCTTTTATGCTGCGGCACGGGATGCGGATTATATCATTTATAACAGCACGATTGACGGGGAGCTGGAAACCATCCGCCAGCTGCTGGAAAAAAGTCCCCTGCTGGCGGATTTCAAGGCGGTAAAAAACAACAATGTCTGGTGCACCGGAAAAAATATGTTCCAGCAGACCACCGGTGCTGCGGACATGATTGCCGATCTGCATACGATTGTTACCGATCAGGCAGCAGAGCAGGATCAGCTCACCTTTTTACATCGTTTGAAATAACAGGAGGAATACTATGAGGCAGAAGCGTTCTGTCCGATATGCCATCGGCTATGGCATACTTGCCATACTGCTGTGTGTACTGCTCATCTGGAATCTGAACGCAGGCAGTGTGAATCTGTCTGTCGAGGAGATTGTGGATATTCTGGCGGGACACAATACAGAAAATACGGCAATTATCTGGGAGATCCGGCTCCCGCGTCTGCTCGCCGCGGCAATGCTGGGCGGATCCTTATCTGTTTCCGGCTTCCTGCTGCAGACCTTTTTTGCCAATCCCATTGCCGGCCCGTTTGTGCTGGGTATTTCCTCCGGCGCAAAGATGGTGGTAGCACTTGTCATGATTTTCTTTCTGGGACATGGCATGATTCTTGGTTCTGCCGCATTGATTGTCGCTGCATTTGCTGGCTCCATGATTTCCATGGGCTTCATCCTGCTGATTTCCGGTCAGGTAAAGAAAATGTCCCTGTTGGTTATCAGCGGCATTATGATTGGCTATATCTGCTCGGCAATTACCGACCTGGTTGTGACCTTTGCGGATGATTCCAACATTGTCAACCTGCATAACTGGTCCATGGGCAGCTTTTCCGGCATGAACTGGAGCAATGTGCGCACCATGGCAGTGGTTGTATTTGTCTGTCTGGTACTTACTATCCTGCTGTCCAAGCCTATGGGGGCATACCAGCTGGGGGAAGTCTATGCGCAGAATCTGGGTGTCAATGTCCGGCTGTTCCGGGTGCAGCTGATTCTGTTGTCCAGTATTCTATCCGCCTGTGTGACAGCCTTTGCCGGCCCGATTTCCTTTGTGGGTATTGCGGTTCCTCACCTTATCAAAAGTCTGTTCCGCACGGCAAAGCCCCTTGTTGTCATTCCGGGCTGCTTTCTCGGCGGCGCGGTGTTCTGCCTGTTTTGTGATGTGCTGGCACGTACCGCCTTCGCCCCTACCGAACTGAGCATCAGCTCTGTCACCGCCATTTTCGGCGCGCCCATTGTCATCTGGATGATGCTGCACCGCAGCACACGGAAAGGATAACACGCCATGAAGGAAGCAATTCTCCACACAGCCGATCTGGCTGTGGGCTACAATAAAAAAGCGTTAATCCGGGATATTGAAATTTCTGTCCGCCCGGGACAGATTGTCACGTTGATTGGCCCCAATGGTGCCGGAAAATCGACGATTTTAAAGAGTATTACCCGCCAGCTGGAACCGATTGCCGGAACAGTCAGCATCCGGGACACCTCCATCCGTCATATTCCGGAGCGAAAGTTTGCCCAGACCGTATCCGTCATGATGACTGGCTGGACGGATCCCGAATGGATGCTCTGCGAGGAAGTGGTGGAATCCGGCCGATTCCCCTATACCGGTCGGCTGGGCCTGTTGTCTGAACAGGATCGGGAAAAGGTGCGGGAAGCCATGGAGCTGGTGCATGTAACCGAGCTGGCCCAGCGGAATTTTACCCGTATCAGTGACGGACAGCGGCAGCGGGTGATGCTGGCAAGAGCCATCTGTCAGGAGCCGGATATCCTTATCCTTGATGAACCCACCTCCTTTCTGGATATCCGTCACAAGCTGGAGCTGCTGTCCTTATTAAAAGACCTGGTCCGCCAGAAACAGCTGGCGGTCATCATGTCCCTGCATGAAATTGATCTGGCACAGAAAATTTCCGATTATGTCTTATGCATCAAGGGAGACCATATTGACCGCTGCGGTACGCCGGAGGAGGTATTCACAGCGGCGTATATCCATGAGCTGTATGGTGTCCATCGCGGCAGCTACAACAGCCAGTATGGTTCTCTGGAGCTGGATGCCCCCAAAGGAAAGCCGCAGGTTTTTGTCATCGGCGGCGGTGGGCTGGGAATTCCGGTTTACCGGAAGCTGCAGCGCTCCGGTATCCCGTTTATCGCCGGCATTCTGCACACCAATGATCTGGATTATCCGGTAGCATCCGCACTGGCAGCAGAGGTGATAAGCGAACAGGCCTTTGAGCCCATCAGCAAAGCCGCCATCTGCAGGGCAAAGGCCGCCCTGCAGCAGTGCACCGGTGTCATCTGCTGTCTGGAGCGCTTTGGTACGCAGAATCAGGGCAACCGGCAACTGCTGGAGCTGGCAAAGCAGCAAAATAAGCTATTAACGGATACTCAATGGGAATCTCTGCTGGAAACAGCAAATTCTTAGAAAGGAACTTCTGCATGCTCTCTATCTTTTCCTATGCATGGAATGCCATCGCACCGATTCTTCTGTTGATTCTTCTGGGCTATGTGCTCCGGGTGAAGCAGGTATTTCCGGTCAGTTTTTTCAAGACGGTCAATCGGTTTGTCTTTCATTACAGCTTTCCGGCACTGATGTTTGTCAACCTGTATGGGTTGGACAGCATCCGTGACATTGATTTCCGTCTGGCAGCCTACCTGCTGGGCAGTCTCATTATCATCACTGGTATCAGCATTGTACTGGCGAACTGCATCACCTCCGTCCGCAACCGCAAAGGCGTGCTGATTCAGGCTGGCTTCCGATCCAATTTTGCGATCATTGGATTGCCGTTGTCTGAAGGGCTGCTGGGTCCTGCCGGTCTGGCTGTTGCCGCCTCCATGCAGGCTCCCACGGTCATTTATTTCAATGTAATCTCTGTCCTTGCCCTGACGGTTTATTCCGATGAGGCGCAGCTGGATGCGGGAAAAATCCTGCGGAATATCGTGAAAAATCCGCTGATTCAGGGCCTGTCCGCCGGTGTGCTGGTACTGGTTCTGCGGGAGTTTATCCCATGTCATCCGGATGGTTCCCTGGTCTTTTCGATTTCCGGCACCCTGCCCTGGCTGTATACCACGCTGCAATATCTGGCACGCATTGCCACACCGGTCAGCCTGATTATGCTGGGCGGCCAGTTCAGCTTTTCCGCCGTGCATGGTATCCGCAAAGAGCTGACGGCCGGTGTCCTGATGCGGCTGGTGCTTGCGCCGGTGCTTGGCTTTGGTATGGCATTTGCCGCGGCACATTTCGGCCTGCTGGAGCTGTCACCTGTTTCAGTGGGGGTACTGATTGCAGCCTATGGCTCTCCCATTGCCATTGCCAGCTCCGTCATGGCACAGGAAATGCATGCGGATGACGTGCTTGCCGGTCAGATTGTGGTCTGGACTTCCCTGCTGAGTATGATTACCATTTTTGTTATGACCGTATTGTTCCGCTCTGTCGGCATGCTGTAATAGAAGTGAAAAACCGGCGCAGTTCAAATCTGCGCCGGTTTTCTGTTTATTCCATTATTTCGCGTTGGACAGCATCAGCTTGATGCGGTTTTCCTGATTGATACGGGACGCGCCCGGGTCATAGTCCACGCTGACAATATTGGCATGGGGATACTGTTCCCGGATTTTCCGGATCATGCCCTTGCCGGCAATATGGTTCGGCAGACAGCCAAAGGGCTGGGTCAGCACGATATTCGGTACATCCTCCTCAATCAGCTCTACCATTTCTGCCGGAAGCAGCCAGCCCTCACCCATCTTCACGCCGGGGCTGATGATCTTCTGGGACAGCTTGCGCACCTTGTCAAACTCCATCATCGGGCGGAAATGTCCATCCTTCTTGATAATACGGATCATATCCTTCTGCTTATCCAGCAGGAACCGATACACCGCCTGCATCACTGCCGCGCTCTTGACGGAACGTCCGTACAGCTCAAAGTCAATGATGCCGTTGTAAATGCAGTACAGGCAGAAATCCATCAGGCCTGCCAGAACCGGCTCGGTACCTTCACCCAGCAGGAATTTTTCCAGATTGTTATTGCCCAGTGGGGAGAACTTGACGTAAATCTCGCCTACAATGCCAACCTTTTTCTTGGAACCGAAATCCTGATAGGGAATCTGCGCGAACCGCTTGCAGATCAGGATATACAGCATTTTCACATGGCTGTAGTGGATAAATTTATCCGCCTCAAAATCCTTGGTGATCTTTCTGACCAGTGCATCCACAGCCTTATCACAGTCACCCTTGTTGACCTCATACGGCCGGCACTGGTTATAGATATGCATGATGAAGTCACCCAGCAGCACGCCATAGGCCACCTGAATGAATGCCTTTGGTGTCAGCTTGAAGCCCGGATTGGCATTCTTCTCCAGTCCGGAGAAGTTCAGGGAGATGACCGGGATATAACCCATGCCATTTTTAATCAGCGCCTTGCGCAGCAGATGGATGTAATTGGAGGCACGGCAACCACCGCCGGTCTGAGTAATCATGACAGCAACCTTGTGCAGGTCATATTTCCCCGATTCCAGCGCATCAATAAACTGGCCGATAACCAGCAATGCCGGATAACAGGTGTCATTATGTACATTTTTCAGGCCGCACTCCGCAATCTGCGGACCTTCTGTTTCCAGAACCTCCATGTTGTAGCCGTAATTCTTCATGATGGAAGTAATCAGCTTCAGCTGCACCGGCAGCATATTGGGAACCAGAATAGTATAATCCTTTTTCATGTCCTCCGTAAACGGGACATGTGGAAGCTCACGACTTTCCGGCATTGTTTCTTCCCTCCTCTACAGCAGCAATCATACTGCGGATACGGATCTTTGCCGCACCAAGATTGTTGATTTCATCAATTTTCAGCTGGGTATAAATTTTCCCGCCTTCTTCGGTAATCGCACGCATTTCGTCCGTGGTAATGGCGTCAATGCCGCAGCCGAAGGATACCAGCTGGATAATCTGCGCATCCGGCCGGTTCACTGCCCAGTTTGCGGCGGCATACATACGGGAATGATAGGTCCACTGGTTCAGGACATTGACAACCGGCATCTCACCCAGCGGTGCCACAGCATCCTCGGATACAATGACCATGCCATAGGACTGAATCAGCCGGTCAATGCCATGGTTGATTTCCGGGTCAATATGATACGGGCGGCCTGCCAGAACCGCAATATCCAGCCCATGCTCCTCCGCATAGGCAATGGCCTTTTTGCCCTCTGCCGCAATATCCGCATAGTAACGGTCCAGCTCGGAATAAGCTGCCAGGGCAGCTTCCTTCACCATACGTTTGTTGATATGCTTATACTTTTTGGTAAACAACTCTGCTGCCGACTTGATAAAGTCCTTCTGCCGTCCCAGCTCATAGTACGGCATCATGAAGTCTACATCCTTCAGATGGTTCATGTTGGCCTTCAGCAGCTCCGGATAGTAAGCAACTACCGGGCAGTTGTAGCAATTCGCAGTTCGATGCTCATCCAGATTATAGGTCATGCATGGATAGAAAATGGAATCTATGCCCTTGCTGAGCAGGTTTTCAATATGTCCATGTATCAGCTTTGCCGGATAGCATACGGTATCTGACGGAATACTGTTCTGTCCCAGCGCATACATGGAACGGGTGGAGACATCGGACAGTACAACTTCAAAGCCCAGCCGGGTCAGGAAGGTGTGCCAGAACGGCAGCAGCTCGAACATATTCAGACCAAACGGAATGCCAATGCGGGCCACCGCCTTGCCCTGCGGCTTTTTGTCCCGGTATTCCTGCAGCCGCCTGAGCTTATAGTCATACAGGTTAGGCAGCTTCAGCTTGTCACCGCCGCCCAGCGGACGTTCACACCGGTTGCCGGAAATAAACTTGCGTCCGCCCGGGAACATGGAAACCGTCAGTGAGCAATGGTTGGTACACAGTCCGCACTTGACCGTATTGGAGGTATGGGTAAAGTTCTCCAGCTCCTCCATAGAAATAAGGGTGGATGTTCCCTTGACATTTGCCTTTGCATGCAGTGCGGCGCCATAGGCACCCATCAGGCCGGAAATTGCCGGACGGGTGACATTTCTGCCGATCTCAATTTCAAAGGAGCGCAGAATCGCATCATTCAGGAAGGTGCCGCCCTGTACGACAATGTGCTTGCCCAGATCATCCGGCGAATGGGCACGGATAACCTTATACAGCGCGTTTTTGACCACGCTGACAGACAGGCCGGCGGAAATCGCGTCAATGCCTGCGCCATCCTTCTGCGCCTGCTTGACAGACGAGTTCATAAATACCGTGCAGCGGGAGCCCAGGTCAATCGGATGCTCGGCAAACAGGCCCAGACGGCAGAAATCCTCAATGCTATAGCCCATGGAACGCGCAAAGGTTTCAATAAAGGAACCACAGCCAGAGGAGCATGCCTCATTGAGGGAAATATTATCAATACAGTTGTTGGCAATTTTAAAGCATTTGATATCCTGACCGCCGATATCAATGATAAAGTCAACATTCGGCTCAAAATGCCGTGCGGCCTTGAAATGTGCCATGGTCTCTACCAGACCGAAATCCACACCGAAGGCATTGAGAATCAGGGCTTCGCCATAGCCGGTGACAGCGGAACCTGCAATGGTAATGCGATCCCCGCACAGCTCATACAGCTTCATCAGCTGTTCCCGCACCACATCCACCGGGTTGCCCTTATTGGGGCTGTAATAGTTAAACAGCAGCTGGTTGTCCTCACCGATCAGTACCAGCTTGGTGGTAGTGGAACCGCAGTCAATGCCAAGATAGGCCCTGCCACGATACATGGTGACATTTTCCCGCATGATATCGCTGGAATTATGCCGCTCACGAAATTCCCGGTATTCCTCTTCACTGCGGAACAGCGGGTCCAGTGTTGCCGTCTTTACCGGCTCGCCGGCAGCACGCTCCAGTGTATCCAGCAGCTCCTCATAGCTGTACTGTTTGCCATTCGTATCCTTTGCATAGACAGCCGCGCCGGCTGCAATGGCATAGGGTGCCAATTCAGGGAAATGCGCATGCTCATCCGACAGCCTCAGTGTCTCCTGAAACCGTTTCTGCAGGCCTTTAAAGAAAAACAGCGGGCCGCCAAGGAACAGCACATCGCCTTCAATATCACGGCCCTGTGCCAGGCCTGCCACCGTCTGATTGACAACAGCCTGGAAAATCGAAGCCGCCACATCCTCCTTGCGCGCGCCCTCATTGAGCAGCGGCTGGATGTCACTTTTTGCAAACACGCCGCAGCGGGAGGCAATGGTATAAATCCGTTCCGCATTGAGGGACAGACGATCCAGCTCATTGGGCTGCACATCCAGCAGCACTGCCATCTGGTCAATAAACGCACCGGTACCGCCTGCGCAGGAACCGTTCATCCGTTCCTCCAGCTGGCCGGTCAGAAAAACAATCTTGGCATCCTCGCCGCCAAGCTCAATGACCACATCTGCCTTTGGCACAAAGGTGCCCACACATTTACGGGTTGCAAATACCTCCTGTACAAAATCAACGCCACTGGCCTTGGCCACGCCAAGACCCGCTGAGCCGGTAATGGCTGCGTGAATGGATGCTGTTCCAATAACTTTTTTCGCATCGCGGAGCATTTCGCAGGCCTTTTCACGTACCTTGGAAAAATGACGTTCGTACTTCTGATACAGAATCTCCAGACCGCCGGTCTTCTGATTTTCCCCGGCTGCTACCATTTTTACGGTTGTCGAACCAATATCAATTCCTAAATACACATTCATAAAATAACCTTTTTCCTGCAGCCCCTGCCATCGGTCAGGACTGCATCCCAAATTCAGTTGAAATAAGAAATCATTAACACCATATTAATCATTTTTACAGAAATAGTCAACATTTCTCCGGTGTGTTCCACATAAAATCAGATATCTTTACAAAATTGAAACACCTTCGACACCGTTCTGAAAACCGATTGCATAAACGACAGAAGAAGGCTGACAGTCTCAGACTGCCAGCCTCAACATACGGTCTATACAATTAATCCTGCAGCTTGGAACGATCCAGCTTGCCGTTTTCATTCATCGGAAGGGAATCAATAATACGGACAATACCCGGAATCATATGGGTCGGCAGATGGTTTCTTGCCGCTGCACGAATCTGTCCCGGTGTCATCTCCCGGTTGACGGTTACATATGCCACCAGATTGCCATAGCGTTCCACAACGCCGCAACCGGTAACACCCTTGATACGGGTCATACTGTTTTCCACATCGCCAGGCTCCATACGGTTGCCCTTGACCTTAATCATGCTGTTCATGCGGTTGCTCCAGAACAGATGCTTGCCATCCTCGGTCTTAAAGCCCACATCACCGGTATGATATGCGCGTTCACCGTCCAGCTCGCAATAACCGCCCGGAATGCCGCTGCGATAGCCTGCGGTAACGCTGTCACCCACCAGGATGATTTCGCCTTCCTCGCCGTTTGGAACCTCGGCATTGTTCTTCATGATACGGATTTTTACCGCTGCGCTGTCCACATCGCCAACCGGCAGACGGTCATCACACATTTCATCCGTAATCTGTGCCGCACAGACATTACAGGTGGTCTCCGTTGCGCCATAGCCATTGAACACACTCAGATTTTCATCAAATCGCTGCAGCAGACGGCGTACTGTGCCCGGATGCAAAGATTCACCGGTCAGGTAAATGACACGGAGCTTCGGCATCATGTCACGCTTGAATTCATCACTGCGCATGAGGAATTCTGCCATGGTCGGTGTCATAACCAACAGTACCGCATCACTCTTTGCGATATGCGGATACAGCTGTGACAGATGCTGCTGCTGGTCCGTATTGGTTGTAACCAGCGTACGTCCATGGGTCAGTGCATAATAGACATCGACAAGAGACAGGTCCACAGAGAACATCAGCATATTCAGTACAGTACCTTCCATCTCCGGCGTCAGCGGGATAATGGTATCAATCCAGCGAATAAAATTGTTCAGATTCTTCCGGGTTACCTGCACCATTCTCGGTTCCTTGACATCACCGGAGCTGACACAGATCATATAAGCCAGCTCATTGTCATCAATTTTCTCCGGCAGCGTAACTGCTTCCTTCGGGGGATTACCGGACAAAACAATGATATTGTCTGTCTGTGTGGAGCCTGCACCGGCAAACCCGCGTCCCACTGTGCACAGTACCATATCTGCATCTGTCTTTGCTGCAATAATCTTTCTGCGTTCCGCAGGCTGCTGCGGGCTGATCGGAACATAGGCAGCTCCGGCACGCAGGCAGGCAAGATATGCAATCAGCATGCTGAATTCCTTATGTCCGTAAACAATGACGCGCTTTGCCTGGCGGGCGACAATATGCTTTGCCAGATTTTCACTTCTGCGATACAGATCTCCATAGGTAATAGAACCTGCAGAGGAGATCACTGCAGTTGTTTCCTCAGGATGTTTAAAAATTGATGAAATATCCATAGCTTTCCTCTCTCCTGTCTATAGAATGAACAATACAATACAACATAACATGCAACCAAATCAACTATATTTAAAATATATCATGTCAGGCAGTTTCTTTCAACTGAAATCCATATTTTTTCCGGGATTATTTTTGATTTTTGTATCGAAAACATCTTGACAGAACGTAAAAAAAGTATTAGGATATTTGCATAAATTAATATCCTTATCAAGAGTGGTGGAGGGACCGGCCCTGTGAAGCCCGGCAACCTGCAAATGCAAGGTGCTAAATCCGGCGGTGTATCAGATCGAGAGATGAGGAATCATTCGGCGCTCTGTCAATCCGCAGAACGCTTTTTCTTTTGTTTTAAAATAAACCCTATCGTATAGAAAAGAGGCTTTTTTTATGGGCAAGTACTTATTTACATCTGAATCCGTTACCGAAGGACATCCGGACAAAATCTGCGACCAGATTTCCGATGCAATCCTGGACGCAATCCTGGAAAAGGATTCCTCCGCACGTGTTGCCTGCGAGACAACCGTTACCACCGGCCTGATCTCCATTATGGGTGAAATTTCCACCCACTGCTATGTGGACATCCCGAAAATCGCCCGCGGCGTTGTACGTGAGATCGGCTATGACCGCGCAAAATATGGCTTCGACTGCGATACCTGTGCAGTCATCACAACACTGGACGAGCAGTCCGCTGACATCGCTATGGGCGTGGACAAGGCTCTGGAAAACAAGGCTGATGAAAGCCTGGACCAGAGCAATGGCGCCGGTGACCAGGGCATGATGTTCGGTTATGCCTGCAATGAGACCCCGGAACTGATGCCGCTGCCGATTTCCCTTGCACACAAGATGGCAAAGAAGCTGACCGAGGTCCGTAAGGCCGGCAAGGTGGATTACCTCCGTCCGGACGGCAAGACACAGGTTACCGTGGAATATGACAAGGATGGCAAGCCGGTACATATTGATACCGTTGTGCTTTCCACCCAGCATGGCCCGGAGGTTTCTCTGGAGCAGATCCGCAAGGATATGGTGGAACTGGTGATCCGTCCGACCCTGCCGGCTGATTTGTTCGATGAAACCACCCGCATTTTTGTCAATCCCACCGGCAGATTTGTTATCGGCGGCCCCCAGGGCGACTCCGGCCTCACCGGCAGAAAGATTATCGTTGACACCTACGGCGGCTCTGCTCCCCATGGCGGCGGCGCATTCTCCGGCAAGGATCCCACCAAGGTGGACCGTTCTGCCGCTTATGCAGCCCGTTACGTTGCCAAGAATGTGGTCGCTGCCGGTCTGGCAGACAAGTGCCAGGTTCAGCTGGCTTATGCCATCGGTGTAGCACGCCCGGTTTCCATCCGTGTGGAGACCTTTGGTACCGGTACCTATGAGGATTCCGTACTGGAGGATGCAGTGGAAAAGGTATTTGACCTGCGCCCGACTGCCATCATCCGTGACCTGGACCTGCGCCGTCCAATTTATCGTCAGCTGGCAGCCTATGGACACATGGGCCGCACAGACCTGGATGTGGCATGGGAAAAGACCGATCGCGTTGACGCTCTGAAGGCGGCAATCGCTGAAGCATAATGACATTTCTGATATTGGAAAGCCCGCATCATCAGATGCGGGCTTTCTTTTTGCCTGTCAGACGCAAAAAACAGGCTGTGGATTGCTCCACAGCCTGTCTGAATACAGAATCGAGAGATGCAATCAGGTGCGAACTGCGTTCTTTCTCATATCAACTACTACGGATACTACGATGATGAGGCCCTTGATAACCTGAGTCAGGTTGTCGTTAGCGCCCAGCAGTACGAGGCCGTTGTTGATGATACCGAGGATCAGGATACCGGACAGAACGCCGGACATCTTACAAATACCACCCGTCTGGGAAGTACCACCGATGGTAGCTGCTGCGATTGCGTCGAACTCGTACTGCAGGCCGTTGGTGGACGGGTCAGCAGAACCGGTACGAGCTGCCAGCATAGCGCCTGCCAGGCCAGCCATCAGACCACACCACATGTAGGTGAGGATCAGGTTCTTCTCTACGTTGATACCAGCTACGCGAGCTGCCTGACGGTTGCCGCCGATAGCGAAGATGTTCTTGCCAAAGCGGCACTGGGTCATCATGAACCAAGAGATAATGAACACAATCAGGAAGATGAATACAACCATCGGGATGCCGGCAACCTTATAAACTGCGAAGTTACGGAAGCTCTGATCCAGGTTGGATACCGGAGAGGTGGAGTACATCTTAGCCAGTGCGCGGCAGATCAGCTGCGAACCCAACGTTGCGATAAACGGATGGATGTGGGTGCAGGCTACGAGCCAGCCACAGATGATACCAACGATACCGCCGATAATCATAGCTACAACGATGCACAGGATAGCCGGCAGATGCAGACCAATCAGACGGGTCGGCAGGTCAGCCTGCTGAGCCAGGGATGCAGAAACTACTGCGGACAGAGCTGCTACAGCGCCAGGACCCAGGTCGATACCAGCGGACAGGATGCACCAGCAAACGCCGCAGGTAATGATGCCCTTAACAGACTCGGAAGATACCAGAGTTGTCAGGTTTGCTACAGTGAAGAATGCCGGACGTACAGCGGTCAGAGCGATTGCCAGAACGATCAGCACGAACCACATTGCATTGTCGGACATAAATTTTTTAATATCAAAGCCCTTTTTTGTTGCTTCCATTATAAAAGTCTCCCCTTTCTTTATTTAGCAGCAGCGAAATCGTTCTTTTCGCCATGTGCATAGGTTAACAGTTCCTGAGAATCATACGGGTCGCCGCCATCGCGATTACGCGGTACGATACCCATCATGTGACCCTCGTACATAACCAGAATACGGTCAGCCATACCGGAAACTTCAGGCATTTCAGAGGAAATCATCAGGATTGCCTTGCCTTCGCCTGCCAGCTTGGTCAGGATGGAATGAATTTCAGACTTTGCACCAACGTCGATACCACGGGTCGGTTCGTCTACGATCAGGATATCCGGATCAAGCAGCAGCCAGCGTGCCAGCAGTACCTTCTGCTGGTTACCACCAGACAGGTTCATGATTCTCTGTCTCATGGACGGCGTCTTGGTACGCATTGCCTGATTCCATTTCACTGCGTCAGCTTCCATCTTCTTATGGTTCTGGGGGAAACCATAGTTCTTCAGGCTTGCCATTACAGTGTTATCTGTAATATCAAGCAGTCCGAAGATACCATTACCGCGGCGGTCCTCTGTCAGAAGGCCGATGCTGTTTGCGATAGCGTCTTCAGGGCTCTTAATGTTAACTTCCTTGCCATTGATGAAAATCTGTCCTGCGGTCTTCTTGCGCATACCGAAGATGGTTTCTACGATCTCGGTACGGCCTGCGCCTACCAGGCCTGCAAAGCCGAAGATTTCGCCCTTATGTACCTGGAAGCTTACATGCTCGAAGGACTTGCCGGATGCCAGATCCTTAACTTCAAGGATAACGTCGCCGATCGGGCAATCTACCTTCGGGAACATGTTGCCTACCTGACGGCCTACCATCATTTCAACTACCTTATCTACGTTCAGGTTAGCTGCAAGATCGGAGCCTACATATTCGCCGTCTCGGAATACAGAAATATCATCAGAGATACGGAAGATTTCTTCCATCTTATGAGAGATATAAATAATTGCTACGTTCTTGGACTTCAGGTCAGCAATGATATCGAACAGATGCTCTACTTCCGTCTCAGTCAGAGCGGAGGTCGGCTCGTCCATGATTACGACCTTGGTGTCATAAGAAACGGCCTTTGCGATTTCTACCATCTGCTGCTGCGCAACCGTCAGATTTCTCATCATGTCGTCCGGATTCAATGCGAGCTTCCACTTCTGGAACAGATCGATTGCATCCTGACGCGCCTTCTTATGGTCACACATCAGCTTGTTCTTCATCGGGAATCGGCCGAGCCAGAGGTTCTCACATACGGTACGATCCGGTACCGGAGAAAGCTCCTGATGAATCATGGTAATACCAGCGTTCATCGCCTGGAGCGGATTCTTGAACTCGACCTCCTGTCCATTGAAGATAATTTTGCCAGAGGTGCACGGCTGAATGCCAATCAGACACTTCATCAGTGTCGACTTACCTGCACCGTTCTCACCCATCAGAGTGTGAACCGTGCCGGGGCGAACCTTCAGCTGTACGCCTTTCAGAGCTCGAACGCCCGGAAATTCCTTGACAATGTCGTGCATTTCGAGGATATACTCTTCACTCACGTTTTGTTCACCCTGCCTTTCCTACCTTCTTGATAATTGGGGGCGTCAGACATCGTCCGACGCCCCCAACGTCTCAACTTAAATTACGGTTGTTATACTTCTCTCTTAACGTATAACCTTTGCGATTAGAGATAATCTGCTACGTTGTCAGCGGTTACCGGCTCAAACGGAATCCAAACAATGGAATCGCTGTAAGCTTCACCGGACTCGTCCTTGGTGAACTCGGTGCCATCATTAGCAGCCTTGCCAGCAGCCAGATTCAGAGCAGCTTCTACAGCGCCCTTACCCTGTCCAAGCGGGTTCTGGTAAACGGTCATAGCCATCTTGCCAGCCTGTACAGCAGCAGCGCCGTCCTTGGTGCAGTCGATACCAACGATCGGGAAGCTGGACGGATCAACGTTTGCAGCTTCACAAGCTTCGATAGCACCCAGTGCCATAGCATCGTTGTTGGAGATGATGCAGTCGAACTTCTGGCCGGAGGTCAGGATCGGGCTGATCTTGTTCATAGCCTCTGCACGGTCATACTTACCAGCCAGATCTACAACAGAAGTAGCCTTGATGCCGTTGTCTTCCAGAGCCTTCAGAACGCCTGCGCAGCGCTTGATCTGGGATACCTGGCCCAGTTCACCCTGAAGCAGAACATAGCTGATTTCAGTCTTGCCCTTGCCCTTGAAGTACTCAGCGAGGTACTCGCCCTGGAAGTAACCAGAGGTATCCTCGTTGGAACCACAGAAGCCAACGTTTTCAGCAGACAGAACGTTCATGTCAGACGGCGGACGGTTTACGAATACCAGCGGGGTATCGCCGGCAGCGTCTACCAGAGACTGAGCTGCATCGGAGTCTACCGGGTTAACGATAACAGCCATATCGCCGCCGTTAACTGCGGTCTCGATGTACTGAATCTGCTTTGCTGCGTCATTCTGAGCATCCTGAGAAGTCAGCTTAACACCTGCTCCCTCTGCTGCCTTCAGAGCGGCGGATTCCAGAGTGGACAGGAATTCGTCACGGCTGGACATAACCAGAGTCATGGTGCCCTTATCGCCGGAACCGGTGGATGCAGCGGAACCGGAGGAGCTGCCGCCACTGGAGCCGCAGCCAGCCATCATGCCGGCACAGGTAGCGCCAACAAGAAGCATTGCCATCATTTTCTTGAGTTTCATAGTTTCTCTCCTCTTCTTTGTTTGCCTCACACGTTTGGGATTACATGCTCGACATTTGATGTATTAAGAATATCACTCAAATGTTACAATTGCAATACTTTCTGTATTTCTTTTGCTTCATTTTTGAGATTTTATGCAATTCATCCAAGTTCAATCCTGTATTTTTGTACATAATAAACATTAAATTTATTGCTCAGTTCAGGCATATTTTTTCCTTTTTTCAATTATTTTATTTTTTATAACTTTTTTTCGGTATTTTTTATGTTTTCTTGTCACTTTTTCAATCATTTTTTTGTTTTTCTGCTTCTTTTTGTCAAAGATTGTTTGTGCAATTTGTCATTTTTTACTTATATTTCCGTTTTTTTTTGCTCTTTTTTCTTTTTTATTATCAATAAATTGCTGTTGCTTTCTGTTTTTCTTACTGTTTTTTTGCAGTCTCAAGTTTTTTTCCAATCATTCCTGTCCGGCGGCACGATATTCGTCCTTCTTCTCCCTTTTTGCAGCTGTTTCTTGCATTTTATTGATTCGCAGTATATACTGATTGTAAAGGAGGTCCGCCATGAAAATTAAGACGATTTTGATCTATCTGCTGGTGATTCTTGTGATTCTCTGCGGCTGTGTCTTTGGTGCATATAAATATTTCTTCGGCAACCTGACACATGATGATTCCTTTGAGGTTGCAGTGAATGACGCGGTAGACCGGCTTGCCGTCAATACCTATACAGACCTGGAGCAGGCCAACATCAAAAACATCGCTATTTTTGGCATCGACAGCAAAAGCAGCGATAAAGGCCGCTCTGACGCAACGATGATTCTTTCCATCGACTATGAACACAATAAAATCAAGCTTTGCTCCATCGCCCGTGATACGCTGGTTTATATCCCGGATAAGGATGTATACGAAAAGTTTACCCACGCTTACGCTTACGGCGGTGCAGAACTGGCAGTAAAAACCTTAAACGCCAATTTCAATCTGGATATTACCGACTACGTTGCCGTAAATTTCAGTGAAATGGCAGACATTGTAGATATGCTCGGCGGTGTACAGGTTGATCTGACCCAGGGTGAAATTAACTATATGGGCTCTGAGGGCAATTTGCTTTCTCCCGGCTCCAGCGTCACACTCAACGGTAAGCAGGCGGTTGCCTATTCCCGTATCCGCTATCTGGACAATGACAACATGCGTGCAAGCCGTCAGCGCGAGGTGATGAGCAGCATTTTCAGCAAAGCCCGCAGCATGTCGGCTACCCAGTATCCCGGCCTGATCCGGCAGGGTCTTGGCATGTGTACCACTTCCCTGACCTATGCGGAAATTCTGGAGTATTCCCAGATCCTTCTGGCGGATGGTCTCACGTTGCAGCAGAATGCGCTTCCGGGTGACAATCTGGATGCATGGGGCGGTATCATGCCGTCCAGCGGTGCATGGTGCTATATCTATGACCTGCATGATGCTTCGGACAAGCTGTTTACCTTTATTTATGAGGAGCTTTATACCAACTCGGATGTGGTGATTCCGGCGGCAAAGGTGGATAAAAGCTTCGTTCCGTGATCTTTATATTATAATGTATAGCACAAAGCTGCTCTGAATCTTCAGGGCAGCTTTTTTCTCTCTGTTCCATTTGTTATTTTCAGGATGTTTGGGAAGTTTCCTGTTGTATTTTTTGTTTGTTCTTTACAAAAGTATTGGAATTTGGTACACTGATGAGGAAGAGTTGGGAGAATGCTGACAACTGTAAGGGTCAGTCTCCTCGTCGAATAGGAAAGGAGTCATATTATATGTCCTACGGTATTAAATCTCCTGCAAGATATATGCAGGGCAATGGTGAGCTGGCAAATCTTGGCCGCAATGTGAAAAAGATGGGTGAAAAGTTCCTCGTCCTCTGCTCCCCGAACAACCTCAAGCGTGTAGGCACACAGATTGAGGAAAGCTTAAAGTCGGTGGAAAAGGAAGTTGTATTCTGCGAGTTCAACGGCGAATGCACCAAGGCGGAAATTACCCGCGTCATGGATGTCGTCACGGAAAACAACTGTGATGTTGTCATTGGTGTTGGCGGCGGCAAGGTCATCGATACGGCAAAGGCTGTTGTCACCAACCTGGGCGGCTACCAGCTGGTTATTATCCCGACTGTTGCTTCCAATGACTCTCCCTGCAGCGGTGTTGCGGTTATTTATAATGATGAAGGCGTTGTGATCAAGGCACTGATGATGAAGCGCAATCCGGACCTGGTTCTGGTTGATACCGCTGTCATCGCCAAGTCCCCCAAGCGTCTGCTGGTTGCCGGCATGGGTGATGCGCTGGCTACCTGGTTCGAGGCACGTGCCTGCAAGGCATCCGGTGTCAAGACCATGGCACGCGGCCAGTGCTCCAATACCGCACTGATGATGTCCAAGCTGTGCTATGACATCCTGATTCGTGACGGCGTAGCTGCCCTGGAGGCTCTGGAAGCCAAGGAAGCCAACGATGCGCTGGATAACGTTGTAGAAGCATGCATTTACCTCAGCGGCGTGGGCTTTGAAAGCGGCGGTCTGGCTGCAGCACATGCCATCAACGACGGCTTTGCTTACGTTCCGCAGGCACATGGCATGTACCATGGTGAAAAGGTTGCCTTCGGTACCCTGGCCCAGCTGGTTCTGGAACATGCGCCGGAAGAGGAAATGAACCAGGTTCTGTCCTTCATGAAGCAGGTTGGCCTGCCGATGACACTGGCTGATCTGGGCATCACCGATGTAAAGGAAGCGGAAATCCGCAAGGTTGCCGAGGCTGCCGTTGTTCCGACCCAGTCCACCAAGAACCTGCGCAAGGATATCACCGCTGACGAGGTTTACGCAGCAATCATGGAAGCAGACAAGATCGGCGCCGCATTCAAGGCATAAGATTTTTTTACACAGAATCACAGACGGGAGGGAATAAGAATGGCAACTGCATACAGCCCCAACGAGGAATTTCACCTGAAAATCAAACCGGGTGATATTGGTTCCTATGTCATCCTTCCCGGTGATCCCGGACGCTGCCGGCAAATCGCGGCATATCTGGACAATCCACAGAAGATTGCGGAAAACCGGGAGTTTACCACCTATACCGGAACACTGGACGGTGTGAAAGTCAGTGTTGTCTCCACCGGCATCGGCGGTCCCTCTGCCTCAATCGCACTGGAGGAGCTGATCCATTGCGGTGCACATACCTTTATCCGTGTGGGTACCTCCGGCGGGATGCAGCCGGAAGTTCTGGGCGGTGATCTGGTGATTGCCACCGGTGCAGTCCGTATGGACGGAACCGGCACGGAATACGCCCCCATTGAATATCCTGCCACGGCACATTTCGATGTGGTACAGGCCCTGCAGCAGGCGGCGGTTCAGTCCGGGCACCGGTTCCACATCGGTGTTGTCCAGTGCAAAGACTCTTTCTATGGACAGCACGAGCCGGAAAACATGCCGGTTTCCGCTGTACTCAAACAGAAATGGGATGCATGGCTGGGCTGCGGTGCGCTGGCCAGTGAAATGGAGTCGGCAACATTGTTCATTGTGGCAGCGGTCCGCCGCGTGCGCATTGGTTCGGTTCTGCTGGTGCTGGGCAACCAGACCCGCCGTGCCATGGGGCTGGAGGACATCCAGGTACATGATACCACCCGCTGTATTGAAACTGCTGTTGCGGCAATGCGTCTGTTGATCGCAGCAGACAAACAGAATCTATGATACATCCTCCCCGGCTGCTTCGGCAGCCGGGGTTGTTTTTCCGGGCACAAAAAACAGGAGCGTTTCCGCTCCTGTTTTGCTGTCATTACGGGTTTACCAGCACGCCGATGCCCAGCAGGCCCGGCCCGGTATGGATGGCAAGGGATGCTGTAATCTGTCCCTCTGTCACAATGGTTCCCTTTTTCACCATCTTCTTGAGAACCGGCTTGACTTCCGCCGCTGTCTGCGGTGCATCACCGTTCATCAGAGCCAGCCAGACCGGCTGGTCACCGCACATTTTTTCCACATGTGCGAGGATTTTTTCCTTTCCTGCTTTAGCGCCGCGGATTTTCTCCACCGTATAATAAGCGCCTTCCGCATCGCAGGAAATAATCGGCTTGATTTTCAGCAGGCTGCCTGCTACAGCTGTCACGCCGCCAATCCGTCCGCCCTTGCGCAGGTATTCCAGTGTATCCATATAGAAGAACACCTTGGAATCCTTCACCTTTTCCGGAAGCCGTTCACAGATTTCTTCAAACGGGACATGCTTTTCCAGCTGCGTTGCTGCCCACATGCCCAGCAGGCCGGCACCGATGGAAATATTCTTGGTATCGAAAATAAAAGACGTCAGCTCCGGAAATTCGTCGAACACCATCTTCGCAGTCTGGAATGTACTGCTCAGCTTGCTGGAAATGAAAATACCGATGACATTTTCATAGCCTTCATCCCGAATTTCCTCCACTACATCATAATAATCCTGTACAATCGGCGTGGAGGTACGCGGAATTTCTCCCGGGAACCGCCGGTATACATCCTTTGCCAGCTCTATGCTGTCCGGATAGCTCTCATGTTCATACGAAACCCGCAGTCGGAGCACCTTGATGTTATGCTTCTCTATAAAGGCCTGTGGAATATCACAGCCGGAATCCACTACAACTACTGTATTTCCCTTTTTCATATTCTATTCCTCACATCAAAAGTAGTTTCAATAACTATATTCAATAGTATTACATATCACACCATGTTTGTCAAGCATCCCCGCTATTCCTGCGGAAATTCTTTCCTCTGCCCTTGCCGCCCCGGGTGTTTTCTGTTAAAATAACAAACCAGAGGAGTTGATGTTATGGATACACAGAACAATACCGCCTTTTCCCTGTCGGCAGAGGAGCTGGAATTCTGCATTTCCGCACTGCAGATTGAAATTGAGGAAGTGGAACGGGTGATGAAGGACAAAAGCGTCACACCGGATGAAAAAGAAGAATTTAACGCGTATATTCAGAAGCTGGACGGGATTCAGGACCAGTTCCTGATGGAAAACAATGCGTTCCGTTCCGTGGATCTGCTGCAGGTGTACCAGCTGGTACAGCAGGAGCGGGATTATATGAATGATATTCTGGATCATGAAACCATGCCACCAGAGATGCGCCGGGAAGGACAGGCCCATCTGCGCACGGCAAACAGCATCATGCGCAAGCTGCGGAAATATTTTAAAACCTTTGAAATAGATGTGTAAATGAAAAAAACAGGCCTTATCCCGGTGATAAAGCCTGTTCTTTTTTTATGCCATGTTGTTATCCAGACGCCGTTCATACCGTCCCCACATACCGGAGCCTGCCATGGCTGTAATCCACGCACCGAGGGAAAACAGAACCCAGACCCAGATGGCAGAGGACCAGCCGAAGCTCTGCGCCACGGCACCAATGCCAAAGCTGGACAGCGCCGAGCCGATATACGCCGAACAATTCATGATGCCGGTAACCGAAGAAGAACGTCCGATCACGCCGAAATGTACCGGAATCAGATTGATGAGCATGATATTTGCACCCACCATGCAGGTGCTTGCCACGGTCAGCAGCAGCAGTGATACCAGTGCGCTGGAATCACAGACAAAGCCCAGCAAAGCCAGCGCCACAATGGTAACGGCAAAAAATCCTGCCGCACCCTTCAACTCATTGTCAATCCACCGCTTTGCCAGTGCCTTGGTAAATACCACACCAAAAATATTAAACAGTGGAACGATAATATCCAGCGCAACCGATGCGGAAGTACCGAAACGGAAATTGTCCGTCATCAGGGACGGCAGCCAGGTCTGGATGCCATCGCGCAGCATGCCATGGGTCATGGATGCAAAAGCAGCAAGTAAAATGCCGGAAACCAGCATCAGGTGCATGAGCCCTTCCCGGTTCTTTCCGGACTGCGGCTGCAGATTGATGGTCTCAATCTCCCCGTTTTCGGCAATTTGCTGCTCAAACCAGGTCATACGGTACAGCCAGTATACGCCCACCGCCAGAATCATGATGGCAGAAAGGATAAACACACTGCGCCAGTTCCAGACAGAAAGCATCACGGTTGCCAGCAGGTAGGTCAGCACGGTTGCCAGCGGATAGGTAACCGCCACATTGCTGCATGCTTTTTTCCGTTCATCCGGCGGCATCTGTTCCGCAAAAATACGTGCCACCGGCGACCACAGCATAGACTGGAATATACCGTTCAGCGACCACAGCACCAGCATAACGGCATACTGTCCGGTAATGCCCATCAGCAGGTTCAGCAGGCCAGAGCCAATCAGGCCGATAAAAACCATCTTTTTCGGGCTGATTTTGTCGCCAACCAGTCCGCTGAAAATCTGGCACACACCATATACAACAAACAAAGCCGTACCAATCAGTCCCGCCTGTGCTTTATTCATACTGCCGTCTGCAATCAGTGCTACCATCACAGAGGAATAGCTCAGCCGTCCGAACAGTGCCATCACATAGGTCACGGCACACAGCCAGAACAGCCGGTTGGACAGTGCATGCGGGCATACACGACGTTTGATTACCTTGGTCATTTTCTCCATACTCCCATCCGGTTTGACTCTTTGAAAACCATACCAAGTATATCCTTCACCCGCAAAACATGCAATGCACATTCGCTATGATTTTTCCGGAATTTTTTGGATTTTTCCGGCAAAAATGCCCACTCCTCCATACCATGGAACAGTGGGCATTATGTTTTCCGATCAATCCGGTATCCTTTAATAAATCAGGTTGTCCGGGTCCAGATTGGACCAGCCGCAGCCTTCCAGCGCACTGATGGTACGCATATCCTCTTCCGTCAGTTCAAAGTCAAAAATCTGGCTGTTTTCCGCAATCCGGGACGGTGTAACCGACTTCGGCAGCGGAATAACACCACGCTGTACATGCCAGCGCAGCACCACCTGTGCCACAGTCTTGCCATACTTTGCGGCAATCTCCTTTGCCTCCGGTACGGAGAAAATACGTCCGGTTGCCATGGGGCTCCAGCCCTCCAGCACCATGTTGTGCTCCCGGCAGTAGGCAAGCATATCATCCTGCGGCATGCCCGGATGGATTTCAATCTGGTCCACCATCGGCGCAATCTCACAGTGGCTGACGATATTTTCCAGATGGCGCGGGCGGAAGTTGCTGACACCGATTGCCTTGATTTTGCCTTCCTGATACAGCTTTTCAAAGGCACGCCAGGTCTCAATGTTCTTTTCCTCCCAGTTGTCAAAGTACTTGCGGTCATGGGGCCAGTGGATCAGATACAGGTCGAGATAATCGGTCTGCAGCTTTTCCAGTGAACGCTCAAATGCCTCCAGCGTGCTCTGATAGCCCTGATGCGGGTTCCATAGCTTGCTGGTCAGGAAAATTTCCTCACGGGCAATACCGGATTCCGCAATGGCCCTGCCCACACCGGCTTCATTGCCATACGCCGTTGCCGTGTCAATGTGGCGGTAGCCCACCCGCAGTGCTTCTGCCACCGACTTTGCCGCTTCCTCATCAGGCGTTTTCCAGGTACCAAAACCAACGCACGGGATGGATGTGCCGTTGGAAATGGGAATTCGTGTCTGTAAATCCATAAAGATTTCCCTCCTGTTGTGTTGTTGTCACAGCATAGTATAGCACATCCTGTCCCGCCTGCCAAACGGCTTTTGCGCTATTTGGCAATCCAGGTCAGGTTTCCGCCGTACTGCCCGCCGATCCAGTCTGCACCTGCCAGTTCTTTGGGATAGTGCACCATTGCCGTTACGCCTTCAAAGGCATCGCTGGCAATCTTCTCCAGTCTGCACTCCTCAGGGATATAAATATGCTGCAGACCGGTACATCCGCCAAAGGCGCTGCCCTTTATTTCATACAATTGCTTAGGCAGATGGATTCTCGTCAGGCTTTTACACAGCCGGAATGTGGATTCTTCAATTTCCATTGTCCATTCTGACAGCTGGATATCCCGCAGGCTTTCACACTTCCGAAATGCCTCCCGTTCAATGAGCCATAAAGAGCTGGGAAGGGTAACCTTTCGCAGCTTTGTACATTCCGAAAAACATCTCTCCGGTATTCTGTTCACACCTGAAGGCACCTCAACCTCCTCCAGATACTGGCACCCGTGAAATGCCTTTTTCCAGATGAACGCAACATCATTTGGAATGCGATAGACTGTGTCCTGCCGTCCGGCAGGGTACTGGCACAGCTGCCGTCCTGTCCGGCTGAACAGAACCCCCTTGTCTGACTGGTAAACCAGATTCCGCGCATCCACTTCAATGGTGCGCAGTGCCTTGCAGCCCGCAAAGGCTGCTGTTCCCACATGCAATACTCTGGAAGGCAGAAAACAGGTTTCCAGGCTGTCACACCAGATAAAGGCCTGTTCTCCTATGCTCAGCCAGTTGTCCGGAAAGTTGATGTGTGACAGCTTTTTGCAGCTCAGGAATGCTTCTGACTCAATGCTGCGGATGCACTCCGGCAAATAAACACGCTCCAGGTTCTCACTGCGGCAAAACGCACTTTCTCCAATGGTCGTGATGTTGTCCCACACATGGTATTCCTGCTGATCCTTCTGCAGGGTCTTTTGCACACTCTGTTTGTTCAGGACGCGCACCGCAGGCAATGACTCCTGCCGTACGGTGGTCTGTCTCTGCTGCTCCTGTTTCAGCTTCTCCTGCAGGGTATGTACCTGACGCTGCAAAAGCTGCTCGCTTTGTTCCTTCTGTGCCACCTGTTCCCGCAGCACGCGAATGGTTTCGCACATCTCTTTAGCAGATTGTTCCGCCTGCGCTACCTGCTGCCGCAGCTGCTTTAGCTGTTCCTTTTCCTGTTGTTTCTTCTCCCACTGGTTTCTGTACGGCAATACCTGCTGCTGAACCCAGCTCTGTGCCTGTGCAACACTGAGAAATTTTGGATGGCCCATGGAAAACCCGCACTGCGCACAATATACCGCATCATCTGTCTGTGCACCGTGACAGACCATACATCTCTTCATAGACTCCCCTCCCTGTCAAAGTTAACCTTATTATATCACAGCATCGCAGTCCTTTGACAGTACTGTGTCTTTTTCCGGCAGAAAAAAGCTCCTGCCGAAGCAGGAGCCTGTCTTTATACCAGATACCGGCCGATCTTCGGAATTTTCCGAATCAGGAAAGCCAGAAGGCCGGATACCACCAGCAGCAGCACCGATACCACAATGACAAACAGTGCCGTCGGCAGCACAATGCCGTTGCGGTTAAGTACATAGCAAACAACTGCCAGCAGAATCGGATGAATCAGATAAATGCCAAAGCTCAGCTGTGCAATTTTGGAAATCGGACGGAGTACCTTCACCGGAACCCGCATGCCAGCCAGTGTATTTTTTACAACCACAAACAATGCCATGGCAATCAGCACTGCATCCGGTGCCACAATCATCAAAGCCGGATCACTGGAGAACATGGACGGTCCCATCCAGATGCCCCGCAGAGTCAGAATCAGACAGATACCACCCAGCAGGTAGATCACGCGAAGCTGTTTGCGTGGAAGCACCGTTGTGCGCAGATACCAGCCTGCCATAAACACGGCAAGATAACCGAAGCCGATCATGGCATGGTCAGCCATCCGTGTGGTTTCCAGCTGCAGCTGGAAAAACGGATAAATACAACCGATGAAAAGGCCGAACAGAACCACATACCACAGTTCCCTCGGCTGTGCCACACGGGTAAAGACACGCATAATCGGCGAAATTGCGTACAGAATAATCATGACAAACAGAAAATTCAGATAAAAACTGCTGCCGCTGAGCATGCCGCTGATGACACCGCCGGTGGCATAATTCACAGTCATTGCCAGACATCCCCAGACCAGATAGGACACAAGCACCCGTAGACCATATTTTCGTGCCATATCCTGTGAGCTGATAAACCAGCTGCTGTCAAGAAAAAACATGCCGCTGAGCATGACAAACATGGGTGCGGCCCAGGTCAGCAGTCCGCTGACACCGGTACAGCCGGCTGCCATGGAGGTGCTGAGAAATACCACTGCGATACAACTCAGTGCACGCAGTACATCCGGATAAACCATTCTACGTTTCATTGTGCAAAACCAACCCTCTTTATTTTCATTGAGGCATAGATACCTCTGTATCTGTTTTATGCATACTATCATACCACATTGGGGAATCTAAAGAAACCGGATTGAATTGATTTTTTTGTAAAGGAAGTGTGAATTTTGACAAACTCCCAGAAATGCGGCATTATCGGCTGCGGCAGTGTCGGTGCGGCAGCTGCCTACACACTGGCAACACACGGACTGTTTTCCGAGCTGGTTTTAATTGATATGAATCGCAAACGGGCTCACGGTGAGGCAATGGATATCAGCCATGGCGTTGCTTTTTCCCAGCCCTGCCGGGTAATTGACGGTGATTATGATGACCTTGCCGACGCATCCCTTGTCATCATTGCTGCCGGCGTGGGACAGAAGCCGGGAGAAAGCCGCCTGGACCTGCTGGCACGCAATGCGGCAGTCATGCGGTCGATTATTACGGAAATCAAGCGGGTCTGCCCGGATACCATCCTGCTGATTGTATCCAACCCGGTAGATCTGCTGACCGGAATCGCCCTGCGTATTTCCGGCTTCCCGCCGGAGCGTGTCATCGGCTCCGGTACCGTATTGGATACCGCCCGGCTGAAATTCCTGTTGGGACAGCAGCTGAAGGTGGACAGCCGCAATGTCCATGCCTTTGTCATCGGTGAACACGGCGACAGCGAGCTGGCGGTATGGTCCAGTGCCAATATTTCCGGCATTGACCTGGATGACTACTGTGCGGGACGGGGAATCTCCGATGATTTTTCCACTTTATTTGAATCCGTGCGCCATGCGGCCTATGAGATCATCGAAGGCAAGGGTGCAACCTATTACGGCATTGCCATGTCTGTCCTGCGCATTGCCACCTGCATTGTCCGCGGGGAACGTGGTGTGCTGCCGGTTTCCTGCTATGCCGACGGGCATTATGGGCTGAACGAAGTATGCATCGGCCTGCCCTGTGTTGTGGGCAGAAACGGCATTGAAACCGTGCTGGATATCCCACTGAGCGATGAGGAACGCAGCCAGCTGCAGCGTTCCGCCAAAACCCTGAAGGATGCGCTGGATGCACTGGAGCTGTAATCCATCCGTTTATACCGGAACCATCTGTCCAAAATCCACTGTCATCTTCCGGCAGTGGATTTTCTTTTCGCTTCGTTGACTTCCTTCCCTGAAACCGCTATACTGAAATTATCAGAAAGCTATCATGGGAGGGATTGCCTCATGAAATCCATCACGAAAATTGTTATTACCGGTGGCCCCTGCGGCGGCAAATCCACCGCTATGACCTGGATTGAGAGTAACCTGTCCAAGCACGGATACAAAGTCCTCTTTATTCCCGAAACCGCCTCCGAACTGATTCTCGGCGGCGTGGCACCATGGACGGTAAACACCAATTATGATTTCCAGAAGGCACTGGTCTCCCTGCAGATCCAGAAGGAACGGGTGTTCCAGATGGCGGCGGACAACATGGAGGATGAGAAAATCCTGATTGTGGCAGACCGGGGCATTCTGGACAACAAGGCCTATATGACCAATGAGGAATTTGATTCGCTGTGCCATGAGCTGGGCGGCAGTGAAATTTCCTTCCGGGATAATTATGACGCGGTGTTCCATCTGGTCACCGCAGCACAGGGCGCACCGAAATGCTACACCCTGTCCAACAACAAGGCACGCACGGAAACACCGGAGCAGGCCATTGCCATGGATCAGAAGATCATCTCCTGCTGGACAGGGCACCCATACCTGCGTATCATTGACAATTCCACGGATTTTACCACCAAAATGAAACGGCTGGTCAATGAAATCACCCAGTTCCTCGGTGAACCAGATGCCTTTGAGGATGACCAGAAATATATCATCCGTATGCCGGATCTGGAACAGCTGGAGCAGCTGCCGAACTGCAAAAAAATTGACATCATCCAGACCTATCTGTGCAGTCCGGACCCGAATACGGAAATCCGTATCCGGCAGCGCGGCAGTCAAGGCAATTATATCTATATCAAGACCAAAAAAGTTACCACCCCGGACGGCAGGCGTATCGAAACCGAACAGCGCCTGACTCCGGACGAATACCTGCACCTGCTGATGGATGCAGACACCTCCCTGCGGCAGATTCGTAAAAACCGGTACTGCCTGACAGAAAACAACCTGTATTTTGAAATTGATGTCTATCCGTTCTGGCAGCATCAGGCGATTCTGGAAGTCCAGCTCAATGATGCCGGGCAGCAGGTAATTTTCCCGGATTACCTGTCTGTCATCCGGGATGTGACAAATCTGGATGCCTACAAAAACCATTCGCTGGCCCGTACCGTCCCGCCGGAGGACTGAGGCTGCATACCACATCTTTTTTTCACAACACATAAAAAAACAGCACGGATTTCTGCCATTCGACAGAGCTCCATGCTGTTTTTGTTTTCATGTAGCGGCAGTCAGACGCACATCAGAATTTGACCTCACGGCCTTCCTTCTGCCACTCGCGGAATTCTGCTGTTGCCGCAAACAGAACGTCACCGGAAGAGTTAATGGCAGTCTCAAAGGAATCCTGTACCACACCGATGATAAAGCCAACCGCAACAACCTGCATGGCGATATCATTGCTGATGCCAAACAGCGAGCATGCCATCGGAATCAGCAGCAGCGAACCACCAGCAACACCGGATGCACCGCATGCCGCAACAGTTGCCAGCAGGCTCAGGATAATCGCTGTGGGAATGCCAACATTGACACCAAGGGTGTGGGCTGCTGCCAGCGTCATGACCGTAATGGTAATGGCAGCACCATCCATATTAATGGTAGCACCCAGCGGGATGGAAACGGAATAGACATTCTTATCCAGTCCCAGGCGGTCACACACTGCCATATTAACCGGAATGTTTGCCGCAGAGCTGCGGGTAAAGAATGCAGTCACACCACTTTCCTTGAAGCAGCGGAACACCAGCGGATAAGGATTGCGATGCAGGCACAGGGCTGCAATCACTGGATCTACAATCAGTGCCACAGAAAGCATGCACCCAACCAGCAGCACCAGCAGCTTACCGTAATCCGCAAAAATGCTCAGACCGTTTTCAGAAACCGAGGTGAATACCAGGCCCATAATGCCGAAGGGTGCCAGATTGATGATCCAGCGGACAGCCTGAGAAACTGCGTCAGAAAGATCCCGAAGTGCTTCCTTGGTATGCGGCTTCGCCAGCTTTTTCAGTGCAAGGCCCAGAATAATGGACCAGGTAAGAATGCCCACATAGTTTGCATTGGCCAGCGCATCAACCGGGTTAGATACAATGTTATTCAACAGGTTGGTAAACACTTCGCCAATACCGCTTGGCGGGACGGTATCCGTGGTAGATTCTGCCAGCTTCAATGTTACCGGGAACAGGAAGCTCGCAAACACAGCCACGACTGCCGCAAGCAGCGTGCTGAGCATGTACAGACCGATAACCGTACGGAACCGCTTTCCGATGCCGTCTGTCGCCTGTGACAGCGAACTCATAACCAGCACAAAGACCAGAATCGGCGCGATTGCTTTCAGCGCACCGACAAAAACAGTACCGAAGATGGAAACGACAGTTGCCTGCGGTACTGCAAGCGCGAGAATAATACCAATGACCAGACCTACGACAATACGGAGAATCAGGCTGGTATCATTCCATTTTTTTACGAAATTGCCCATGTTTTTTCCCCTTCTTTGAAATTTCCCCTTTATCATAGCACATTCTCTTCCTTTTGACAATGGAAGAATCCACCGGTTCCATCCCTCTGCTGCCGTCTCTTGGATTGGCAGACTGTTTTGATACGGTTTTATCTGAAAAAATTTTTCAAAAAATAGTTAACAAAGGCTCATTTTATATCCATTTGTTTTTACCTCTATATCCATACTTTTTTCTGTATTTATATCATTCTTTTGCACCTTATAGTAACTATCTCACAATAATATAGTTAGTTAATGTTTATTTTCATCGCCATTTTTCACATTTTTTCCAGTTGATTTATTTCAGATTTATGCTACAATATAGTAAAAGATTTAGGAGGTATATTATTATGGCTTATCAGATTAGCGATGCTTGCATTAGCTGTGGTTCCTGCGCTGGCGAGTGCCCGGTAGGTGCTATTTCTCAGGGTGATTCTTCTTACGTTATCGATGCAGGTGCATGCCTCGATTGCGGTTCCTGCGCTGGCGGCTGCCCGGTAGGTGCAATCTCCCAGGCTTAATTGCCTACGCTTACTTAAAGCTAAATAGACTCAAAGACTCTGTGTACTTGCACAGGGTCTTTTTGTTTTGCACGCTATGGAAAAAAGCCGGTTTCATCCAGGAAACCGGCTTGTATTGTCTGTTCATTGCAGCTGCTCCTGCTCCATTTTTTCCAGAATCCGGCAGATCAGCCCTGTGCGCTGGAACGGTGTCATCAGATAATAACCGTCCACATATGGCGCAATCTGTTTTGCAATCTCCGCCGAAATCTCTACGGCCAGATCCTCCGCTTCTGCACGGCCTTTGCCTTCATACAGCTGTGTTACCCTGTCGTCCACACGAATGCCGTTGATTTCACTGTCCATAAAACGGGCATTTCTCGCGCTGACAACCGGGATAATACCGCCCAGGATATAGCCATCCAGCTCCTTCCGTGCCCGTTTCAGGTTTTCAAATGCCTCCGGCGTGAGAACCGGCTGGGTCAGGAAGCCAATCATGCCCTTTTCCAGCTTCTCCTTTGCCAGGCGGAGCTGGACATCAAAATTCAGCGCATTCACATTGAGTGCACCGAACAGATGGAACGGTGTGGGCAGTGCCGTCTGTCCCAACCCGGAGACAAAGGCTGCCAGCTTGCGGGAATTGAACTGGTATACGCTTTTGACCTCATCCCGTTCCGCCGTGGGAATCGGGTCACCGGTCACCAGCAGCAGATTGCGCACGCCCTCCGCATACAGTCCCATGAGCAATGCCTTGGTGGCATTCAGGTTACGGTCCCGGCAGGTCATATGCGGCAGGGCATCCAGATTCAGCTCCCGGCGGATTTTGCAGGCCAGCAGGCTGGAATCCATCCGTGCCCGGGCAATCGGACAATCCGCAATCGTGATGATATCCACACCGGCACCCTTGAGCATCCAGGCGCCGTTCATGAATTTGGTCAGGTTGACATCCGCAGGCGGGTCAAGCTCCACGGCAACGACCTTTTTTCCCTTGCGCAGCTTTTCCCAGAACAGGCTGTCCGGCAGGGTATCCGCGGTTTCGGCAGAGGCCTTTTTGCGCACCCGTGGCATGCTCCGGGTCTGTCCGGTCAGTGCTGCTGCCGCCTGCGCAATATGCGCCGGGGTGGTGCCGCAGCAGCCGCCCAGAATCACAGCACCTTCGTCTGCCATTTCCTTCAGCTGTGCGGCGAAATATCCCGGATCACCTTCATAAAACGAACGATTGTCAATGACTACCGGATAACCTGCATTCGGCATCAGTGCCAGCGTGACATGGCTGTGGTCCAGTCCCTGTACCAGCTCCAGCATATGCCTTGCACCGCACACACAGTTAAAGCCGATGGCATCCACAGCCTTACAGCCCTTCATTTCCTCCAGCAGGTTGGCGGCAAAGCTGCCGTCACGGGAAAACCCATCCGGCTGGATGGCAAAGGTGGTGATGACATAGGCATCCGGCACCTTTACCTTAATATATTCCGCCGCTTCCTTCAAGCCATCCGCGTTGGCATTGGTCTCAAACAGGAAATATTTTGCGCCCTGCTGCAGGAAGCAGTCTACCACATACCGGTATTCCTGCCGGATATCCATGGATTCCGGCAGGCTGGAAATCGTTCCGATATCCGCAAAGACAAAGGCATCGTAGTTTGCCGCTGCCTCTGTCGCCAGCTTCCAGCCGGCAGCGATGGTCTTTTCCACCAGTTCTTCATTGCCCTGAAAGCTGACACGGTTGACGGCAAAGGTATTGGTCTTGATTGCCCGGCAGCCTGCCTCCAGATATTCCCGATGAATATCCGCAATCAGCTCCGGCTGGCTCAGATTGGCAAGCTCACAGCCACTGCCGACCGAATGGTTTCTCTCGGCAAAATAAGTACCCATGCCGCCGTCAAACAGCAGCAGGTTGCACTTTAAATAGTCACGTAACTCCATGTATTTTATCCCAACACTTTCTTTGCCACATCCACAGATGCCTTGGCATCCTTTGTATAATAATCCGCGCCGATTTCCGCAGCATAGTCTGCTGTCAGCACTGCGCCGCCTACCATAACCTGGCAGTCATGGCCGGAGGCACGCAGGGCTTCAATTGTCCGGCGCATGGAATCCACAGTGGTGGTCATCAGGGCAGACAGGCCCACCAGACGGACATCCTCCGCAATCGCGGCATCCACAACCTTCTGTACCGGCACATCCCGTCCCAGATCAATGACCTGATAGCCGTAATTTTCCAGCACCACCCGGACGATGTTCTTGCCGATATCATGGATATCTCCCTCAACGGTTGCCATAATGATCTTGCCCTTGGAAACGCTTTCCCCGCCGCGCTTTGCAATGCGCAGCTTAATCAGGTCAAAGCCCGCACAGGCCGCATTGGCGGCATTGATGAGCTGCGGCAGGAAAATCTGCTGCTTTTCATATTTCTCGCCTACCACATCCAGCGCCGGAATCAACTTCTGATTGATGACATCCAGCTCGGACATGGTTTCCAGCAGCTGTTCGGTCAGGTCTGCCGTTTCCTGCTTCAGGCCCTTGAGCACAGCGGTTTCCACCGTCATTTCCTTCGGTGCTGCTGATACCTTCTGCTCCGGCTCCACATTGGCAAACCGTTCAATATAGGCTTCACAATTCACATCCTCACCGGAAAGCGCCCGGTACGAAACCACCGTATCCATAATCGGCTTCAGATTCGGGTTGATGATGGGCAGGTCCAGACCGCAGTACATGGCCTGGGTCAGGAAGCTGGTGGTGATGTTGTTGCGCTCCGGCAGGCCGAAGGAAATATTGCTGACACCCAGCACACAGTGCAGGCCCAGCTGTTCATGTACCATGCGCACGGCTTTGAGCGTCTCCACCGCCTGCTCCTGCTGGGCGGAAATGGTCAGTGTCAGGCAGTCAATCAGCACATCTTCCTTTGGAATGCCGTGCTTTAACGCATTTTCCAAAATGGTTTCCGCCATGGCAAACCGTGCCTCCGCCGTCTGCGGAATACCGGATTTATCCATGGTTAAGCCCACAACTGCCGCGCCATACCGTTTGACAATGGGCAGAATCGTATCCAGCTTGTCCTGCTCCGCATTGACCGAGTTGACAATTGCCCTGCCGTTGCAGGCACGCAGGCCGGCTTCAATCGCTTCCGGGTCAGAGGAATCAATCTGTAATGGCAGTGAAACAACACTCTGGACTGCTTTCACCACCTGTACCATCATTTCCGCTTCATCAATGCCCGGCAGGCCGACATTGATATCCAGAATATCCGCACCGGCATCCTGCTGCTCAATGGCACGCTCCATGATGTAATTCAAATCCCGTTCCCGCAGTGCCTGCTGGAACCTCTTTTTACCGGTCGGATTGATGCGTTCACCGATGACACGGACGCCATCGAAATCCGTCATATGGCTGGCAGAGCACACACACCGCCTCCGCTCCGGCCGGATATCCTCCACCGCATCCGGCAACTGGGCTAACGCCGCAATAAAGTCCGGCGTGGTGCCGCAGCAGCCGCCCAGAATGGAAACACCCAGCTCCGGGAATTTGGTCATCTGCCGGGCAAATTCTGCCGCATCCATCTCATACCCGCCGGTTGCCGGGTCAGGAAGTCCCGCATTCGGCTTGACAATCAGCGGCTTGTCCGTCCACTTGCGCATTTCTGCAATGAGCGGATAAATTTCCTCCGGCCCCAGCGAGCAGTTGATGCCCATAGCTGCAACATCCAGCCCATCCAGTGTTGCCGCCATGCTGGCAACCGTGGTACCGGTAAAGGTACGCCCGGTAGCTTCAAAGCTCATGGTCACCCAGACCGGCAGGCTGCTCTGCTCCTTTGCCGCCAGTACGGCAGCCTTGACCTCATACAGGTCGGTCATGGTTTCAAACACCACGAGATCCGCACCGGCTGCCTCGCCTGCCCGTACCATCTGTGCATACATGTCATAGGCATCCGCAAAGGATAAGGTACCCAATGGCTCCATCAGCTCGCCCAGCGGGCCCACATCCAGTGCAACCTTTGCCTGTCCGGCTGCTGCCCGCTTCGCAATGGCAATATTTTTGGAAACCAGCTCCTCAACGGTATATCCGGTTCCGGCCAGCTTATGTGCATTGGCACCAAAGGTATTCGCGTAAATCACACGGCTTCCCGCATCCACATAGCTGCGCTGGATGCGTTCCAGTATGTCTGGGTGCTGCATGCCGAAAATTTCCGGCCGTTCACCCAGTCCCAGCCCCGCTGCCTGCAGCATGGTACCCATGGCACCATCCAGTAAGGTCAGATTATTCATGGCAGGAACCACCTTCCTTTCGATAGGGGCAGGTCAGGAACATACTGCATACCTCACAGCCCCGTTTTCTCAATTTCTGCGGCCGGTCAGAGATGCCTAAAATGGCAGTGACCGATTTCCGCGGGATCATAATATCATTCGGCGTGACCGTCAGGCCGATCCGCCGGGCGGTATTCAATGCGTCACAAAAGCGGGACTGTGTATGCAGCGGCAAATCCCCATAGCCGGGACTGAACCGGTCAGTCAGGTATTTTCCCTCCTGCTCCAGCTGTTCCCGCAGGTCGAATTCAAAGTGGTCGCTGACATTTTCCACCGCTGTGCTGGCACAGGCATCCATAATGACAGCATCTGCCATATTGGTGACCTCCCGCCGCATGAGCAGCTGTTCCACCTGCGGGCCCAATGTCACCGCCATCAGCACAGCCTGCTGACAGTCTGTCAGCAGCTCCCGCATGTCGTTCCCTTCCAGCGGGAAGCCCTGTACCTGTCCTTCGCTCACCGGCAGAATACGGTAAACCAGCCGCGGCTCCGCCGCCTTTGTCACATCCTCCATGCATCGGTGAATCTGCTGCTCCAGCTCTGCCGGGCATTCCTGCCCCCGATGACCCAGATACATCAGGATTTCCTGATAATTGAGTTGTGTTAACCTTGCTTGCATCTTCTGTTCACCTCGCATTGCATACCATTATACCATGATATCCGGCTCCCCGCAACTACTGCAATATATTGTACTGCAATCCATAGAAAAAAGGCTGTAATCCTGCGATTACAGCCCGTGATTGTTACAAATTATTTCATGCTTTCCAGTCTCAGGCGAACGGAGTCACGATGTGCCGGCAGGCCCTCCACCTCTGCAAAATGCATGGTAGGCTGGGACAGGTTCACACAGCCCTGCTGTGTGACAAACTGATGGAACGGTGTCTTGATAAAGGTACCAACCCATACACCGTTGGAATACCGTGCCGTACCCATGGTGGGCAGGGTATGGTTCGGGCCGGAGACAAAGTCACCGAATGCCACCGGTGCATAATGTCCCACGAACATGGAGCCATAATGCAGCATCTGCTGTGCTACCTCACGCTCATTGGCCACTTCAACCTCCAGATGCTCCGGCGCGATTTCATTGGAAAAGGCAATGGCCTCCTCCATGCTGTCTGCCAGATATACCGCACCGTTATCCTGCCAGGACTGCGTTGCAACGTCCTTTGTCTCCAGTGTTTCCATCAGGCGATCCAGCTCCTGCATGGTCTTTTCGATGATTGCTTCGTCGGTGCAAACCAGAATTGCCTTGGCATTCGGGTCATGCTCTGCCTGACCCAGCAGGTCAATGGCAAGGAAGGTGGGATTTGCGGATTCATCCGCTACAATCAGTACCTCACTGGGGCCGGCAAGGCTGTCAATGCCTACATCGCCCAGTACCTGGCGTTTTGCTTCGGTAACGAATTTGTTGCCCGGTCCTACGATCAGGTCAACCTTTCCAATGCTTTCCGTGCCATAGGCAAAGGCTGCCACTGCCTGTGCACCGCCCATGCAGTAAATTTCATCCGCACCGGCGATATCCATGGCAACCAGTACCGCCGGATGGATGGTGCCATAGCCCTTATACGCCGGAGAGCATGCGGCAACCTGCTTTACGCCCGCTGCCTTTGCAGTAACAATACCCATCAGGGCGGAGCTTGGCAGCGGATGTCTGCCCGCCGGGACATAACAGCCGCAGCGGTCTACCGGAATCATACGGTGTCCGATTTCCACACCTTCCACACGGCTCTGGATATTCAGATCCTTCAGGCAGGTACGCTGCTGTTCCGCAAAAAAGCGAATCTGTCCCGCAGCAAACCGGATGGTATCAATGGTTTCCTGATCCACCTGTTCATATGCTGCCTTTACCTGCTCCGGTGAGATTTTTACGGTATCAATGTCCATATGGTCAAACTTTGCCGCATATTCAATCAATGCCCTGTCACCGTCTGCCCGGACATGGTCAATGATGTCCATGACGGTTCTGGTCAGCGCGGAATCACGCTGATAGGTCTTTTTTTCTGCCTGCTTTAAGATTTTCACGTTGTGCCTCCTGGTATTTCCAAGTATCATTCCGTATTATTATAGCGAGTTTTTCGCAAAAAAGGAAGGAACGATGCAAACTTTTCCTGCCATCATTACAGGTCAATCTCCAACAATACCGGACAATGGTCGCTGCCCATAATATCCGTCAGAATTTCCGCTTTCTGAATCTTATCTTTGATGCGGTCCGATACAATAAAATAATCAATACGCCAGCCCGCATTGTTCTGCCGTGCTTTAAAACGGTAAGACCACCAGCTGTATATGCCGGTTGCGTCCGGATGCAGATGCCGGAAGCTGTCGGTAAAACCGGCTGCCAGCAATTCCGTCATTTTTGCCCGTTCCTCATCGGTAAATCCGGCATTTCTACGGTTGGTTTTGGGATTTTTCAGATCAATTTCCTCGTGTGCCACATTCAGGTCTCCGCAGAGGATAACCGGCTTGACTGCATCCAGTTCCTTCATATAATCGCGGAAATCATCCTCCCACTGCATGCGGTAGTCCAGACGCTTGAGCTCATTCTGGGAATTGGGCGTATAGCAGGTGACGAGATAGAACTCCTCATATTCCGCTGTAATGATGCGTCCCTCGTGGTCATGCTGGTCCATGCCCATGCCGTATACCACCTGAATCGGCTTCTGTCTGGTAAACAATGCCGTACCGCTGTAGCCCTTCTTTTCGGCACTGTACCAGTATTCCTCATAGCCGTCACAGTCCACCTGTGCCTGTCCCGGCTGCATCTTGGTTTCCTGCAGACAGAACATGTCCGCATCCAGTGTATGAAAAACATCCTGAAAGCCCTTGCCCAGGCAGGCACGCAGGCCGTTTACATTCCAGGAAATCAGCTTCATTGTCGTTTCCTCCGGTAAAAATGTGTTGCTTTGCTGTCATTGTATCACACCGGAATGGATATCTCAACAATTCATCTGGTTATTTCCTACCTCTCCTGTTATACTGGAAAAGGAAGGAGCTGATACCTATGTATTTCCAGCGTTTACGTGACCTGCGTGAGGACAGTGACCTGCGCCAGCAGGATATCGCAGAGCTTCTGCAAATTACCCAGACCGTCTATTCCCGCTATGAACGCGGCTTTCAGACCATTCCGGTTCTACATCTGTTAAAGCTGGCAGATTTTTACCATACGTCTACCGATTATATTCTCGGGCGGACAAACGAACGCAGACCCTATCCCCATGTATAATATAGAAAGGATGCAGATTACCTGCATCCTTCTTTTTTTAATCCTTCTTCCAGATGGGTGCCTGATAGAAGCAGGTACGGTTGCCGGTATGGCAGGTCGGGCCCTTGGGGATGCCGCGGTAAATCAGCGTGTCATCATCACAGTCAGTCAGGATTTCACTGACAAAAATGTAATTGCCCGAGGTCTCGCCCTTGTTCCACAGCTTCTGACGGCTGCGGGAGAAAAACCATGCCGTGCCGGTATCCATGGTATTCTGTAATGCCTGCTTGTTCGCATAGCCCAGCATCAGGACTTCATTGTTGCGTTCGTCCTGACAGATGACCGGAATCAGGTCACTTTTTTTGAAAAACTTCTCTAAATCCATCGTTTATCCTCACAATCTGACCGGAATGTTTCTGCCATGCAGGTATTCCTTCACCTGCGGGACAGTCAGCTCGCCGTAATGGAACAGCGATGCTGCCAGCGCGGCATCTGCACCGGTCTGCTCAAAAACATCCGCAAAATGTCCCAGCGTGCCGCAGCCGCCGGAGGCAATTACCGGGATGCCCACAGCATCTGCCACCATGCGGGTCAGATTGAGCTCAAAGCCGGATTTCGTGCCGTCCTTGTCCATAGAGGTCAACAGAATCTCACCCGCACCCAGCTCGTAGACTTCCTTTGCCCATGCGACCGCATCCAGTCCAACCGGTTTTCTGCCGCCTGCCACATAAACCTCATAGCCGCTGGGGCATTTTTCCAGATCGTCACAGCTGCGCGCGTCAATGGCAACCACCACGCACTGGCTGCCGAACTTCTTTGCCGCGTCAGCGACCAGCTGCTTGTTTTTCACCGCAGCGGAATTGACGGAAATCTTGTCCGCACCGGCACGCAGCAGCTCCTTGAAGTCATCGCTGGTGCGAATGCCGCCGCCAACCGTCAGCGGTACAAAAACCTGCTGTGCAGTACGGCGTACCACATCCACAATGGTATGACGATCTTCATAGGTTGCAGTAATGTCCAGAAAAACAATTTCATCCGCGCCCTGTTGGGAGTAAAAGGTTGCCAGCTCTACCGGGTCGCCTGCATCACGCAGGTTGACAAAATTGACACCCTTGACCACCCGTCCGTCATTGACATCCAGACAGGGAATAATTCGTTTTGCCAGCATCTGTTTACGCCTCCCCTGCTGCCACGGCAATGGCCTGCTTCACATCCAGCTGGCCGGTATAAACCGCCTTGCCGGCGATGGCTTCTTCAATGCCCATATCCCGCAGCTTTGCAATATCCTCCAGGGTGGAAACACCGCCGGAGGCAACGATCCCACAGGAAACCGCATCACGGAGTGCCTGCAACTGGGCAAAATTCGGGCCGGACAGCATGCCGTCCTTGTCAATATCGGTAAAAATAATGGTTTTTACGCCGTAGGACTCCATCTGCTTGGCAAAGGCGATATAATCCGTGCCGCTGTCATTCAGCCAGCCCTCGGTGCGCACGGTACCCTTCAGGGCATCAATGCCTACTGCGATTTTATCGCCGTATTTCTCACAGGCTTCCTTGACAAACAGCGGATTTTTCACCGCTGCGGAGCCGATAATCACACGCTTGACACCCAGTTCCAGAACCCGTGCCACATCCTCCATGCTGCGGATACCGCCGCCCAGCTCCACCGAAGCGCCGGTTTCCTCGATGACACGGCGCACCACCGGATAATTCGGATGGGTGCCGTCCTTTGCGCCGTCCAGATCCACCATATGGATCAGCTCCGCGCCGGCATCCAAAAATGCCTTTGCCGTATCCACTGCATCCTCTGCAACCTTATGTGCGGTTGCATAATCACCCTTGACCAGACGCACACACATCTGGTCATGCAGGTCAATTGCAGGTAAAATTCTCATTCTGCTCCTCCTACCATGTTGCCGAAGTTGCGCAGGATGGTCATGCCGACCTCACCGCTTTTTTCCGGATGGAACTGGCTGCCATACATCTGACCACGGCCCACCAGTGCTGTCACCTGGCTGTTGTAATCACAGGTGGCAATCAGGTCACCGGCCTCTGCCGGGCACATCTTAAAGGTGTGGACAAAATAGACATACGAGCCTTCCGGCACGCCTGCCAGCAGCGGGTCCTGCTTGTGATATTCCAGACTGTTCCAGCCAATCTGCGGCAGCTTCAAGTCGGTATCAATCTTCTGTACCCGTCCCGGCAGCAGACCCAGACCCTTGGTCAGCTTCATTTCATCGCTTTCCTCAAACAGCATCTGTGCGCCCAGGCAGATGCCCAGAAACGGGCGTGTTTTTGCCGCGTGAATCAGGGATTCGGTCAGACCGGACTCTTGCAGCGCCTGCATGGCATCCGGAAATGCGCCAACACCCGGCAGGATAATGCCGGAAGCACGTTCCATCAGCTCCGGCGAGGTGACAATTTTATTTTCCAGGCCGAGAAAATCCAGTGCCTTGGAGACACTCATCAGATTTCCCGCGCCGTAATCGACAATTCCAATATATCCCATTGCCTGTACTCCTTTTATGCCTGCATGGAGGCGCAGATGTCACTGAGCTCCTCCAGCAGTGCGGCATTTTCCTCCGTGCTGCCGGTGGTAATGCGCACCATGTCATATTTCGGGAAGCAGCGCACGATAATGCTGCGTTTCTTCAGTTCTTCATAAATATCCCCGCACTTCGGGGTACGCAGAATGACAAAATTCGTATGGGTGGGCAGCACAGTAAATACGCCGTATTTGTCTGCCAGCTCCGTGCATGCCTGCTCCAGCTCATTCTTGCGCGCTACGATTGCCGCACACTGCTCCTTCTGCCAGCTGGTATCCTCCAGCACAATGCAGGCTGCCATCTGGGTCAGGGTATTGATATTATAGGGCGAACGGGTCTTATTCAGCTGGTCAATCAGATCCTTATAGGCAATGATAAAGCCGCAGCGGATTGCCGCACAGCCATAGGCCTTGGACAGGGTTTTCATGACCAGTACATTTTCCAGTGCAGTGGAAACATCCAGAATACTCTGATCCCAGAAATCCATGTAGGCTTCATCCACGACAACCAGCGTATCCTCCAGCGCCATACAGATGCGGACTGCTTCTCCATGGTCAAAGCCCTGTCCGCCCGGATTGCACGGGTTGGAGAAAATCAGGATATCCGGCTTTTCCGCCTTTGCCCGCTCAATGACCTCCTGCTCGGTCAGGGCGAATTCACCGTCCTTGAGCATGTTGATGACCTGCAGCTCTGCCACTTCCGCATAGAACTGATACATGGAAAAGTCCGGGGACAGAACCATCACCTTGCCGCCCTGGGGTGCAAAGGTATGCATAATCAGGGAAATCAGCTCATCCGAGCCGTTGCCGACAACAATGTTATCCGGTGCAATGCGGTATTCCCGTCCTGCCAGACGGCGGACATCCTTCACCGACGGGTCCGGATAGCGGTTGAAATCAATGGTGTCAATGCTTGCCGCGATGGCATCCCGCAGCTCCTCCGGCAGGGAAAAATAGCTTTCATTGGCATCCAGCTTAATCTGGTAAATGTCCTCACTCGGCTCATATGGCGTCATGGTAGACAGTTTTTCCGGTAATGTAATCATGGTGTTCCTTCCTCTGTGTTGAGCAGACATACAACCGTGCGGTATGCAGGGCATTCCTCTAAATGCCTCCCTCATTGGAGGGAGGTGTCCGCGCCGGCAGCGCGGACGGAAGGAGTTTTATATATTCCTGCAGCTGCTCTGATACGATTGAAATATTACTTTTCTGCTTCCAGGCCCGCCTGCAGCTGCTGTGTCAGGCTCTGAATCTGCTGCTTTTTCAGCTTCATGCTGGCCAGGTTGACAATCACACGTGCGCTGATGGGTGCAACCGTTTCATATGGCTCCAGACCGTTTTCCTTCAGTGTGGTACCGGTTTCCACGATATCCACAATGGCATCCGCCAGCCCCAGCAGCGGCGCCAGCTCCACGCTGCCCTCAATCTTGATGATATTGACATCCATATTCTTGCGGGAGAAAAATTCCTGGGTCACATGGGGATATTTGGAGGCAATGGTACGGGTATGGTAGCCTGCATAGAAATCCTCGCCCTTTTTGCCGCACAGGCAGAACCGGCATTTGCCAAAGCCAAGATCCAGCGTTTCATAAAACGCGCCGCCCTTTTCCATGATGGTATCCTTGCCTACAACGCCCATGTCACAAACACCCTGCTCCACATAGGTGATGACATCGGCTGCCTTGGACAGCACCAGTTCAATATTGGAATCCGGCAGCCGGAAAATCAGCTTGCGGGAACCGGAGCGCAGCTCGCTGACATCATAGCCGGAATGCTCCAAAAGCGCCAGTGTTTTCTTTTCCAGTCTGCCCTTGGTCAGAGCGATACGAATGGTATTTTCCGGTGTCATGCCCGCACCTCCATTTCCTTCACCGCGCCGTCACGGAAGATCACCAGTGTACGGTAGCCCTTTTTCCTTGCCATCTGCATGGCTTCCTCTTCGGTATTACAGGGAGCAAGCTCTGCCAGCTGGCTGTTGTCATGGACATAGTCCAGCGCAGCCTTCAGGTCCTTGATTTCACAGAACACCAGCTCCTGCGCAGTGATTTCCTTTTTCAGGTCCACGGAATCCGACAGCGCGTCGATATCAATGGCAAAGCCGGTTGCCGGGATATCCCTGCCGAACTTCGCACACAGGTTGTCATAGCGTCCGCCTACCAGAACCGGAGAGCCTGCGCCGCCCATATAGCCGCGGATCATCATGCCGGTATAGTAGTCAATTTCCTGTACCGAGCCCAGGTCGATCATGACATTTTCGCCAAAGCCTGCCGCCGTAATCGCTTCAATCAGCTCCTGCAGGTAGGAAACCGCATCCAGCACTTCCTGATTGTCGGTCAGTCTGGAGACCTCCTCCAGCACCTCACCGCTGCCGAACAGCGTCGGCATAGCCTTGAGGGCACGGTATGCTTCCCTGTCCTTGTACGGCTCCAGCTCATCGCCCAGCGCAGCATAGGACTTGTTTTCAATATGGGAACGAATGCGTTCTGCTGTCTCAGCATCCACATCCAGCGAAGTAATCAGTGCCTTATAGATCCCCGCATGACTCAGCTCAATACGGAAGGGCTCGCCTTTCACGGCTGCCAGTGCCTCAAAGGCTGCCGTCAGGATATCCAGGTCTGCCATCATGCCCTTCGCACCCAGCAGCTCCGCTCCGGCCTGCATGACCTCGGTGGAATGTCCGCGGTGAAAGGAGCTGGCACGGTGTACCTTCTGGACATAATACAACCGCAGCGGCAGTGCATCGTCATTCAGCTTGGTGGTCACAACACGTGCAATCGGCGTGGTATTATCCGGACGCAGCACCAGCAGTCTGCCGTTCCGGTCGGTGAGCTTGTACATCTTTTCCTGCCCGATGGACGAGCCTGCCTGTACAAACACATCATAATATTCCAGTGACGGGGTAATAATCTCGTCATATCCGCGCTCTTCCAGTACATTGCGGATTCTTCTCTCATTCTGTCGGAACAGCCTTGTTGCGGCAAACAGCCGGTCCCGGCTGCCCTCCGGCGTTGAGATTGCATACTGATTCATAATTCTATAACCTCTATGTTGATTTATCGTTTTATCACTTTAACGCGTTAATATGATATCACCCTTGCACCATCCTGTCAAGCATTCTGCGTAATGTTACAAAAAGAATGGTTAAAACAGGGAAACCTGGGTGCTTTCCGGCATATCATCCAGCGCGCCGATGCCCGCCAGCGTTTCCACCGCGCTCTTGGAAACACGGGAGCAGCGGATGACGATTTCCTCCTGGGACAGGAACGGGCCGTTCTTCCGTTCCTCCACAATCGCCAGCGCAGCCTGTTCGCCCACACCCGGCAGGGAAACAAACGGCGGAATCAGGCCGTTATCGGTAATCAGGAACCGGGTGGCATCGGATTTATAGATGTTCATCGGCTCAAACACAAAGCCCCGATGATAAAATTCATGGACAACCTCCAGCGTGGTCATCATATCCTTTTCCGCCGCGGAAATGGTCTTGTCCCGTTCCTTGCCCTGCAGCTCATGGATTTTATCCACGCAGACGGTATCGCCCAGAATCATACAGGAAGCGTCAAAGCCCTTGGCACGGATGGAAAAATAAGCGGAATAAAAGGCCAGCGGATGATGTACCTTGAACCATGCGATACGGTACGCCATGATGACATACGCCACGGCATGTGCCTTCGGGAACATGTACTTGATCTTTTTACAGGAATCAATATACCAGTCCGGCACATCCTGCGCCTTCATGGCCTCCTCCATTTCCGGCTTCAGGCCCTTGCCCTTTCGGACGGATTCCATGGTCTGGAAGCTGAGCTTGGGATCCACGCCCTTGCCGATCAGATAGTTCATGATATCGTCACGGCAGCAGATGCATTCCTTCAGCGGGATGCCGCTGTGAACCAGATCCTGCGCATTGCCCAGCCATACGTCCGTACCGTGGGACAGACCGGAAATACAGAACAGCTCATCAAAGGAGGTGGGCTTGGTTTCCTTTACCATGCCCCGGACGAATTTCGTGCCGAATTCCGGCACCGCAATACAGCCGATGTCACCCAGAATCGGGTCAGGCTCGTCATCCACATAATGCAATGCCTGATTGGAGGTGAACAGGCTCATGGTGTCCGGGTCACCCAGCGGGATTTCCTGTGCCACCACGCCGGTCATGTTCTCCATATGCTTGATAATCGTCGGGTCATCATGCCCCAGCTCATCCAGCTTGAGCAGGTTTTCGTCGATGGAATGGTATTCAAAATGGGTGGTGATGATGTCGGAATCCGGATCATCCGCCGGATGCTGTACCGGGCAGAAGTCATAAATATCCACTTCCTTGGGCACAACGACAATGCCGCCCGGATGCTGTCCGGTATTTCTGCGGATGCCGGTGCAGCCGGCTACCAGACGGTTTTCCTCCGCCCGTCCTACCTCCATGTTGCGTTCCGCCATATACTTTTTTACATAGCCATAGGCGGTTTTTTCCGCTACCGTACCAATGGTTCCGGCACGGAATACATGGTCATGTCCGAACAGCTCACCGGTATACCAGTGGATTCTCGGCTGGTATTCACCGGAAAAATTCAGGTCGATATCCGGTACCTTGTCGCCGTTAAAGCCAAGGAAGGTTTCAAACGGAATGGAAAATCCTTCCTGCCGCAGGGGTGTGCCGCATTCCGGGCATACCTTTTTGGGCATATCCGCACCGCAGCCATAGCCCTCGTTTTCATGCCATTCGATATAATGGCATTTCGGGCAAAGGTAATGGGGCGCAAGGGAATTTACTTCGGTGATGTCTGACATAAATGCCACCAGCGAGGAGCCGACAGAGCCTCGGGAGCCCACCAGATAGCCGTCCTCCAGGGACTTGGCCACCAGCTTCTGGGCGATCATGTACATCACATCGTAACCGTTGCCGATGATGGAGCCCAGCTCACGCTCCAATCGTGCCTTGACCTTTTCCGGCAGCGGGTCGCCATACATGCGCTTTGCCTTTTCGTAGCACATGCGTTCCAGATCCTCCGCGGAATTGTCCATTTTCGGCGGATAGTTTTCCCGGGGTACCGGACGCAGCGTGTCACACCAGTCCGCAATCCTATTGGTATTGGTGACCACCACTTCCATGGCACGGTCTTCTCCCAGATAGGAAAATTCCTCCAGCATTTCATCGGTGGTTTTCAGATACAGCGGCGCCTGATTGTCCGCGTCCTTAAAGCCCATGCCTGCCATGAGAATCCGGCGGAATGCCTCATCCTCCGGCTCCAGAAAATGTACGTCACCGGTTGCCACACAGGGCTTGCCCAGCTCGTCTGCCAGAGACAGGATGGTGCGGTTGTAATCCCGCAGCTCCTCCTCATCCTTTGCCGTGCCATTGGCAATGAGGAATTTGTTGTTGCCAATCGGCTGGATTTCCAGATAATCATAAAAATCCGCAATACGCAGCAGTTCTTCCCGGGAGGCCCCGCCCAGCATGGCGGAAAACAGCTCGCCCGCTTCACAGGCGGAACCGAAAATCAGGCCTTCCCGGTGGCGAATCAGCTCGCTCCGGGGCATAATCGGTTTTTTATTAAAATATTTCAGGTTGGAATAGGAAATCAGCTTGTAGAGATTTTTCAGGCCAACCTGATTTTTTGCCAGAATAATGAAATGATACCGGCGGAGATTTTTCAGGCTGCCGGTCTTGGCCTTCAGACCCGCCAGCAGCGGGTTGATGTCGGAAATCTTCTCCGCATGCAGTTCCTCCCGCAGCTTGTCCAGCAGCTTGATGAAAATGCGTCCCAGCACCGCCGCGTCCTCGCTGGCCCGATGGTGGTCAAAGGGTCCTACCTTGAGTGCCTTTGCCATGCTGTCCAGCCGGTGGCGTTTCATATCCGGGAACAGGATTTTGGACATTTCCACGGTATCAATGGAAGTGAAGTCCCGCTGGATGCCAAGGCGCTCACAGCCTTTGTTGATAAACGCCATGTCAAAGCCCGCATTATGTGCCACCAACGGCAAATCCCCGGCAAAATCCAGAAAAGCCGGCAGCGCCTCGGATAAATCCGGCGCGTCCTTCACGGTCTCATCCGAAATACCGGTCAGCTCCGTGATATTTTCCGGAATCGGCTTATGCGGGTTCACATAGGTCTGGAATTCCTCCAAAACCTGGCCATTGCGCACCTTGACCGCCGCGATTTCCGTGATTTCCTCATGCTCCGGCTTCAAGCCGGTGGTCTCAGTATCAAAGCACACAAAGGTTTCTGTCAGCGGCGCGTCATAGGTGCCCCGCACCACCGATACATTGCCGGAATCGTTGACATAATATGCCTCCACGCCGTACAGCACCTTGATGTCAATTTTGTTGCGTTCAATGGCATGCATGGCCTCCGGAAACGCCTGCGCCACGCCATGGTCTGTGATAGCAATGGCCTGATGTCCCCAGTCCTTTGCCCGCTTCATCAGGTTCTTGGTGGAGGACATGCCGTCCATGGCGGACATGTTGGTGTGCAGATGCAGCTCCACGCGCTTGTGTTCCGCTGTATCCATGCGGATTTTCTTCTTGCCCTGCACAATACCGGTGGGATCCATGATGGTCTCTTTTTCAAAGTTATCATAGCTGACCTTGCCCTGTACTGTCAGGTACATGTCGGTCTTGATGAGATCCATATATTCCCCGGCCTTTTCCTTTGCCAGGAATTTGCTCACACGCATGGAACCATGCAGGTCGGTGATATCAAAGCCCACCTTAACCCATTCCTTGCCGGTATTCTTGCTCTTGATTTCCCTGGTTTCCACAAAGAAAACCTCGCCGCGGATGGTGGCGCTGTCCACCGATCCCAGTGCCTCCGGAATAGACACCACCGGCTGGTCAAACAGCCTGCCATACAGCACGGTTTCATCCTTTTTCACGTTAAATGTCTTGCGGTTATAGCGCACCTCACCCTTATCCGCCTTCACCGGCTTCCGTTTGGGCTTTTCCTTCTTTTCCTTTTCCGGTGCCTGTGCCGGTGCTGCCGCGGCAATCTTCTGCAGCTGTGCTTCACGGCGCTCTTCGGTTTTCTGTACCGCCTGCTGCTCCGCAGTTTCATCCGGGTCCACAGTTGTGACCGCGCAGTCCAGCCCGGTTTCCGTACGGATCATCTCCGGCAGCTGCCGCAGGTCGGTGGACAGATAATCCACGCCGGATGACAGCATGGAAACCGACAGTCCATCTGCCGTCATTTCCCATCGGCTGTCCGCCAGATAGCCCTGGGCGGAGGGCTTGCGCAGTACCAGATATTCCTGCAGGCTCCGGATATATGACTCTGACAGTTCCGTCAGCCGGTACCGCGGCGCAATGCGCACACGGGACAGGCCATAAGTACTGCTGATGCCTTTTTCCATATCAAACAGGGCTTTTCTCGGCACAATTTCGTCAAATTGAACCCGACAGATTACCGCCCGTTTATCATGACTGACCGCAACAGAGCATACCTCTCCGTTTGAAAGGTATGCTCCATGGGTTTCGTCCTTGTATTGGTCAAACAGGTCTCCCAGTGTGGTCAAGCTTTCTCCTGCTCCTTTACAATCGCGTCGATTTCCTTCATCAGTTCCTCTACCAGCTGCTCCTGCGGTACCTTGCGCAGGATTTCTCCCTTTCGGAAGATCAGACCGACACCATCGCCGCCTGCGATGCCGATATCGGCTTCCCGTGCCTCGCCCGGGCCATTGACAACACAGCCCATGACGGCAACCTTCAGCCTGGCATCCAGACCGGCTACCCGGCGTTCCACCTCATTGGCAATGCCGATCAGGTCAATTTTCGTCCGTCCGCAGGTGGGGCACGATACGATATTGACACCGGTATCATTCAGGCCCACTGCTTTGAGGATGGCATATGCCGCTGTAATTTCATGTACCGGGTCAGCTGTCAGCGAAACCCGGATGGTATCGCCGATGCCCAGTGCCAGCAGGCCGCCAATGCCTGCGGCAGACTTGATGGTACCCATATATTCCGTTCCCGCTTCTGTCACACCCAGATGCAGCGGATAATTGGTCTTTTCATGCATCAGCTGATATGCCCGCATGGTAGCCGGCACACTGGAGGATTTTAACGAAATACAGATGTCGTCAAAATCAAACTTGTTTAACAGGGATACATGGTACAATGCGCTTTCGACCATGGCTTCCGGTGTGGGAGAACCGTACTTTTTGAGAATTTCCTTTTCAATGGAGCCGGAATTGACACCGATACGAATCGGAATCCGGCGTGCCTTACAGGCCTCTGCCACTGCCCTGACCCGCTCATCCGCGCCGATATTGCCCGGGTTGATACGGATGGCGCTGACACCGGCCTCTGCGGACGCAAGTGCCAGACGATAGTCAAAATGGATATCCGCCACCACCGGAATCGGGGAGCGGGCACAGATGGTCTTCATCGCCTCCGCTGCCTGCTGATCCGGCACCGTGCAGCGCACAATATGGCAGCCCGCGGAAGCAAGGCGTTCAATCTGCGCCAGTGTTGCCTCCGCATCACGGGTATCGGTATTGGTCATGGACTGTACGGCAATCGGCGCACCGCCGCCAACCGGTACGTTTCCCACAAAAATCTGTTTTGTCTTCATGTTTCTGTCTCCTTGTCCGTCAGCTTCCTTATGCTGCTCCCATCAGCCGCAGGATATCCTGCCAGGTGACATACAGCATCAGCAGCATCAATACTGCCAGACCGCCAAAGTGGATATATCCTTCATATTTCCGCGGAACCGGCTTTCGCGCAATCAATTCAATCAGTACAAACAGCAGACGTCCACCGTCCAGGGCCGGCAGCGGGAGCAGGTTCATCACGCCCAGGTTAATGGAAATAAACGCAATCAGCAGGAAGAAGCTGACCATGCTGCTTTGCGCTGTCTGTGCCAGAACATCGGTTACACCTACCGGGCCGGACAGCTGATTGATGCCGACCTGGCCGCTCACCAGCTGGCCCAGACTGATCCATACCAGACGGGCATAATCATAGGAGCGATATACCGCATCCCGGATTTTATCCCCGAAGGACATCTGTACCACAGTAAAATCAATGCCGTACCGCTGTACACCGTCGTACTCGGCGGGCTCCAGCTTCACATCATGCAGGGTCACGGTTTCGCCATTCCGCCGTACCACAATCTCATAGCTGCTGTCCTCTCCCAGGCTCAGTCCGGTGGATACATCGGAAACCAGCAGCACACGATAGCCGTCTATGCTGACAATGCGATCCCCTTCCATGAGCATGGACTCGCCCTGTGACGGAAAGCCCTCCGCAAAGCCGTCAATCACCGGCGTGGTACCGGTGGACTGGGGCAGCATGAGCACCAGTACAATCAGAAAGCCCAGCAGGAAATTCATTAGCGCACCGGCTGCCAGAATCAAAGCGCGCCAGCCAATGGGTGCCGCAGACAGGGTTCCGGGGGATGCATCATCGGTATCCTCACCGTCCATCACACATGCGCCGCCAAAGGGCAGGATGCACAGCTTAAAATCGGTTTCTCCGAACTGGTGATGGGCAATGGCCGGCCCCATGCCGACCCAGAATTCCAGTACGCGTACACCGGCAGCCTTTGCTGCCAGAAAATGTCCGAATTCATGCACAATAACCAGGCATCCAAATGCCAGAATTGCTAAAATAACGGTTAAAATGGTCAAAAAAACACCTCTTACTGATGGAAATACACACGCGGTATCACTTCACAAGTGAATGCACGATGTCCCGGGCTGCCCGGTCGCTTTCCAGCACATCCTCCACCGTGATTTCCGGCAGGTAATCCACGGTATCCATTGCCTCACGTACCAGCTCCGGAATCCGGTAAAACGGAATCTGATCGTGCAAAAACAGGTCAACTGCCGCTTCATTGGCACCGTTCATTACCGCACCCAGATTGCCTCTTGCCGCTGCCGCACGCCGTGCCAGTCCCAGTGCCGGGAAGGCTTCCTCATCCGGCGCAAAGAAGGTCAGATTATGCCGGCGGGGCAAATCCAGCGGCGGCACCTTGCAGGGTACCCGTGCCGGATAGGTCAGCGCATACTGAATCGGCAGGCGCATATCCGGATTGCCCATCTGTGCAATCACCGATCCATCGGTAAATTCCACTGCGGAATGCACAATGCTTTCCCGATGCACCACAATATCAATGTCATCCGGCTCCACATCATACAGCCACATAGCCTCAATCAGCTCAAGGCCCTTGTTCATCATGCTTGCGGAATCAATGGTAATTTTAGCACCCATGCTCCAGTTTGGATGGTGCAATGCCTGCTCCTTGGTGACATGCCGCATCTGTTCCCTGCTCATGCCGAAAAACGGGCCGCCGGAAGCGGTCAGCAGAATGCGGCTGATGCCGTTGCCCGCAGCGCCCTGCAGGCACTGGAAAATAGCGGAATGCTCGGAATCCACCGGCAGAATGGCAACACCCTTCTCCCGGGCACGCTTCATCACAATCTGTCCGGCGCAAACCAGTGTTTCCTTGTTTGCCAGGGCAATATCCTTGCCTGCGTCAATGGCAGCCAGTGTAGGCAGCAGGCCAACCATGCCTACCACTGCCGTGACAATCACATCCGCCTCCGGCAGGGTTGCCGCTTCAATCAGGCCCTCCATGCCGGAAACCACACGGATTCCCGTATCTGCCAGCCGGATTTTCAGCTCTGATGCCTTTTCCGCATCATAAACCGCCACCAGGGACGGCTGCAGCAGACGTGCCTGCTGCTCCGCACGTTCAATATTCGTATTGACCGAAATGGCACACACGTTTGCATCAATGGAATCCAGAATGTCAATTGTCTGTGTGCCGATGGAACCGGTCGAACCGAGAATAACAATGTTCTTCATACCATTATAACCCCAGATTTGTAAACAGATGCAGCAGCAGTTCCACAACCGGTGCTACAAAAATCACGCTGTCAAACCGATCAAGCACGCCGCCATGGCCCGGGAAAATCTTGCCGTAGTCCTTGATGCCGCTCTTGCGCTTGACAATGGAAAAGGACAGATCGCCTACCTGGCCCAGTACCGCACCGAAAATGCCCACCGCAATACACAGCGGAACCGACAATGTGGTATCGGTCAGGCTGCTCACCGCAATGCCGTAAATCACCAGCAGCACGGTGGCACCCACTACGCCGCCAACCGAGCCTTCGATGGTTTTCTTCGGGGAAATGACCGGCGCCAGCTTATGCTTGCCGAACGCCATGCCGGCAAACAGGGCGCAGGTATCCGAGCCCCATGCAGCCAGAAGCGGAACCAGCAGGTACAACGCACCATTGCCGCCCTCCATGGTGAACATGCGAATCAGGCTCATCAGCATATATGGAACAATGATGCCGCCCACATATGCGCCGGCAATCTCGGTAAAGCCGATCTGCTTATGGCAGCGCAGCAGGATGATAAACAGCACCACAATGCCGATATACAGCATGCCACGGGTCCAATACGTGTTGTAGCTGTCCCGTGCGCTTGCCCAGGACATGCCCAGCGCCAGCAGCATGGCTGCCAGCTGCAGGCCCTTATTCTGCTTTCCTGCGATTGCCGCGGTAAATTCCTGTGCTGCCGCAACGGACAGCGCCATCATCAGCACCTGCGCCACAATCGGTGGAAAGACAAACAGTGCCAATACGACAACGATGGCGCCAGCCACGCCAAATGCAACTCTTGTCTTCATATCTTTGTTAAACGCCTCCGAAACGTCTCTGTCTTCTGTTAAAATCTTCAATTGCCGCTTCCAGATGCTCCGGCTTGAAATCCGGCCAGAGGACATCCGTAAAGTAGTATTCCGCATATGCGCTCTGCCACAGCAGGAAATTGGAGGTACGGATTTCACCGCTGGGACGGATAATCAGGTCCGGATCCGGCATATCCGCCGTATACAGGTGCTGAGAAATGGTGTCCTCCGTAATATCCTCCGGCTGCAGCATACCAGCCTGCACCTTCTGCGCGATGGCACGCACGGCATTTTTGATTTCATCCCGTCCGCCGTAATTGATGCAGAGTGTGGCAACCGCCGGATTTTCTATCTTTTCCGCCTCCCGGTCACACTCCGCGATCAGCTCCCGGATATCCTCCGCCAGTACAGACAGGTCGCCGATGACCCGCACGGCAACGCCCCGTTCCGCCATGGTCTCAATGGCTTCCTTCAGGTATCGGCGGAACAGGTTCATCAGGGTATCCACTTCCTCTGCCGGACGCTTCCAGTTTTCCGTGGAAAAGGCGTACACGGTAAAATATTTTACGCCGATATCCTTGCAGTAGGTTGCGATATTGCGGAAGGTTTCCGCACCGACCTTATGGCCCGCCGTCCGGGGCAGACCGCGTTTTTTTGCCCAGCGGCCATTTCCGTCCATGATGACCGCAATATGCTGCGGCACCGGACGCTCCTGCGGCGCACCCTCCTCTTTTTTCAGTATATTGAATAACGCCACGGTACTATGCACCGACCTTTCCTCATCAATCCCACGGCAATCTCTGGAAACTGCCGTTATACGTGACATGGGCGACTGGTTAGCCGCCCACATGCACAAAAAAACTTCTTTTAGATAGACTTCAGTTCATCCGACTTTGCTGCAGTTGTGCTGTCGATCTGCTTGATGTACTTATCGGTCAGCTTCTGCATATCCTTCTCGGCATCCTTCTGTTCATCCTCTGTCATTTCGGACTTCTTCTTGGCAGCCTTCCACTTATCCAGCGCATCACGGCGGATATTACGAATGGCAACCTTGGAAGCCTCGCCTTCCTTGGAAACCTGCTTAATCAGTTCCTTACGGCGCTCTTCGGTGAGCGGCGGGAAGGTCAGACGGATCACCTTGCCATCATTCTGCGGGTTGATACCCAGATCCGAGGTCTGGATTGCCTTGGTGATTGCCTTCAGCAGGGAGGCATCCCAGGGCTGGATGGTCAGGGTGCGCGGATCCGGGGAGGATACCGATGCCACCTGCGGAATCGGGCTTGCTGTTCCGTAGTAATCAACGGAAATCTTGTTCAGGACACTTGCGTTTGCACGTCCTGCGCGGATACCTGCCAGGTTTTCTGCCAGAACATCCAGTGTCTTCATCATTTTGGTCTCATACGGTTTTAAATCGGGTTTCATATCTATTCTCCTCTCTACATTTCGGGATGGTTTCTCACATTTCCACCAGCGTGCCGATCTTGTCACCCATCACGGCATGGTAGATGTTCTCCGGGTCCTTCAGGGCGAATACCAGCACCGGAATGCTGTTGTCCATGGACAGGCTGGTTGCGGTGGTATCCATTACTGCCAGACGCTCCTTCAGCACATCCATATAGGACAGGGCATCATACTTCTTTGCCTCCGGATTGATTGCCGGATCGGAATCATATACGCCGTCAATGTTCTTTGCCAGCAGGATGATATCCGCATTGATTTCCGCCGCACGCAGCGCTGCTGCCGTGTCGGTGGAGAAATACGGGCTGCCGATACCACAGCCAAAGATCACAACACGGCCCTTTTCCAGATGGCGGGTTGCCTTATTGCGGATGTATGGCTCTGCAATCTGGCGCATTTCAATGGCTGTCTGGACACGGACATCCACACCGCGCTGCTCCAGTGCATCCTGCAGGGCCAGGGAATTGATGGTGGTTGCCAGCATGCCCATGTAATCCGCACGGGTACGCTCCATTTTACCGCCGCCGTCCTTGACACCACGCCAGAAGTTACCGCCGCCGACAACGACGCCGACCTGTGTACCAATGTCAACACACTTCTTGATTACGTCACAAACCGGGCCGATTACATCAAAATTCAGTCCGAACTTTTTGTCACCGGCCAGTGCTTCACCGCTGATTTTAATGAGAACACGCTTATACTTCGGTGTATCCATTGAATTGATTCCTCCATGTGCGATCTGTTTTCTTTTTTCAGTCAAACCAGGGCACATTCCATTGCCCTCGTTCTATGTCATTCTATATCATACATGATTGCCGTCCAGATTGCAAACGGTTTCCTGCAAAATTCTCAACTGAGACAAATTTCTTCTGTTTTTTCACGGATTTTTGCCGCCCGCGCAAAAAAATCCCCCGGCTGACATGCCGGAGGATTGCAGTGATTATGCCTGTTTGGGAAGAAAAACACGGATTTCCGTTCCAGCGCCAAGGGAACTTTCCAGCTCCACACGGCCCTGATGGAACTCCACCACATGCTTGACAATGGAAAGTCCCAGTCCGGTGCCGCCAATCTGCTTGGAACGGCTTTTATCCACCCGGTAAAACCGTTCAAATACCCGCAGCCGGGAATCCTCCGGGATGCCAATGCCGTTATCCTTAACGGACAGACGAATCTCCTCCGTCTGATCCTCCAGGCTGACCCAGACCGAACCGCCGGGGCGGTTGTATTTAATGGCATTTTCACACAGATTATATACCATTTCACTGAGCATGGAATCCTCACCGAGAATCGCAGGGACACTGCCCTCCAGCTTCATGGCAACGCCGGCCTTCTGTGCCACCGGCTCCAGGGATTCCAGCACCGCCGCGCACAGGTCATCCATCTTCACCGGTTCCAGCAGGTTTTCCTGCCGCGGCTCCTCTTCGATACGGGACAAGCGAATGATATCCTCAATCAGTGCGATCAGCCGCAGGGCTTCCTTATGGATGCTGCCCGAAAAGGTACGGATATCCTCCATGCTTGCCACCATGCCATTTTCCATCATCTCCGCATAGCCGGAAATGGAGGTCAGCGGTGTTTTGAGCTCATGAGATACATTGGCAGAAAATTCCTGCCGGCTGCGTTCCGCCATGCGCTGCTGGGTTTCATCCAGCACAATAATAACCGCACCCTGCACCTCGGCAAGCCGGACCATCGGGCTGGCATATACATGATACACCCTGCCGTACATGGAAAACTCCGCATCCTCGCTTTCCCCTGCCAGGGCAGCCTTGACGCAGGCATGCATTTCCTGTGTCCGGTTGACAATCAGATAATTCCGTCCGATAAACTCCACCGGCCCGGCTTCCCGTCCGGTCAGCATGCGGATGGCACTGGGATTGATAGAAATAACATCCCCATTTTTGGAGATCAGCAGCAGGCCCTCACGCATGTTATTGGCAATAATGCCAAGGGTTTCCCGTTCCTGGCGCAGGATTTCCTCCTGGTCATGAATCTGCTGGTCCTGCTCCCGGATATGGGAGAAAAACGGCTTCAATTCCGCATACGGTTCACTGCTCATGCCTGCCTGATCCAGCGCACGGACCGCCTGCTCCACCGGGCGCATCATCCACATGGTTAGCCTCTGCGAGAGAAGCAGGGCAAGGCCAAACAGCACCACCATGACCACAGCAATGCCCGGAATGGAGCTGAGCATCATGCTGTGCAGGCTGGAATACTGCCGTGCCAGCCGGAGAATACAGTTGTCCGACAGGCGTACCGCATAATAATAGGTTTGCGTTTGTGTGGTCGAGGATCTTCTGGCATCCTCCCCCTTGCCTGTCCGGAGGGCATCCTGAATTTCCGGACGATCCAGATGGTTTTCCATCTGTGCCACTGATGCGTTGGAGTCAAACAGCACCGTGCCGTCCTCCGTAATCAGCGTTGCCCGAGTATTATCCACCAGGTTGGACAGCACATCTTTATATTCCTCCAGCGTCAGATAATCATAGCTTGTACTGATGGAATCCGCCAGCTCGCACACGGATTTTTCCGCTTCCTTCATGGACTGGCTGGCTGTCACGCCCAATGTCAGGATACTGGCACAGACTACGCCCACCGCACTGAGCAGCAGCATAACCCAATAAATCCGTCGTTTCATCGTCCGCCCTCTCTGTCAATTTTATAGCCCACGCCCCGGACGGTCTGAATGATGCTTCCGTCATCACCAATTTTCTTGCGCAGGGTATTGATATGGATATCCACCGTCCGGGTGGCACCGCCGTAATCAAAGCCCCATACCTGTTCCATAATCTGATCCCGTGTCAGCACACGGCCCTGATTGCGCAGCAAATCACCCAGCAGCTGGAATTCCTTCCGTGTCAGCGTGATCTCCTGTCCGTCTACCGTGAGGGTATGGCTTCCCTCATCCATACGGATATTGCGGTATTCATAGATGCCATCCTGATCCTCTGCAGATTTCCGGCCGGATTCTACGGTGCGGCGTGCCACGGCACGAATGCGGGACAGCAGCTCCAGAATGCCAAAGGGCTTGGAAACATAATCATCCGCGCCCAAATCCAGTCCGCGCACTTTGTCGATTTCCGCGGATTTTGCCGTCAGCATAATAACCGGCAGCTGGGCGGTCCGGGGCGCCGTCCGAATCTGCTTTAAAATGGAGAGTCCATCCTCTCCCGGCAGCATAATATCCAGTAAAACCATATCCGGTAATGCCTGATTCATTGCCGCATAAAACGACCGGTTGTCCGGAAAACCCTGTGCTTCATATCCGCTGCCATTGAGTGCATATACTACCATCGTGCGGATGCTTTCATCATCCTCCACAACATAAATGGACAGCTTATCCATACAACATTCTCCTTCCTGCTTATTCGAAATGCTATCTGGATTCATTATATCAGATTTTCTCCGTTCACAACGTAAAATGTATGTAAAGTATTGTCCATTCGCATATATAGCAAACTCTCCACACGGAAGCCGCATGGAGAGTTCTGTTTTATGCGTCCGATGGCAAAAATACTTCCACCTCTGCCCTGCGGGTAAATTTGGTTTCCAGCTCCTGCTTGTGCTGTAAATAAACCGGATCATCAAAATACCGCGCCTGCCGTGGGCATTTCTTGATGCATGCCCCACACTTGATACATGGCCCGGTATACTGCCGGACATCCTGCGGATCAATGGAACCCATGGGGCACAGTGCGGCACAGGTGCCGCAGCCGGTACAGGCATCACCCACAACCGGCTTTACCTTTAAATATTCCCGGGCATTTTTCGGCGCATAATACGGACGAAGCTCCGGATTTCCCTTTACCTCCACCGGCTTCTCCGGCAAGGTTTCCATGCGGCTTACCTGCTGCGCAATGCGCCGGGCAAACTGATCTGCCACCAGCAGATCCTCCGCATCCGGCCGGCCGGCTCCCAGCGTATACGAAAACGAATGCTCACCCACAAACGCAGCGCCGGCAATGCAGCGGAAGCCGTTGCGTTCCATCACATCCCGCAGCTCAATCAATGCGTCATCATAGGCCCGGTTGCCAAACAGCACCACCGGCACAGCAGGAGTCCGGCTGCCATGAATCCGTCCGGACACATAGGGCAGCAGCTTGTTCGGTACACGGCCGGCATACACCGGCACGCCAATGACCGCCAGCTCCTCCTCTGAGCAGGCAATCTCCTGTTCCCGCGCCGCCGGAAGCGTAAAATCATCCTCCTGTACCGGAATGGAAAGCTGTTGTGACAGTATCTGTCCAATCCGTCTCACGGTTGTTTTGGTTGTATCTGTTGCACTGAAATAAATCAGCCGAATGCGCTGCAGCTGCATCTGGCATCTCCCTCCGATCTGCTTTTACTGTTTACAGTATATCACATTCCAGCGCAGAACCCAATGCATTTCTGTTTTTCCGGCAGGCTTCTACAAAGGCATCAAAAATTTTCCGGCTTGTCTCGTCCTTTTCCCAAAAGAATTCCGGATGCCATTGTGTGGCAAGGAAAAACGGATGCCGCCTGTCTTCCACCGCCTCCGGCAGCCCATCCGGTGCCCAGGCACTGACTGTCAGGCAGGGTGCCGGTTCCCGGACACCCTGATGGTGGTAGCTGTTGACGCCAACAACATGCCTGCCAATAATACGGTACAGCAGGCTGTCCTCATCCACTGTCACATTGTGCACAGCACGGTCATAGGGCGGCTGCATATGGTGTTCCACCTCACCCGGCAGCTCCTGCGGCAGGTCCTGATACAGCGTTCCTCCCAGAATCGCATTGAAAAACTGGATGCCGCGGCAGATCCCATAGGCAGGCTTCCGTTTGATCCGGCAAAGCTGCAGCAGAATCTCCTCCATGAGGTCACGTTCCTCACAGATTTCCCCGCACATGGCAGTCTGTTTTTCACCATAGCAGGCTGGATTGACATCCTGCCCGCCGGTAAACAAAATGCCATCCACACAGTCAAACAGGGTTCGAAGCTGTCTGACATCATGTGTCAGCGGCAGGACAATGGGAACTGCGCCTGCCTGCATAATTCCGTCCAGATATCCCGGAACCATCCACAAACTATCCTTTTCTGTATCATACAGCGGTGTAACACCGATCACAACCGGCTGATTCATCATGAAATTCCTCCAAAAGCGCAAAAAAATAGAGCGGTATTTCTCTTACCGCTCCATTGCAAGTCTGTTTATATTGATATTCAAGCCATCAGTTTATTGAATCACTGAATGCCAGCATGCTGATTGCTACAATCGCTGTTCCCAGTACCGAAATCAGCCCGCCGATGGCAAGCGTGGTAATGCTTAATCCTCTGTTCATCTGCCACTCACCTCACAGCTTTCATACTCTTTTAACAGTATACCATATTCTATCCCGATTTGCACGATTTTTTTGCCATTAATGTGAATCACCATATTTTTGTATGATATCCAACATTTTCTGCAGATCGCGTTGCCGAAGTCTGCTGTTTTCGCCCAGAATCCGGCTGAGCTTTGCTTCACTCCGCGGCAGCTTCCGAACCAGTTGCTCCAGTGTCCGGTCGGAAAACAACAGAAATGCCGGTACGCCCCGCAGGCCTGCCAGTTTCCTGCGGAACCGCCTCAGCTCCTTTGCCAGCTCCGGGTTTTCCGAGGTGCGGCTGTCCCGTGTCAGCCGTGCCTCCTGCCGGGATACCTGTACCCGGATGGACACTGCCTCGCCCTGAAACAGTACCGGCTTCGCACCGGCGCTCAGACACAGCCTGGGCTTGGGATTATCCTGCCGTACCAGACAGCCAATGGCAACCAGATGCTGTATCACCGTCAGGATTTCCTCCGGTGTGCTGTCCTGCATAATACCAAAGGTTGATACCGCATGATATCCCGCAGACCGGATATCCGGGTCATCCTTTCCCAGCAGAATCCGGCACAGCATATCCGCATTGCACTGCTCCCTGACCCGATAGACACAGGACAGGATTTTCTGTGCCTCTGTTGTCACATCCTTTTCCACGCTGGAGGCTTCACAGTTGCCGCACTGTCCGCAGAAATCCGGGGCTTCCTGTCCAAAATACTGCAAAATATGCTGCCGCAGGCAGGTTTCCGTAAACACATAGCATTTCATCCGGTCCAGCCGCGCCAGATTCTGCCGTTTCAGCCATGCCACCTCTTCATCGGTCAGCGCCGGGTTCTCCGGGTCCTGTTCCATCAGAAACTGATGCAGCTGGATATCCTTTTCCTCAAACAGCAGCAGGCAATGGGCCGGTGCGCCGTCACGTCCGGCACGCCCGGCTTCCTGATAATAGCTTTCAATATCCCGCGGCATGCCGAAATGCACCACAAACCGTACATCCGGCTTGTCAATTCCCATGCCAAAGGCATTGGTTGCCACAATCACCGGTATTTCCCCGCTGACAAACTGCTGCTGTACCTGCCGACGTGCCATGGGCTCCAACCCTGCATGATAGGCCAGTGCCGGGATGCCGTTGTGCCGCAGGCTTTCTGCCAGCTGCCCGGTCTTTTTCCGTGTCAGGCAATAGACAATGCCGCTGGCACCGTTCTGCCTGTGAATAAAACGCAGCAGCTGATCCTCCCGGTCATATGCCCGCCGCACTTCATAATACAGGTTCGGCCGGTCAAAGCTGGTGACCAGACGTTCCGGTTCCCGCAGCTGCAGGGCCTGCAGGATGTCCTCACGTACCTGTGCCGTGGCGGTTGCGGTAAAGGCAGAGATAATGGGCCGTTTGGGGAGATTGTTTAGAAACCGGGGAATTTTCCGATAGCTTGGACGAAAATCATGTCCCCACTGGGAAATACAGTGTGCTTCATCCACCGCCACCATGGAAACCGGCAGCTGTGCTGCCAGCTCACAGAACTCCGGCGCCATCAGGCGTTCCGGCGCGATATAAATCAGTTTGCACCGTCCGGCTGCGATAAGACGCATGGTTTCCCGCCGTTCCTGTATGGTCTGTGCGCTGTTGAGCAGGCAGGCTGCAATGCCGGCACGGTGCAGTGCTGCCACCTGGTCCTGCATCAGGGAAATCAATGGGGAAATCACCAGGGAAACGCCCGGCAGCAGCATGGCAGAAATCTGATAGCAGATGGATTTGCCTGCACCGGTGGGCATAACACCCAGCACATCCCGTCCGGCAAGTATGGCATCAATCAGCTTCTGCTGTCCCGGGCGGAATTCCGTATAACCAAATGCTTCCCACAAAAGCCGGTGCTTCAGATCCATCCGTTCCCTCTCCTTTTCTGTCAAATCTGCTTACCAGTATGCCACAATTCCATCCTTTACGCAAGGTTTCCCCGCAATCGCTATCTTTTTGTCAGGAAAGATCTGCTGCTGCCGTTGGTTTTCTGTTCATCTGGCCGCTTTACTTTTACACATGAATGCGTTATACTACAGATACTTTTGTATTGACGGCTAAAGGAGACAACTATGTTTATTGAACTTGTAAAATCGTTTATCCTGGGTATCGTTCAGGGCATTACCGAATGGCTTCCGGTTTCCTCAACCGGACATATGCTGCTGGTGGATGAATTCCTGAAGCTGGATTTCCCGACAGACTTTACCGACATGTTTTTTGTCGTCATCCAGTTTGGCTCCATTCTGGCGGTATGCGTGCTGTATTTCGACAAGCTGAATCCATTTTCTCCACATAAGGACAAACAGCAGAAGCGTTATACCTGGCAGCTGTGGGAAAAGGTCATTATTGCCTGCATCCCGGCGGGTGTTGTTGGCATCCTGTTTGATGATCTTATTCATGACCTGCTGTATGGCCCGATTGTCATTGCCATTGCCCTGATTGTTTATGGTATCCTGTTCATCGTACTGGAAAATTCCAATCCGCATCCTACCACCACTTCTCTGGAAACCCTTTCGTTCCGCAAGGCATTTTTCATCGGTGTATTCCAGATGCTGTCCCTGATTCCGGGTACCTCCCGTTCCGGTTCCACCATTCTGGGCGCGGTTTTCCTGGGCTGTGAGCGGTCGGTTGCCGCAGAATTTTCCTTCTTTCTCGCCATCCCGGTCATGCTGGGCGCAAGCGCACTGAAAATGCTGAAATATGGTCTGGCTTATACCGGTGCACAGGTAGCTGTCATGCTGGTGGGCACGATTACCGCCTTTGTGGTTTCCCTGATTGTCATCCGTTTCCTGATGAGCTACATCCGCAAGCACGATTTCAAGGTCTTTGGCTGGTATCGTATCGCGCTGGGTATTCTGGTACTGCTGTACTTCGGTATTCTGGCATAATCAAATCTGAAAGCAACAGAAAAGACGTTCTCCGTTTTTATGGGAGAGCGTCTTTTTTCATAGTTTTATCCATCTGTTTAAAAAAAACAGGGACAGCCGCGTTTCCGCTGCCATCCCTGTAAAATCCTGCTTTACTTTTTCTCCGGCTTGAAGCTGTCCTTCAGCGAGACAATCCGGTTAAAGCACAGCCTGCCATTCTCCGACGGCTTGCTGTCCTGCACATAATAGCCCATGCGGACAAACTGCATGCGTGTTCCCGCCGGTACCTCAGCAATAGACGGCTCCAGCTTGCAGCCGGTCAGCTGCTTTTTGGACTCCGGATTCAGGTAATCCAGATAGTTGGTGCCTTCCGGTACGGAACCGGTGTTCTCCAGCGTGAACAGGTTTTCATACAGGTTCAGATCCGCGTCAACCGCATACTTGGCGGATACCCAGTGGATATTGCCGCGCACCTTGCGGCCATCCAGCGGATTGCCGTTGCCTGCTTCCAGATCTGCTGTGCAGCGTACCTCTACCACATTGCCCTCAGCATCCTGAATGACCTCATTGCACTTGACAATGTATGCACCCATCAGGCGAACCTCACCGTCCGGCTTCAGGCGCTTGAACTTCGGAGGCGGAACAATGGCGAAGTCGCTCTTTTCAATCCACAGCTCGCGGGTAAACGGAACCTGACGGGTACCGGTGCTCTCATCCTTCGGATTGTTTTCGATTTCAAAGGTTTCTTCCTTATCCTCCGGATAGTTGGTAATCACCAGCTTAATCGGCTCGGTAACTGCCATGCGGCGCAGTGCCGTATTGTTCAGCTCATCACGGATGCAGTATTCCAGCAGCTTGATGTCAACCAGACTGTCCGTGGTGGAAACACCCGCACGGGTGACAAATTCCAGAATCGAGGACGGCGTATAACCGCGGCGGCGCAGGCCGCACAGGGTCGGCATCCGCGGGTCATCCCAGCCATCTACCTTGCCGGTTTCCACCAGTTCTCGCAGATACCGCTTGGACATGACGGTATTGGTCACATTCAGGCGGGCAAATTCTCTCTGCTTCGGATGGGACGGCAGGCACGGTGCACAGTTGTCCACCACCCACTCATACAGCGGACGATGGTTTTTAAATTCAATCGAGCACATGGAATGGGTAATATGCTCCATGGCATCCTGAATCGGATGGGCAAAATCATACAGCGGATAAATGCACCACTTGTTGCCGATACGGTGATGGGTTGCATACACAATGCGGTAAATCGCCGGATCACGCATGTTCATGTTCGGCGATGCCATGTCAATCTTGGCACGCAGGGTCTTGGCACCCTTTTCATACTTGCCTTCCCGCATTTCCTCGAACAGACGGAGGTTTTCCTCTACGGAACGATCACGATAGGGGCTGTTTTTTCCCGGTTCGGTCAGGCTGCCGCGGTATTCCCGCATTTCATCCTGTGTCAGGTCGCAGACATAGGCCTTGCCTGCCTTGATGAGGTATACGGCACACTCATAGCACTTTTCAAAGTAATCCGAACCATAGAAAATACCGCCGGACGGCTCGGAACCGGTGAGCCATGCCACATCCTGCAGAATGGACTGTACATATTCATCATCCTCACGTACCGGGTTGGTATCGTCAAAACGCAGGTTGAACAGTCCGTTATACTTCTGTGCCACAGACCAGTTGATATAAATCGCCTTGGCAGAGCCAATATGCAGATATCCATTTGGCTCCGGCGGGAAACGGGTATGAATCCGCTCGGTCAGTCCGTTTTTAATGTCTTCATCTATAATCTCATGCAGAAAATTAGATGGTAACTCCATTGTTGTTCCCCTTTTCCTTATTATTTTGGAATCATCTTCCTGTTTCAGGGTATGACAGCAGTGTCTGTCCCTTCCGCAGAATAACCGACACCTTTGTCATATAAAACTGTTATATTTGTTTGTATTACAGTGCGTCACATGCAGCCTGCAGACGGCGGTTGATTTCCTCCACAGACATCAGCTGCATGACAGAATACAGATCCGGTGCATTGGTGCGTCCGCACACTGCCACACGCAGTACCATGGATACATCACCTACCGGGCCCTTATAGGATTCCGGATTCTTCTTATACAGCTTGGTTTCCGGTGCAAAGCCATGCTTGTCTGCCAGAGCCTTCACCTTGTCAAACCAGACAGACATGTCATCTGCCGGATCATAAACCGACTGGTATTCAGTCAGGATTGCCTTTGCATCATCCTTTGTGCTCTCCGGCATACCGGAATAATCCGGCCGGAACAGCTCCGGGAACATAAAGTCCATATATGCCTTGACTTCACTCCAGAATGCCAGATCCTTACGGGGCTTCTTTCCGCCGCGGCCAATGGCAAGGAACTTGCGGGTCAGCTCCGGATCACGTACAAACAGCGCATGGAATGCCGGATCATTGTCCGCGCTCCACTTGGATACATAGTCGTATACCTCATCCGCATTCATGCGGGAGATAACATTCTTGCTGACATCCCGCAGCTTTTCCATATCAAACAGCGAACCGGAAACACTCATCTTTTTCGGGCTGAATGGGAAATCATTGAGATCTGCGGTCTGATTTGCCTTACGCCATTCCTCAAAGTTGGAATTGAGCAGTGTCATCAAGTATTCCATGACAGCCGGTACCGGGATACCCTGCTGGTAATAATAAGACAATGCCAGCTCCGGGTCCTTTCGCTTGGACAGCTTGCGCTTGGAACCGCCATCCATTTTCATCAGCTGCGCGGTATGCACATACTTCGGACGCTTCCAGCCCATGATATCAAACAGCTGCAGATGTACCGGCAGGGTTGCCAGCCACTCCTCACCACGTACCACATGGGTGGTATGCATCAGATGGTCATCAACAATGTGGGCAAAATGATAGGTCGGAATGCCATCCGACTTGAGCAGGACAATATCCTGATCGTTCTCCGTCAGCTCCAGATTGCCCTTGACCAGATCGGTATGGCGAACCTTGTTTTCAATGCTGCCCGGGGAACGGAACCGGACAACATAGCTTTCGCCTGCTGCCAGATGCTTTTCAATTTCCTCCAGCGAACAGTCACGGTACTTGGCATACTTGCCATAATAACCGAAGTTCTCCTTGTTGGCCTCCTGCTGTGCATGCATTTCCGCCAGCTCTTCCTCGGTACAGAAGCAGGGATACGCATAGCCACGCTTGACCAGGTCCTTAACAAAGACATGATAAATGGCAGCACGCTTGCTCTGGCGATATGGGCCATAGGCACCATTGTCACCGTCAACCGTTGCGCCTTCATCAAAGGGCAGGCCAAAATTCTTAAAGGTTTCCAGAATCAGCTCCACGCCGCCTTCTACTTCACGCTTTTTATCGGTATCCTCAATACGCAGATAAAAAACACCGCCGGACTGATGTGCCAGACGTTCATCCACCACTGCACCGAACAGATTGCCCAGATGCATAAATCCGGTGGGGCTTGGTGCCATACGTGTTACCTTTGCGCCTTCCGGCAGGTCACGGGCAGGATAACGAGCTTCCACTTCCTCCGGCGTTTCGGTTACTTCCGGAAAGAGCAGCTCTGCCAAACGATTATAATCCATTGTATTTTCACTCCAATCACATGAAACAGGTTGTCCTGTGATATTTTTTGCTTTGATTTGCCAGACACGGCATAAAAATACGTGCTCAAAAGCAATTATAAGCATACCATAGTTTTGCCATTTTCGCAATGTTATGCGGCAAAAATCCCCTGACTGACAGGAAATTATGGCATTATCACCCAAAAATCCCGGAGGTATGGATTTTGATCTTGGAGGTTTTCCTTCCCCTGCACAGGAAAAATTGGTTCCTTTGTTGTCATTTCACAAAAAACATGCTATAATAACTGTACTTTCTAGTAAAAAACAAGGCGGTGAATCCATGAAAATTCAGGAATCCGGAGAAAATTATCTGGAAACCATACTCCTGCTGGAAATGCGCAACGGTACGGTACGCGCGGTTGATATTGCCAATGAGCTCGGCTTTTCCAAGCCCAGCGTCACCCGTGCCATGGGCGTGCTCAAAAAGGCCGGCCTGGTGGATCAGGAGCTGTATGGAACCATCCGGCTCACCGATGCAGGACGCAAGCGTGCCAATGAAATCTATGATCGACATGTACTGATTAAGGAATTTCTGATGACGGTGCTTTCGCTTGATGCTGTGACCGCAGAAACGGATGCCTGCCGGATTGAACATATCGTCAGCCCGCTCACCATAGAACGCATGCGGGCGGTATTGCGTGAAAAACGTTAAGTTTCCCTTGACGGACAGCCAAATTTGTTGTATACTGTTCAAGCAGTTTGTGGGAATCCCGCTGCTTGAAGTACACGGAGAGGTATCGAAGTGGTCATAACGGGGCTGACTCGAAATCGTGGTCGCTATCCGGCAGCTCCCTGACCGGAAACCCTTGATTTTGCGGGGTTTTTCGGGTGTCTTTAACTGAATATTTTTCTTTGTTCTCCCCATCAGTTCTCCCCGTTTTCTGAGGTGCTGATGTTGAGATAAATACGGAGACGTATCGAAGTGGTCATAACGAGAACGACTCGAAATCGTTTGATCCGCAAGGGTCCGTGGGTTCGAATCCCACCGTCTCCGCCAGTTTTCTTTTTTAGTTCGGAGCAAGTCCCAAACCATTGAGCATCGCGTCAGCCGAAGTCAGCTTCGAGCTATAATCCAGATGTGCGTAAATGTTTGCCGTGGTTGAGAAGTCGCTGTGACCAAGCCATTCCTGAATCTGCTTCATGGGAACACCGTTTGCCAGAAGTAACGAGGCACAGCTATGTCTCAAGTCGTGATACCTGATGTGTCTCAGCCCATTTGCCTTGAGCAGCTTCGGAAAACTCTCAGTAACATAGTGGGGCTTAATTAGATCACCAATCTCGTTTACGCAAACATAACCGATGTAGTCCTTGATGTAGCTGCGTCCGCACAAGCGACGGTTTTCCTGCTGTTCTTCTTTTAGGGCGAGAAGTCTTTCTCTCATGAAAGGAACAAGCGGGAGCGTTCTCATACTCGATTTGGTCTTGGTGGTGTCGGATGCGACCAGAACGCGCTTGCCGTCCAGGTCACAAGAAGTAACTGTGTGACGGATGGTGATCGTGTTCTGCTCAAAGTCAATAGCATCCCATTTCAGACCGATTGCTTCACTCCGTCGCAGACCGTAGAATGCGCCGAACAGAATCGGAAGCTCAAGTTTCGTTCCTTTAGCTGCTTCGAAGAGAGCGTTGACCTCATCGGCATCATAAAAGCTGCCGACATAGCGATCCTTCTTCGGACGCTCAACCTTATCTGCCGGGTTTACATCAATCAGGTCAATCTTCACGGCATACTTGAGAGCCTTATGAATGTTGGCATGATAATGGATGACCGAGGAAGCACTGACGCGCTGGAGCTCCTTCATATAGAACTCCTGAATGTCCTTTGCGGTCAGATTCTTGAGAGTGATCTCCTTTTCACGGAAGTACGGTGCGACGACCCTTTTGACCGTGGTCGAGTAAGAAGCAAATGTCGGGACTGCAACCGAGCTTTTGATAATGTCGAGCCATTGTTCCATGTAGTCCGCGAACAGGATGTCCCCGTTCATGACCTTCGGCTCTTCGGGATTGAAATTGCGTCGCGCATCCATCAGGATTGCTTCGGCGCGTTTTTTGTTTCCCTTAACAGTAAGTCCGGTAGAAATCCACTTGGTCTTTCTTTTTCCGAGAGAATCGGTGTAGTTCAACACGGCGTAATAATATCCTTTTTTTTCGCGGAGATGTCCTGCTACCATTTATTATCCTCCTTCTTGCGTAGCAGTAACACCTACCTTATACCGGGATCCTATTATACCAGAACCGGGTTCGAATTGGAGGACCTACTGACGCACTTTTTTGTAAACTTTTTGAGTCCAAATCTTACGCGTTCACTGTTTCTCCGCAGCCGATGCAGAGATAAGTGAAAAGATGAGCCTTCGGAATACGATAGGCTCTGCCGACCTTGAGGCTAAGGATTTTGCCTTCGCGCAGAATACGATAGCCGGTCTTTGTGCTGATGCTGAGTATTTCACACATCTGCTCAATGCTCATCACATCGGGATAGTCTTTCAGCATGAGCTTATAGGCATCGCGCTGAGAAATGGTTGATGCGGTATTCACCTGTCTCACCTCCGTTTATTTGTTTTTGCTTTATCAGCAAAAGGATAGGCAGCAGTCGGTTGACAACTGCTGCCCATAGTTTTTGATGATAAATTGTGTTCCAGCATATTTGCAGCTCGCACCCCTGCTGAATAGGGAATGCTGCGGACTACCACCGGTAAAGCAGTATCATGGGACTCTCACCCCTCCGAGGATCGCTCCGAGCCGCCCCTTCAAAGAAGAAACGGAAGTATCATTGTACCCAACTTCTCCATCATCGCAAGCAGCCGCACCACACGGCTGTTTAGTCTCTCTGTTGATCGCTCGCTCCGGTTGGAGGTCATGGCGGCAGAAGACAAGTCGCTTCGAGAAAAGAGGAAAGATCCGCAGCACTGACTATTCAGTTTTCAAGGAACCGTGAAGCGGCGATTAAGCCTCTTCAAAATACAACGGACATTTTTCATCAGTTTTTGGGGGCCTCCTTAAAAAATATTTTTGCTTTTTTCTGAACATCTCTCTTGGCTTCAAAAACAGTAGAGACATCAATTCCACGAGCCTTGCTGTAATCCGTCATGCTCATGCCGCCGAGCAAGCAGTAGTGGTAAACTTCAAGCTGACGTTCGCTCAGAAGTAAACGGAATTCCTGCTCCATAACGGAAGTGAGAACTGTTTCTTCCAAATCGTTCGGGTCTTCCAGCCAAGCAGGACTCATCTCTTCTGCATCCTGCACACTGACAAAATCAAGCGAAAGAAGAGTTGCCGTCTCATCCTCATCCTTGCAACCGGCAATAGGTACTCCGGTCTTAGAGCGTCTGAGCTTCTTTTCCTCGTTGCGTAGAACTCTCATGGTTTCTCTGCTGACCTCGCATACTTCGCCAGTGAGCTTCACGCGCACCATGCACTTGCCTTCCTCCGTAGTCCAGAGATCGTAGTCAAATTCGATAGGGGTTTTCATTGTCTTGTCCTTTCCGCTGGCGCGGAGCAGCGGATGGACGAGACAAAAATAGAGCCGCATGACGGTGAGCTTGAATCCCATGCCGATAAAACAGAGTCCGAAAACTCTGTTCATGCGGCATTAGGAAGACTCACCAATCAGCGGCTCCACAGCACAGCTATCATAATATTTTGTTGTATGTTATTATCTCCGGCCTTTCAGACGGAGTTTTAACCTTCTCATGCTGAGAACATCAAAGACTGT
>SFJM01000001.1 GCA_004555915.1 Clostridiales bacterium | reverse complement strand
GCCCTTCGGTTTTGTCTCGACAACTTAACCTTATCACAGGTTCGCTCTATATTCGCTTTTTATTTTTACTTTTTGTCACGCATCATTGTAACACCTACACGAGGAATAAGCATTCTGATCACGTTTTCATTGCATTCTCCACGAGAATACGGTATAATCATTCTTTGGTGTAACAACGCAAAGATTTTTGTCTGCAGCTTCCTTCTGCAGGCTTGTGATTGAGGATGGATAGCATGATTTATAATAATGTACTTGAGGCAATGGGGCATACGCCGATTATCCGGCTGAATCGTATGGCGGAACCGGACAGCGCACAGATTCTGGTCAAATTCGAGGGCCTGAATGTAGGCGGCTCCATTAAAACCCGTACCGCATTCAACATGATTGCAGATGCGGAGGAAAAGGGCCTGATCGGGCCGGATTCCATCATTGTGGAGCCTACCAGCGGCAACCAGGGCATTGGCCTTGCCCTGATCGGTGCCGTGCGCGGCTATCAAACCGTCATTATTATGCCGGATTCCGTCAGTGAGGAACGCCGTAAGCTGGTACGCCATTACGGTGCCGAGGTAATCCTGATTCATGATGACGGAGATATCGGTAAATGTATTGACGAATGCCTGCAGACTGCCCTGCGTATGGCAGCGGAAAATCCAAAGGTATTTGTCCCGCAGCAGTTTGCCAATCCGGCAAATCCGGCAGTACATCGCAGCCAGACCGCACTGGAAATTCTGGCTCAGGTAGACGGTCCCATTGACGGCTTCTGCTCCGGCATCGGTACCGGCGGTACCATCACCGGCATCGGTGAGGTTCTGAAGGAAAAGAATCCGAACATGACTATCTGGGCAGTAGAACCCCAGAATGCCGCAATTCTGGCAGGCGGTACGGTGGGCACCCATCTGCAGATGGGTATTGGTGACGGCCTGATCCCGGATATCCTGAACACCGGAATTTATGATGATATTTACATTGTCACCGACGAGGAGGCCATCCAGACCTCTAAGGATCTGGCAAGACTGGAAGGCCTGATGTGCGGTATTTCCAGCGGTACCAATGTTGCGGCGGCACGCAAGCTTGCCAAAAAGCTCGGCCCCGGAAAAACCGTGGTCACCGTCCTGCCGGACACGGCGGAACGCTATTTCAGCACCCCGCTGTTTGACGAATAAACAAAACCATATTCTGTCCCGTGTGCAGCTGCTGCATGCGGGACTTTTTCTGTTTCCCGTATAAAAGCCCTGCCCGCTGCGGATACTTTTTCTGAGGTGAAAGCATATGAAAGACGACTGCACATTACTCAACCACATCCGTCAGACCACGGAAATGGGCGTGAACGGCATTGATTCCGTCATCCAGTACGCAGACGGCACCTTCCGTCAGGCACTGGAACAGCAGCGCACCGAATACAATAAAATCCACAGCTCCGCAGACCAGCTGCTGCGCAAGCATGGCGGCCGGCCGGAGGATGTCAGCGCATTTGCCAAATGGTCCAGCGAGCTGTCCTCCGGCGTAAAAACCATGATGGATTCCTCCCAATCCAATATTGCGGATATGATGATCCGGGGCAATACCATGGGTGTGACCAAGGGCATGCAGACCATGCGGGAATGCAATGTGAGTGACACCGCTGTCACCAGCCTTGCCAACAAGCTGATCGCCACAGAACAGGCCAATATCAACCAGATGAAGAAATTTCTGTGAAACAAAAAGCTGCAGACAAACCATGAGCCGGGGCAATACTGCCCCGGCTCTGTTTCCTGATTCAGTTTCTTCCTTCTGCCTGCATGCTGTGGGAAACCATCTGCAAAAAATATGCGTGTACCGTGGTATCCGGATTCAGCTCCGGATGGAATGCCGTCACCAGCTGGTTGCCCTGTCTGGCTGCGACAATTTTTCCGTCCACAACCGCCAGTACCTCCACACCGTCCCCCACCTGGGTGATGTACGGTGCGCGGATAAAGGTCATCGGAATCTCACCGTTTCCCGCAAAGGACTGCCTGGTAAAAAAGCTGCCCAGCTGTCTGCCATAGGCATTGCGGCTCGCTGTAATGGACATGGTAGCCAGATGCCGTCTGCTATCATTTTCAATCTGTTCTGCCAGCAGCAGCAGTCCCGCACAGGTACCAAATACCGGCATACCGGAACGGATTTTCTCCTGAATGGGTTGGAGCATGTCCAGATCCCGCAGCAGCTTGCCCATGGTGGTGGACTCCCCGCCGGGCAGGATCAGTCCGTCCATCGGCTGCTGCAGATCCTCTGCACTGCGCAGCTCCACCGCCTGTGCCCCCAGCTCCTGCAGCCGTGCCTCATGCTCAGCAAAGGCTCCCTGCAGGCAAAGCACACCGATTGTCATTTGCCGCGTTCCTCCATAATCAGCTGGATTTCCTCCGGATTAATGCCAACCATGGCCTCTCCCAGATCCTCGGACAGCTCTGCCAGCTTGTACGGGTCATTGTAATGGGTGACTGCCTGTACAATGGCAGCGGCACGCTTGGCCGGGTTTCCGGACTTGAAGATACCGGAGCCGACAAAGACACCCTCTGCCCCCAGCTGCATCATCAGTGCAGCATCTGCCGGAGTTGCCACGCCGCCTGCGGCAAAATTCACCACCGGCAGACGCCCGGTTTCCTTTACCTGACGGAGCAGCGCATACGGTACCTGCAGCTGCTTGGCTGCTTCATACAGCTCATCCTCCTGCATGGAGGTAACCCGCCGGATTTCCTGCATCATCTTGCGCATATGGCGTACCGCCTGTACCACATCACCGGTACCCGGTTCACCCTTGGTACGGATCATGGATGCGCCCTCTGCAATGCGGCGCAGGGCTTCGCCCAGGTCACGTGCACCGCAGACAAACGGTACGTCAAATTTTGTCTTGTCTATGTGATAAATATCATCCGCCGGGGAAAGTACCTCGGATTCATCAATGTAATCAATTTCAATGGCCTGCAGAATCTGTGCCTCTGCAATATGTCCGATGCGGACCTTTGCCATAACCGGAATGCTGACAGCCTGCTGGATTCCCTTAATCATTTTCGGATCGCTCATGCGGGATACACCGCCGGCAGCACGGATATCCGCCGGAATGCGCTCCAGCGCCATAACTGCGCAGGCACCTGCCTGCTCCGCAATCTTTGCCTGCTCCGGTGTGGTAACGTCCATAATAACGCCGCCCTTGAGCATCTGTGCCAGCTGTTTGTTCAGTTCGTATCGTTCAGACATAGTAAACCCCTCGCAATAGTGGTATTTCTTTTCGGAGTCATCGCGCGTTTTCACCTTGAGCCTAGTATACCACAAACTATGCATGAATAAAGATCCAGTTTTAATCTTTTTTACATGCACAGTTTCGGTATAATTGATGTAAAATCCCCTGTCAACATTGATTGCAGCATAAGAATATGATATAATCATGAATAGTTTTTGAGTATAAGGATGGAGGATACCGCAATGGAACAGCCAGAACTGCGCAGCAAGGAATGTCAAACTGTTTATGAACAAATCGGAGAGCTGATTCCTGTCCCTGCTCCCAACGGCGATGTACACCTGATCTGGAAGCTCAAGGGAACCGGTAAAAAATCCCGCCAGCAAACCATTGAAGCCTGTACCAAAGGGCAGCCGGTATTTATCATCTGTGATTCCAACGGTTCAAATTGTACGGTCATCACGGAAAACGGCGAGGAAATCGGCAAATTGAGTGAGAAGGATTCCAAAATCTATCATCTCTATGTGGAAAAGTTCCGTTACCATGTATACATCAAGCGCATCAAGCCGGGGCTGGACAAGCCCAGCGTCAAAATCCTGCTGGTTGTCCATGAAAAGCCGGAGCTTTCCCTCGCCCATCAGTAAATATACAAAAAAAGAAACCTGAGAAGCCATACAGCCTCTCAGGTTTTTCTTATTCCTCCGCCATACGATAACCCACGCCGATTTCCGTGCGGATATAGTACGGTTCTGCCGGGTTCGGCTCCAGCTTACGGCGGATATGTGCCATATTCACCCGGAGAATCCGGTTGTTGTCGGTAGCATATGGCCCCCAGATGCGGCTGATAATATAGTCATAGGTCAGTACGCGGCCCGGGCGGCGTGCAATCAGCTCAACAATTTTATATTCAATCTGGGTCAGGTGGATCAGCTCACCGGCCACCGTGACCTGCCTGCGTTCAAAATCCACCGTCAGGTCACGCACCGTATAGCTCCCCTTGGGCAGGTCATCACCGGAATCCAGCTTGGCCTGATGCCGTAATGCGGTACGAATGCGGGCCAGCAGCTCAGAGGTGCCAAATGGCTTGGTAATGTAATCATCCGCCCCCAGATCCAGCGCCTCCACCTTCTGCCCTTCCTCTTCACGGGCGGATACCACCAGCACCGGAACACCAGACCAGCTTCTGAGCCAGCGCAGCAGCTCCAGTCCATCCACATCCGGCAGGCCCAAATCCAGCAGGATCAGACTCGGGCAGTGTGAATTGATAATCGAACGTGCCAGGCTGCCGGTGCTTGCCTGCAGCGTATGGTATCCATTCGCCGTCAGCACCGTGGTCAGCACATGGGCGATGGGCTGCTCATCTTCTATAATTAAAATAGTTTCTCTGTTCATACTTCCTCCTCCAGCGGCAGCGTGAATACAAACCGTGCGCCGCCATCCGGATGGTTGGTTTCACAGATGGTACCGCCATGTGCCGCGATGATGGAACGGCAGAGCGTCAGTCCGATTCCCAGACCGCCCCGTCTGCTGTCCGACTGTACCTGCGTAGCTTCAAACAGCGTATTCCGTCGTTCCTCCTCAATCCCCGGGCCGAAGTCCCGCACGGAAAACTCTGCGGCATTGCCTGCACGCCGCAGGGCAATATCCACCGGTGTTCCGGCATACCGGATGGCGTTTTCAATCAGGTTAATCAGTACCTGCACGATCAGCGTCACATCCATCGGGACAAACAGCATTTCCTCCGGCAGCTGCACACGGATCTGGGCATCCGGAAAGCGTTTTTTGCAGCGTACCACTGCTTCACCAATGACCTCTTCGGCAGCTTCTTCTGACTTTTTCAGTTCAGCGGTCTGGGATACCCTGGTGACGGACAGCAGATTTTCCACCATACGCAGCAGCCATTCCGCATCCTCATGGATATCCGCTGCCAGCTTTCTCGTTTCCGTCCGTCCGATCTGATCCCCATTTTCTTCAATGGCGGCAGAGGCTCCGATAATGCCGGTCAGCGGGGTGCGCAGGTCATGGGAAATCGAACGCAGCAGGTTGCTGCGCATGCTCTCCCGGTCAGCCGCCATTGCCGCACGGTTTCTTTCCTCTGTCAGCATCTGCCGCTCCATGGAAATGCCGGTCTGCGCCAGAATGGCCCGGACATGCTGCAGCTCTTCCGGCTCCACCTGCTTATCCTGCCACAACAGGCCAATACATCCCAGCATATTACCGGCACAGGTCAGTGGGATATAACGGAAGCGCGCAAAGGGCGAACAGGTGGTTCCCGCGCCGGTATCGCAGCCCTTCTCAAAGCATTCAGATACCGCGCTCTGTTCGATGGCATCCGAAACGAATTTGCCGATTTCCCCGTAAATCAGTTCCTGGTTCCGGACAATGCTGTCGGATTTTTCCATATACAGTACCGGCGTGTCCAACTGCTCATGCAGGTACTGCATGGTCAGCTGGACCATACGGGTGGTATCCGGCGCATTGGCAAGCTTTTGTGAAAAATCATACAGGCTGCGCATGCTCTGCTCACTTGCCTTTGCACGGCGGGCCTGCCGTTTGACATTTTCCGTCGTGGTACTGGTAATGACTGCAATCAACAGCAGGGAAATAAACATGACCGGATAGCCGGCTGATGTAAAATTAAACTTGTAATACGGTGCGGTAAACGCATAATTGACAGCAAAGACGCCAATCACCGATGCAAAAATGCCCCAGCCAAAGCCCTCGGTTGACCATGCCACCAGCAGGACAGCCAGTGTAAACACAGCCGCCACATTCGCCGAGCTGTTGCTTAGCCGAACCAGCAGGATGGATGCCCCCGCTGCCACCATCAGGATGGCAAATGTACTGATAAAATCCAGAATATTCCTTCGGCTGATATGAAATAATCTGCGTTTTTTTCCCGTTGGATTCATACCCATAACAATGGTCTCCTTTCCTGCCGATTCCCGCAGCACCCGCAGATTCGACAGAATATTCTTACTACTATAGTATATCAATCGAATGCACTCGAAACAAGCCATCATGTGTTAAAGATTTGCTAGGTCGTTCCCGTTATTTTTCGATATTTTTTATGTATTTCACCGAAAATCCCCCGCATATTTGTAAACAAAGGTTCAATTTTCACCGATTCTCGATATATTTTCCAAAAACTATTTGCAATTTGGTTTTTTATGCTATAATATTGAAGAACACAGGAGGAGTACCTATGAGTTTTTTGAAACCGATTTTAATAGCCGTCATTATTATTCTGGCGTTACTTATTATTGTGAAGGCAAACCGCTTTGCCACATCCGACCAGCCTTCCAATGAAGGCACCAAGAATCCGGTCAAGCCGGAAAAATCCCCGGAGAAGTCGAATTCCCAGACACCGATTGAGTTTTTCCTGGTATATGTGGGCCGCCGCGTGCCGGTCACCCATTACCCGTTTACCATCGGCAGCCGCAATGACAATGACCTGATTATTACGGATTCCACCGTATCCCGCCAGCATGCGGAGCTGTTCCGCAAAAACGGTCAGGTATGCCTGCGCGACCTCGGCTCTCTCAACGGTACCATTGTAAACAAAGTTCCCCGTTCTGAAATCGTCATTGTCGGCGGAGAACGAATCCAGCTCGGCACGACTGTTCTTCAGATCGAACGTGCGATAGATGACGTATCCGACGATACGCAGTTTATCCGGAGGTGATTGAGACCGTTATGGCCAAAAAGAAAGTGCAGAAAAAAGTACAAAGGACTCAGAAAAAGGAGCCGGCTCGTGCAGACAAAAAGTATCTCGGCGTGCAAACGCTCGTACTGTTTGTTCTGTTCCAGCTGGTTTCTCTGCTTACGGTTGTGGTGAGCGGACGGGGTAAAGCCTATCTGTATATGATGATTCCGCTGGTCGTGATCACATATGGCGGCTGGTTTTTCGTCCGCAAAATGCGTGCGGATACCCCATTCTTTCTGGATGTGGCAATGCTGCTGACCTTTGGCACCATGATTCAGTGTATGCTTCTTAAGGAAGATACAGTTCCCAAATCCCTGTTGATTATTTATGTGCTGTCCGCCGCAATGGCACTGGTAGCAGGCTTTTTGTATAAGCGCTGCTCGTTCCTTGCATCCGCAAACGGTACCGCGCTTCTGATTGCCGTTTCCGTTGTCCTGTATCTGGCAACACTGGTTCTCGGTGCAGCTGTGGGTGGCGGTGTCCGCAACTGGATCAGCGTGGGCGGCATGTCGGTTCAGCCGTCGGAATTCAACAAGATTATCTATGTCTTTGTCATGGCAGGCCTGCTGTGTACCAAGGAGCATCCGGGCAAAAAACGGATCTGGGCTTCCATTTTCGTGACGCTGGTGAATCTGGGCTTTCTGGGAATCCAGGGCGAATTCGGTACTTTTTTGCTGATCCTGTCCACATTCCTGTGCCTGATCTTCCTGTTTGTACCGGACATCAAGGTTTTTGCTTCTATTTTCAGTATCCTGGTAGCAGCCGGTGCTGCCGTTGCAGCCTGCTGTGTCTCTCTGCTGAAGATTACCGGCGGTTCCAGTAATTTCGGCCCCATGCAGTTTATTCTGAATCAGGTACAGAAAATCGTCAATCGTTTTGCGGTATGGCTCGACCCGAATATTGACCCCCAGGGTGCCAGCTATCAGATTCTGCAGGCCCGCAAGGCACTGCTCAACTCCAATCTGTTCGGCAGTGATACCACCACACCGCTGTCCAATCCTACCAACGACATGGTATTCCCTGCCCTGACAGAACGCTGCGGTCTGCTCATCGCACTGACCGTATGTATCCTGTTCGGTCTGCTGCTCATCCGCGGCACCCGCATTTATTTCCATTGCCAGGACAGATATCATCAGGCAGTATGCGCAGGACTGTGTTTCCAGCTGATCCTGCAGTCTTTTATCATTATCGGCGGCTCAATCGGTATGTTCCCGCTGACCGGTATTACCCTGCCGCTGATTTCCCGGGGCGGCACATCCCTTATGGCAACCTTTATCATACTGGCAGTGATTCTCGTGATCTCTGCCGGAACCCTGTGGAACGGAAGGAGGGACTATTCCAGCTATGATTCCAAGCTTCAAAAGGCGCGTGCAGTGTATCCAAAGCGCGTTTCTTCTGTGCGCAATCGCAATCGCCGTCGGACTCGTGTGGACAACACTCGGGAATCCTGAAAGCCGTGAAGCCGCTGCCCAGGAAACCAGACAGCGTACCTATATCCGCGGTTCCATTTATGACCGCAATGGCGTGCTGTTGAACTCCTCAGAAAAGGTAAACGGTGATCGTATTTATAACGCGGATTACCAACGTGCTTTTTCCACCGTAACCGGTTATTACTCCCCGATTTATGGTACAACCGGCCTGGAAAGCAAATTCAACTCCGAGCTGATTTCCAGTAAAAGCTCCGATGACAACAAGCGCGGCCATGATATCGTGCTGACACTGGATGCCCAGCTGCAGCAGGCGGCATATAATTCCATTTCCAACATTGCGGAGGGTGCCGCGGTGGTACTGGATGCGCAGACCGGTGAAATTCTCGCTCTTGCCTCTACCCCCACCTTTATCCCCTCTGAGCTGGAGGAAAACTGGGCGGATTACAGCCAGAAAACCGGTCTGTTCCTGCCCAATGCCTATAAATCCACCTTTGCTCCCGGTTCGGACTTTAAAATCATTACAGCCTGTGCCGTCATCGACAACGGTGTGGACAGCCAGACCGTCAATGACCAGGGTTCCTATACCTTCAAAAATGGCCAGACCATCACCAACTATGACAGCCGTTCCTTTGGCAACATTGATCTGGATGACGCAATCCGCTATTCCTCCAATGCATACTTCATTACCAAGGCACTGGAGATGGGTGCGGACAACCTGCATGACAGCCTGAAGAAATTCCTGCTGGGTGAGGATATTGAGCTTGACTTTACCACGCTGACCTCCAATCTGGATTTTGAGGACAACCGGGATGAGGTCATCGGTTCCATTGCCTTCGGTCAGGGCAAAACAGAGGTGACTCCGCTGTATATGGCAATGGCCTGCCAGGCAATCCTCAATGATGGCGAAATGCTCAAGCCCCATATGATCCAGTCCGTCACAGCGGCAAATGGAACTGTCAACAAGGATTATGAAGATGCAGATGAGACGGAAGTCCTGCAGAAGGTTACTTCCCCGGAAACAGCACAGCGTGTGGTAGCTGCCATGGAAGGTGCAGCGGAACATTACGGCTTTGACTACATCGGTCCGGATGGCTGGGTTGTCGCTGCCAAATCCGGTACGGCTCAGACCGGTACCAGCACCAATGCATGGATTGTATCCGGTGCCATTGATGCCGACAATGGCAATACACCCAAATATGTTGTGGTGGTTATGGCGGCAGATCAGAACCATGACGGCATTTATTACAAGGATTCTGTGGATCAGATTTATGACGCACTGGTGGCTTATGATGCCGGCAAGTCCTCTGGCGACGTATCCGACTGACACAACAGCAAGCGATACCGTTTTCCACGGTATCGCTGTTTTTTATTTTATGCAAAAATACCGGAATTTTAAGAAAAAATGTTTCATTCCTGACCAATAATAGCCAATTATTTTGCAAAAAATGACTTGCATTCTTGCTTTTGCTATGGCATAATGAATTTAAATTACAATTTGGTTACAACCAATGAAGAGAAAAGGAATGAATGCTATGAAAAAACGACTGCTCTCCCTCCTGCTGGCTGTGGGCTGTCTGAGTGTCTCCCTGACACCGGCTTTTGCCGCTCCGCAGGTTGGGACTTCCGATCCGGACCTGGTACTTCCCTATTCCGAAGCCGAGGACCCTCTGGCAGATGGAAACCATCTCAGAAGTGCACAGTCCGGCTCCGACAGCGGGATTTTTGACAAGATTTTCGGTGAAAAAATTTCCCGTGTCAGCAACTTTACAGATAAAACCTATGATGTCCCGTCTGACATCAATGTCTATGACGGCATTGATGTCTCCAAGTGGGAGGATACCATCAACTGGACGCGTGTCAAGCAGGATGGTGTGGATTTTGCTTTTATCCGTGTTGGCTATCGCGGTACCAGCAGCGGTGCACTGTATGAGGATCCCATGTTCCATACCTATATGGAGGGCGCAGCGGAAGCCGGTATTCCGGTGGGTGTATATGTCTATTCCCAGGCTCTGACCCAGGAGGAGGCCGTTGCAGAGGCCGAATTTGCACTGGAACGTGTAAAAAATTACAATGTCCAGTTTCCGATTGTGATGGACTATGAATACTATACCGGCAGCGGCAGACTGGATACCGCCAATCTGTCCCGCACGCAGAAAACACAGAATGTCCTTGCCTTCTGCAATACCATTCTGAATGCCGGTTATCAGCCGATGATGTACGCCAACAAGAGCTTTTTGTCGGATGATGTATATGCAGATGAGATCAGTGAGGTGTCACCGGTCTGGCTGGCACATTACACCACCAATACCTCCTATTCCGGCAGCTATGATTACTGGCAGTACTCGGAAAGCGGCCGTGTGGACGGCATCAACACGGATGTTGACTGTAATTTCTATTTTACGGAAGGCTCTCTGATTCCGGAAAGCCTGGTCTGCGGCTTTAAAGATGTTCTGTCCTCCAAATGGTATGCGGATGCTGTATCCTATGCCTTCAATGCAGGCCTGATGACCGGTACCTCCAATACCACCTTTGACCCGAATAAAGCCCTGACCCGTCCTATGATGGCACAGATCCTGTATAATTTCTGCGGCTGTCCGTCTGTTACCTATTCCAAAACCTATACCGACGTTCCTGCCGGCGCATGGTATACCAATGCCGTGCTGTGGGCAGCGCAGAATAACATCATGTCGGGCTATGGCAACGGCACCTTTGGTGTGAAAGACACCATCTCCCGTGAACAGATTGCCACGGTATTGTACAATTTCTCCCGCCAGCAGAAGCTGAATACCAGCGCCCGCGCAAACCTGAGTACATATACCGATGCTTCCTCGATTTCCAGCTATGCTGTCACACCGATGCAGTGGGCAGTTGCCAGCAAGGTTCTGTCCGGACGCAGTGCAACAACCCTTGCGCCGCGCAGCAACACGACCCGCGCAGAATGTGCACAGCTGTTTAAAAATTATCTGACCGGTGTCGGCGCTTCCCTGATAAAATCCTGACAACGACATATACAAAAAGGCATTTCCTCTGCGGAAATGCCTTTTTTCTTATGCTTCCCTGCTGACGCTGCACACGGTCAGTACACTGTCCTTTACCCGGAACTTCACTTCCAGTCCGGCAAATGCCATGCCGTAGATCCGCTCCGGATCATCCTGGTAGGATGGCCGGGGATCATGTGCCAGTACGCCGGTCAGCGCCTCCCGATGGTCCTCCGGCACCTGTTCCAGCCATTGCTGTGGGAAATCCACCTGCAGGGTATGCCCGCTGGTATTTTGTGTGAATCCGCCTGAGGCATCGGGATGGTTGTCCGCATAGGGAATAAAGGGCTTGATGTCATAAATCGGTGTGCCGTCCATCAGGTCTGCGCCTGAGACATACAGCACCGGCCCTTCCTCTGTGTGCAGATCCATGCCTTCCAGCCGGACACTGGAAAGCCCGATGGGATTGGGGCGGAATGGAGAACGGGTGGCAAAGACACCCATCCGTGTATTGCCTCCCAGCCGGGGCGGGCGGACTGTGGGCGACCACTGTTTGCGCACACTTTTGGAAAACTGCCAGATCAGCCAGATATGGGAAAATTCCTCCAGCCCCCGCAGGGCGTCCGGATTGCGGTATTCCGGTTCAAAGACAATGACTGCCTTGAGGGATTCCACAATTCCACTCTGGCGTGGGATACCAAACTTCGTGGGGAAGTCGGTGCGAATGGTTGCGATTACGTTCATTTCATTGCTGTTCATCTGTTTTCACCCTGTTATACTGCGTGCCGTGCTGCCATTTGACCCGCGCTGCACGAGAATTTGCTGTCCAATCCGTTCCTTCAGTTCTGTGACATGGGAAATAATGCCGATCAGCCGGTTTCCTCCGGTGAGCCTTACCAGCACGGAAATCGCCTGCTCCAATGCGGTGCTGTCCAGTGAACCAAAGCCTTCGTCAATAAAGACGGTTTCCACCTGCACGCCGCCGGCATAGCCCTGGATGACATCCGACATGCCTAATGCAAGGGCCAGTGCGCCCAGGAAGGATTCACCGCCGGACAATGTCTTGACCGAACGGCATTTACCGGTATAATAGTCCATTACATCAATGTCCAAACCTGTCTGGCTGCGGTTGTTTTCCGCCTTTTTCCGGCGCTGCATTTCATAGCGTCCCTGTGTCATGTCCCGCAGGCGGAGATTGGCGCGCTGCAGTACCCGCTCAAAATATGCCGCCTGCACATACTGTTCCAACATCAGCTTCTGTTTTCCGTTCAATTCACCGTTGGCAGTTTGGGACAGCTCCCGCAGTGCGGCTGTCTGCTGTTCCTGCTCAGCCTGCTGCTCCTGCATGTCTGCAATTTTCCGCAGCAGTCCGGTATTGGCCTGCAGCCGTTCCGACAGCTGGTTCTGCTCTGCCTCACAGATACGGCAGGCTTCCTCCGCCTGTGACCGGGCTTCAATCAGCTGTTCCAGCGGGATCACCGTATCCTTGGGCGCGTTTTTGGCATATTCCTGCTCCAGACGGACAGCAGAGGCATACTCCTGTGTAAAGGTCTGCAATGCCTGTTCCCTGCGCTGCAGTTCCTCCGGTACAAGCAATGCCTGCTGATAGGCTTCACCCGTGGCAAAGCCTGCTGCTGTCAGCGATTCTCTCCATGCCTGTGCAGCCTGTTCCACAGCCTGTGTATACCGGGGCAGCTGCTCCTGCTCGGATGCCAGTACCTCCTGTGCCGCGGATGCTTTGCGCCGGTGCTGCTCCCATGCGTCTGTGGCTTCGTCCAGCTGCTTTTGCAGGCTGTCCCGCCGTGCCGTCTGCTGTTCCAGTCGTTTGGCCAGCTGCTGCAGGTCATCAAACGGAATGGCGGCACGCAATGCCTGTGCGGCTGCTTTTTCGGCCTGTGCCTGTGTTTCCGCCTGATGCCAGTCGGTTTCCGCCTGCCGTGCGGCAGCTTCCAGTACCGGCTGCTGTTGTGCCAGTTTTTCCCGTTGTTCCCGCAGGGCAAGCCCTTCCTTTTCCTGCCGGGCCAGCTCTTCGCCTTCCCGCCGCAGCTTCAGGGTCTGAGCCTTCTGCTCCTGCTGTGCCTGTTTCAGCTGCCCATGGGACAGCTCCGCCGTTTCAAACAGCTCCTGCAGCAGCCGTTGCAGGTTGGTTCGGGCAGCTTCGGTTTTGGAAGCACAGCTGGCAGACAGGGCAGCCTGTTCCTGCAGGGCGGTACGGCTTTGTTCTACCGCCTGTTTTTCGTCTTCCAGCTGCTGTTCATTGGGCACATCCCGTGCCATGGCTGCCGGTTTGGGATGCTCTACCGCGCCGCATACCGGGCATGGCATGCCGTCCTGCAGGGATTTTGCCAGAATCCCCGCCTGCCCCCGCAGCCACAGCAGCTCCTGCCTGCGGTATCGCTGCTCCGCTGCTGTAAACTGCTTTTCCAGCATCAGATACTGCTGTTCCGCGTCCTTCTGCTGGTTTTCACAGGCAGTTAATTCCTCCATGCTGTCGGCTGCTGCCTGCATGCGCTTTTCCCGCTCGTTGGATTCCTTCCAGGCAATGCGTTTTTCTGCCAGCTGCAGCTGGATGGCATGCAGCAGTTCCAGCTGCCGGTCCAGCTCCTCCAGCTGCCGGTTGTGTTCTGACAGCGCAGCGGCATTCTGCTGTGCGGCCTCATGCTTTTGCTCCGCTTCTTTGCCATGCTGCTCCGCCTGACGCCGCTTGTTCTCCCACATCTCAGCCTTTTCCTGTGCGTCAGCCAGCCGGATGATTTCCTGTTCCAGTACGGCAAGCTGTGGCTGCTGCTGTCTGGCAGACTCCAATGCCTGCTGCAGGGCAGGCTGCTGCTGTTCCAGCTGCCGGACAGCAGCTTTCCGCTCCGCAATCCGTTCCTGCAGCTCTTTTTCCTGCTGCCGCCCGGACTGCCATGCCGTCCATTGGGGCAGCACAAGCTCCCGTGCCTTCCGTGCCTCGGTAAGCCGCTGCTGTTCCCGTTCCATTTCCGGCCGCTTTGCCTGCAGCTGTTCCAGCTGTTTTTTTGCCGCCTGCCATTTATCCTGTGCTTCCTGCTGCTGCTGTGCCCGTATGACTGCTTCCACCGCCTGTGTATGCTGCCTGCGCAGCTGCTCCAGCTGTTGGGTGACAAGGTGCAGGCGGTCAGAATCATCGGTATTCTGCACCTGTATGCCCTCCAGCAGGACGCATAATTCCGTATTTTCCAGACCAGCCAGCGGGCTGTCCTCCCGTAGGCGGAAGCCCTCCGCGTACTGCAAAACAGACCGCCGGGTTTCCTCACACTGCTTTCTGGCTTCCAGATATTCCGCCTTGAGCTGCTTTTGCAGCTGTACCAGCGGTTCGGTATGGAATACCCTTCGGATGATTTCCGCACGGGAACGGCTGTCCGCTGTCAGCAGCTTCAGAAACTCTCCCTGGGCAATCATGGAAATCTGCTTAAAGGACTGGCAGCCCACGCCAAGAAGCTGTTCCACCGCTTCTGTCACGGCACCGGCGCCGGCTACCGTCGTACCATCCGGATATTTCAGGATAGCCTTGGGATTCTGGGTCACGGTACCGGTGCCCCGTTTTTTCGGGCGTTCATATTTGGGAATACGCTCGATATAATATTCCTTTCCGGCATGGGAAAAGCGGAAATCCACATAGGTTTCTGCCTCGGGTCTGGCAAAATCCGAACGCAGCTGATCCGCGGCACGCTGGGAGCCGCTGACCTCCCCGAACAGCGCAAAGCAGATGGCATCAAAAATGCTGGTTTTGCCTGCGCCGGTATCACCGGTAATCAGGAACAAACCGGAAAAATCCTCCATGGAAAGGGTCATTTTATCGGAATATGGCCCGAATGCGCTGACCGTCAGTTCAATCGGCTTCATTGCTTTCCTCCATTCTGCGGCAGATGTCCAGCAGCCGTCCGGTCTGCCATGGGGTCATTTCCTTGCCGTTCTGTTCGGCAAAAAACTGTGCAAACAGCTCTGCCGTGGTCATCTGCTGCACCGCATCCTCCTGTGTCAATCCCTCAGATTCCGCCGTCCGGGTACGGCTGTTGTCAAAATCCAGCCGCATCAGGTTTGGATATACCTCTTTTAATGCCCTCTGCGGATCATACAACTCTTCCTCATCCGTAAGAATGACACGGATATAATCCTCCGGTTCTCCCGCCTGTACGGTGGTCTCCGAGATCACATCCTCCAGCCTGCCGCGGATTTCCCGTAAATCGTGCCGTGGCACCAGGGGCAGCAGGGTGATTTCCGGTTCTCCCTCCGTATGTATCGTTACCAGCGGGACGGATTTGGCATACTTCGCCTCGGAAAAGGAATATTTTAGCGGAGAACCTGCATATCGCACGCAGTCCCGTCCCAGCTTTTGGGGACGGTGGATGTGTCCCAGCGCGGCATAATCGTACCGGTCAAACAGTGCTGCGTCCACTGCGTCCACGCCGCCCACCGGAACGATTTCCGAATCCGACTGGGCCGGCAGCTCGCCGCCTACGGTCACAAAGGTATGGGCCAGCAGTACATGCCGGGCATGTTCCTCCCAGTCTGCCTGCTCCAGCACCGCCTGTACCGCACACTGCTGGCTGCTCTGCTCCAGCTGCAATCGTTCCCGCAGTTCCATCGGACGCAGCCATGGCAGCAAATGGAACTGTACCCGGCAGCCGTCCCCGTCGCACAGCGTCACCGCCTCCAGCACGCTGTCATAGGTGCCCGCCAGATGCATGCCCTGCTGTGCCAGCAGCGTCCGTCCGAAATCCAGCCGTTCGCCGGAATCATGGTTGCCGCTGATGGCAAGCACAGTAATCTGTTCCCTGCACAGGGCGGTAAAAAACCAGTCAAACAGACGCACCGCCTCACCGGGCGGCACGGTTTTATCATAAATATCCCCTGCAATCAGGACAGCATCCACCTGCTTCTCCTTTGCCAAAAGCACAATCTGTTCCAATATCACCCGCTGGTCCTCCAGCATGGAATAGCCATAGACACGCTTGCCCAGATGCAGATCACTCAGATGTAAAAATTTCATGCTTGTTCCTTTCGCCTTGATATGCAATCCTTTCTGTCAGTTTTTATTATACCATAGGTGTCCCTCTGTTTTGCAATCCGGATCCAGGAATTTTGCTGTTTCCTGCTCCCTGTGATGCAGGCACAAAAAAGAGCTGACCGCAATCAGCCAGCTCCTCTGTCGTTGTTACATATCGTCATCCAGCACCTGTACCGCCGCGCCCAGCAGATGCGGACCTACATAGGATGCCAGCGTGCAGTCAATTTCACCGGAATATTCCTGTAAAAAATCCGGTGCCGTCTCCCGCAGCATCTCGGCAATCTGCTGTCCTTCCTCCGGCGTGCCGCCATGTGCCCACATGATGTTATACCGTTTGTTCGGGTCAATGTGGGATGCCGCAACCTGTACCAGCTTTTTCATGGCTGCCTGCCGTCCGCGGATTTTATGCGTGCCGGAAAGCTGGCCCGTAGCCGGGTCAAAAGACAGAATGGGCTTGATGCCCAGGGCTGTGCCTGCCATTGCCGTAATTTTGCCGATTCTTCCGCCGCGCTTGAGATATTCCAGTGTATCCACAGAGAAATATGGATATACCTGCCGCATCATGCGTGGCATCATGTCCAGTATGTTTTCCCAGCTTCTGCCTTCTTCCAGCCAGCGTGCCACTGTCAGTACCATGGCACCCTCGCCCAGGCTTCCGCTGAAGGAATCAAATGCCGCGATTTCCAGTCCCTCACAGTCCTGCCCCATCATGCGTACCATCTGATAGCAGCCGCTCAGGCCGCTGGACAGCAGGATAGCGATCACCCTGTTGTAGCCGTCATCCTGAATCTTCTGCAGGGTATCGGCAATTGCGGCGCCGGATGGCAGTGAAGTCTTGATTTCTTCCTCCGGCTGGCGGCGGTAAACCTCATCCGGAAAGATGGTCACACCGTCCTGATATGAGTCCTCGCCAAAGGTAATGGTAAACGGAACGGTATAAATCGGATATTTTTTTGCTACTTCTGCCGGAATATCCGCGCAGGAATCCGTCAGCAGTGCAATTTTGTCAGCGTTCATCGCTTGTCTTCCCTCCCACATCCTGTGGATGCTTTTCCTGAATTACTACACATATTACATTATATCACAAATCGGGTTGAATGCAACTGCTCCTGTCCGTTTGTGGACGCAGTGACCGGAAAACCATCTGCTGTACCAGCTTCCATTCGGTCTTTCTGCCCTGCTGATGCGCACAGAGATTCCTGCCTGCCATGCCGAACAGGGCGGAAACAATCACATATTCACAAAAGCTGTCATCCAATACCGGGTCGATTTCCCCGTTCCTGCGCCCCGCTTCAAAGAACTGTTGCTCACACTGCTTCATACGCCGGAAAATCTCCTGTATTCTGTCCTGATACTTCTGATTCAGCTCCTGCTTTTGCTCTGCTGAAACACTGGTATTCAGGGCAGACAATGCAGTAACCGGCAGAATGCGTTCCTTTTCCAGCATGTCCAGAAAGGTTTCCAGCGTGCGGTACAGGGAAATCTCCCCTTGCAGCTGTTCCTCCAGCCAGCCAAGTGCCCGTTCCAGTGCATACAGGATGGCACGGGCAAGAATCTCCTCCTTGGAGGAAAAATATTCATACAGGGTTCCCTTTCCGATTCCGGCAGCAGTGGCAATATCCTGTACCTTGATGCTGGAAAACTGCTTTCCTGTGGCTGCCAGACGGAACAGCCCGTCAAAGGCTGCTACTTCCTTGGGGGAATATCCTGCCAGCGGTTCAGATATCATCCGGCTCACTCTCCTCTTCGCCTATATCAATGCGTCTGATTTCCTTCTTCCGATTCAGCAGGTCATAGATGACCGGGACAATTACCAGTGTCAGCACCGTTGCATAGGTCAGGCCGCCGATTACTACAATCGCCATCGCCTGGCCCATTTCCGCACCGGTGCCAATGCCCAGCGCCATGGTGGACATGGACAGAATGGTGGTCAGAGCGGTCATCAGGATCGGACGCATACGCATTTTGCCTGCCTGCACCAAGGCTTCCCGCTTGGGCATGCCGTCCAGCCGCAGCTCATTGACACAGCTGACAAATACGATGCCGTTGTTGACGACTACGCCTGCCAGCAGGACAAAGCCCAGCATGGCCAGCACGGACAGCTCCTGTCCGGTGAGAATCAGGGCCAGCAGTCCGCCGGTAAAGGCCAGCGGCATGGTGAACATGACAATAAACGGGCTGAGCAGGCTCTGGAACTGGGCAACCATAATCAGATAGATAAAAATGACTGCCAGCAGCAGCATCAGCAGCACATCTGCCATGGCCTCCATAATGGTTTCATTTTCGCCGGTCATTTCCAGACGCATGCCCTCCGGCGTATCGTAATCATCCAGTATCTTCTGTACTTCCCGGCTGACCAGCGTAACATTGTGTGCATCATCCACCGCTGCCGTGACCGACATCATTCTCTCATTGTTGGAGCGTCGGATCGCAGTGGGTGCCGTACTCTCACGCTGGGAGGCAATGGTATTCAGGGCAACTTCCTTTTTCTCCCCTGTCGTGGCATCGGTGGATGTAATGGTCTGCTTCATCAGATTATCCGTTGTGATTTCCGACGGCTTGATGACAACCACCGGAAGCTCCTCTGTCCCCACCTTCAGGGTGGTAGAGGTGACCTCATTGGTCAGAGAACCGGCCAGGGAGGCATATACCTGTGCCACAGTCAGGCCCTCACGCATGGCGGCGTCCTTGTTGACCGTAATGACCTTCTGGGTATCCGGATCCTCATTGCCGTCAGAGATTTCCTCCAGTCCCTCTATCGTTTCCAGCTTGCCGGCAAGCTCCTTGCAGACCTCCTGCAGCTGATCCAGGTCATCGCCATATACATCAATCTGCACACCGGAGCCGGAAATCGCGCTCATATCCATGGTGCTTTCGGAAACCATCATTTCACAGCTCAGCTTTTTCGTCTGTTCCGTGATTGCATCCGCAACGGCACTGTTGTCCGTGCCTTCCTCCAGAATCAGATAGAAGGTCACACTGGTTTCGTCCGAGGAGGAGGTAGACATGATACCGGAGCTGCCGTTCATGGCGCCCACAGTCTCTACGCCGGATATCTCCTGCATGATTTGTATGGCTTTATCCGCCAGTGCCTCGGTTTCAACCTCGTCTGAGCCCTCCGGCACGGTCATGGTAGCGCTCATCTGGTTGGAGGACATCTCCGGAATAAAGATCATACCCATGGTCACTGTTTTAATGCCGGCAACCACAAGCAATATGACAGCTGCCAGCAGTGTTACAGCCCGATGGGACAGGCACCAGCGCAGAACCTTTTCATACCAGCCCATAAAGGACTGGAACCGGCTGTGGGAAACAGTTTTCTCCTGCTTCAGCATGGTAGAGCCCATCGCCGGCACTACAGTCAGCGCGACAATCAGTGACGCGGACAGAGAATAGGCAATCGTCAGGCCCATATCCGCAAAAATCTGCCGGGTCAGGCCTTCGGTAAAGACAATCGGTAAAAAGACGCAGATGGTCGTCAATGTGGACGCGAAAATTGCGCCGCTCATCTGCTGTGCGCCGCGTACCGCTGCCCTGGCCGCCGGCATGCCCTGATTGCGCAGACGATAGATATTTTCGATAACGACAATGGAATTATCCACCAGCATGCCCACGCCCAATGCCAGACCGGACAGGGAGATCATATTCAGCGTCATATTGCTGAAATACATCAGCACAATCGCAAACAGGACGCTGAGCGGGATGCTGAAGGCAATAATAATCGTCGGCCGGATATCCCGCAGGAACAGCAGTAGGACAAGCACCGCCAGCAGGCCGCCCATCACCAGATTGGACAATACATTATTGACGATCAGATGGATATAATCACCCTGATCCATCAGCGGCGTGATATGTACATCCGGATTTTCTTCCTGCAGTTTTTCAATTTCTTCATTGATCGCATCCGAAACCGTAGAGGTGGAAGCAGTGGACTGCTTGGAAAAGCTCAGGACAACTGCGTCATTGCCGTTTACCTTGGCAAAGGAATCCTCATCATCCTCGCTGGAGTATTGCACTGACGCCACGTCCGTCAGATGGATATCGCCGATGCCGTCCAGATCCATGCTGAACAGGATCATGTTGTTCAGCTGATCCACGGAATCATAGGTTTCACCCACCTTGAGGATGTAAGACTGGTCATTTTTATCGGAAATGTAACCCGCGGGCATTTCAAAGTTTTCGGCAATGAGGATATTGCTGATCATATCCGCTGTCACAATGCCGCTGATATCCGCAGATTCATAGGCCTCATCCCGTGCCTTTTCAAATTCCGCTGTTGCCTCATCCAGCTGTGCCTGGGCATTTTCCATGGAAGCGCTTCCCACAGCCAGCTGTGCGGCACCCTGTGCCACGCCGAGCGTTGTCTGCAGCTTGGCAGCCTCCAGTTGGGCATAGGCCTTCTGCGCCTCAGCCAGAGAGGATTTCAGCTGGGTCTGCATGGCACTTGCCGCAGCCAGCTCTGTATTGATGTTATTCAACTCCGCATTGATTTCCGACACACGAGTGTCGGCATATGCCGTGGTAGTTACCAGCGTAACAAAATCCGTCCGGGGCACATTGGCAATCTGGGACAAATCCACCTTGTCGGAGCCAAGCTTCTGCATTGCCGCCATAGCTGCCGCAAATGCGTCATCACTCATGGAGCCAATATAGGATGCCGGGTCCTTGAACGCCTCCAGCATCTGTGTCGAGCTGTTGGCGATGGTCTGCAGATCCTCTGATGTTGGCGGAAACTGCACCTCCGGTATGCTGCCGGTAAAATCATATGCCACAATCATGATTGCCAGCGTGCGGATCTGGTCATTCATATCCGCATATTTCTGCAGGGCATCCTTTTCTGCCTGAAAGGCTGCCTGATTGGCCTGCAAGGTGGTCTGCTGGCTTGCCAGTGCATTCAGCTGCGCATTGATGGCATCCACCTGTGCGCTTGCCTCTGCCAGCTGTGCGGCGGCATCATTGGTTTTCTGGTTCAGCTCATTCTGCCCGGATTCCAGCTGTGCCTTTGCGGAATCCAGCTGGGCCTGACCTTCATCCAGCTTCTTTTTCGCATCTGCCAGATTGCTGTCAACCGCTGCCAGCACCCTGTCATTGAGTGCGTCAATCTTTTCCTGATCCAGTGTCACCTGTACTTCGGTTTCAACCAGTCCGGTGGTATCCACGGAGGCTACGCCATCCAGACGCTCAAACCGGGTCAGCAGCGTATCACTGACATAATCCGATACCTGTTTGGCATCCATATCATCCACATCCACACTGGCTACCATCACCGGCATCATATCCGGTGTAATCTGCATCATAACCGGTGTGCTGACGCTTTCCGGCAGGCTGCCCTTGATCTGGTCGATGGTATTGCTCATCTCAATACTGACCGCGTTCATATCTGTTCCCTGTTCAAATTCCAGCACGATGATGCTGACATTTTCATTGGAAGTGGACGAGATATTTTTCAGACCGGTTGTGCTGCCCAATGCGGATTCCAGTGGTTTGGTCACAGAGGACTCTACGGATTCCGGTGCCGCTCCCGGATCTGCCGCATAGACAACCATATAAGGCAAATCCATATTCGGCAGCAGGTCTGTCGTCATCCTGGAAAACGAGACAACGCCCAGAACCAGCACCAGCACCAGGCCTACCAGAACGGTAAATGGTTTTTTGACGCTGAGTTTTGACATAATCACTTCTCTCCTGTAAAGGGTATCCGTCGTGTTTCCGACCGGCTGGTCGGTTCTGTATCAGTTTATCACCGGCAGAATGGTATGTCAATCCATTTGAAAAAAGAAACAGGCTAACAATCATGGGATACACTACAGTATTTCGCTATAATCACCAAATTTTATTAATATTTTTTGTAACATCAGCTATATACAGAAAATAAAAAAGCGGGTATAATAATGATAATAATTCTTATTTGAGTAAGGGAGGATATATCATGTTAGATAAAAAAGCGTTTGACCGTATTTCTTATTCGATCTCCATTGTGGGAAGCTGCCTGGATGGCAAGTTCCGCGGCTGTGTGGTAAACTCGCTGCAGCAGCTGACGTCATCTAACCCGGCAAAATTTGCCGTCACGCTGAATAAATATAACCTCACCGAAGCTGCTGTGGAGCAGACCGGCGCATTCTGTGCAACCGTTGCCGCAGAGTCCTGCCCGGATTCCATCATCAAGCTGTTTGGCTATAAATCCGGCCGTGTAGCAGATAAATTCGCTGAATATGAAACCAAAACGGATGAAGCCGGATGTCCGTATATCACGGAAGGCATGGCAGTGCGTATGAGCTTCCGTGTCCTGCAGCAGGTTGACCTCGGTTCCCATGTACTGTTCATTTCCGAAGTAACCGAAGCAGAGGTTCTGCAGCCCGGCGGCGTACTGACCGTGGAAATGTTCAAGAATGCCGGCAAATCCGTACCAGCCAACGCGCCGATCTACCGCACACTGGATGAGCATTATGGTTACCGCTGCACCGTCTGCGGCTATGTTCATAAATCGGACACGCTGCCGGATGATTTCCGTTGCCCGGTATGCAAGCAGCCTGCCAGCAAATTTGAAAAACTATAACATTTGACGATGTGCCCCGATGCATGCTATGATATCCCCAGTATGCATCGGGGAGGTTTTTTTATGTCTGCACAAACAACGGCATCCAGGCTGATTACCACACAGTTCAGCCGAAAAATATGGAATCCGGTTCGCAAAGCCATCAAAGAATATCAGCTGGTGGAACCGGGTGACCGTATCGCGGTCTGCATTTCCGGCGGCAAGGATTCCCTGCTGCTGGCCTGTACCATGCAGCTGCTGCAGAAAATCTCCGCTATTCCGTTTACCGTCATCGGCTTGTCCATGGACCCCGGCTATACCGCGGAAAGCCGCGGACAGATCGAAGCCAATATCCAAAGGCTTGGGCTGGAAACCACCTGGTATACCACCCGCCTGTTTGAAACCGTCAATCAGGAACAGGACAACCCCTGCTTCATGTGCTCCCGTCTGCGGCGCGGCAGCCTGTATGCAAAGGCATTGGAGCTGGGCTGCAATAAAATTGCACTGGGCCATCATTTCGATGATGTGGTGGAAACCACCCTGATGTCCATGATTTATGGCGGGCAGGTACAGACCATGCTGCCCAAGCTCCGTGCCAGGAATTATCCCGGTATGCAGGTCATCCGCCCCTTATATCTGGTTCGGGAATCCGCTGTCCTGGCATGGCGCGATGCCTGCGGACTGGAATGCCTTGCCTGTTCCTGTGACTTTGCCTCCAAAGCCAGACAGGACAGCCAGCCGGAATCCTCCAAACGCTATGAAATCAAGCAGTTGATTGCCCGTCTGGAGCAGGAAAACGATCAGGTAGCAAAAAATATTTTCAACAGCGTGAAAAATGTCAATGTGGATGATATTCTCGGCTGGCATAAAGGCCCGGAACGGCACAGCTTTCTGGATGCGTATTAAATTGCTGCAAATTCCCTGTCTGTATGGGCAGGGAATTTTTTTGAAAAAAATAGCGCTTTCCGGCAGAGGTTTTGCCGAAAAGCGCTATCTTCAGTATAAATAGAAGGATATTGTCTTGCGAAAATTAAGCCGGTGTGCTCAGGCACTGAACCGATCCGTTAAAATGTGTCAGCGAATAGATATACATCGGGTCCACCTTTTTAAACCATTCCAGATGATCCAGCGCCACACAGCGGCACTTTTTCCATGTATCATTCTTGGAGGCATTGGCCATGGCAGCAATCAGTTCATTCATCATACGCGGCTGATTCTTTGCCTTCTCGCCGGATACATTGACATGAATGGTGATCTGCTCCGCACCGGCAATATCAAATTCCTTTGCCAGCAGCTCCATCAGGAACCATGCCTTGATATAGTCATCTGTTTCCGTCATCAGGGAATCGCCATCTGCCATACGGAATACATCTCCCTCCAGCTCACCCATTTCCGTATAGCTGGGATCAATATCAAACACACGTGCACCATGGATAAATGCAGCTGCCATACGCATTGCCATGGAAGTGGACTTTGCTGCCTTCTTCAGGTCGCCATTGGAAGCATATTCCGACAGTGCTTCCTGCAGCATCGTCTGGAACGGTACAATCATACTCTTTTTTGTCATCTTTAACAGGCTCCTTCTCAGAATAAATGAAAAAAAGCGCAATCTTACTCCACAACCTGTGCAGTCTGATTACGCCATTGTAATATCGAAACATTCACTTTTTTCATATTCATTATTGTATGCTCTTTTATGTCTTTGTGCAATCAGCTTTTTTCACAAAAATAATCCTGAAAACAGGGGATTCTTTTTTCCAATCCTACTTCTTTTATTGCATATTATCCGGCTGGTAATTTGACGATACAGGAACTTTTTCTGTATGATCTGACGGGATGCTGCGTTTTTCTCCTGCACGGATACGCATTTTGTAGTATGAAATGATACGTTTCAATATACCTCTTTTCAAGTAGAAAAATGCAGGTAGATTCACCAATAGCCCCGGTAAATCTGTATTGATTTCATATACCTTCCGTTTGGCGGCAAATGCAGCTGTCCCATTTCCGGTTGGCACGTGACTGCGCGGTATCACCAACGCCGCGAGCGTCAAGGAGGGACTCTTCTGGCGAGTCCCTCCCTGACAACCCTCCCAGCCCATTGTCTGGTGTGGGCATCCAAAACGAAAAGACACCAAATGTTTTGGATGCCCTTGTTACCCGCATCACAGAGGGTTACAGCATAATCCTGTATGGCTTCATTTTTGTGACAGAGGGCAAGCCCTATCGTTATCACTTCACATGCTTAGCATTGGCAACAATAGCCGTGGGATTTATTTTTTCAGATATATGTTAAAATTTTCTTTTGTCCTGAAAGTTTTTCCTTCTCTCCATCGTATTACAGATAAGAGCGCTCCAAAGGAGGTATGATACTATGATTGACAGGCAACATGCGGAATATCTGGCAAATACCTATGCCGACCTCATTCTCCGCATGAGCTATACCTATCTGAAAAATACACATGATGCACAGGATATCTGTCAGACAGTCTTTGTGAAACTGCTGACACACCCGCAGGAATTTGAAAGCAAAGCCCATGAAAAGGCGTATATCCTTCGCATGACTGCCAATGCCTGTAAAGATGTATTGAAAAGTCCATGGCGGCGGAAAACCTGCGGCTTAGAGGTGATTGCCGATGTCCCGTCACCGGAAGCAGAGGACGGTTCCCTGCTGGCAGCGGTCAATGACCTGCCCGCCCGCTATCGTTCTGTGATTTACCTGTTTTATTATGAGGGCTATCAGGCATCGGAAATTGCGGACATCCTTGGCATTCCCACAGCTACTGTCCATACCCGTCTGGCACGTGGAAGAAAAAAGCTGAAAGCGATGTTAGGAGGTTTTGACTATGAGAAATCGTTTTGAGGATTACTGGCAGGATATGGATTCCCTGCATTACACGCAGGAACAGAAAAAACGTCTGGCTTCCGCTGCTATCCATGCCGCAGAACTGGAGCAACAGCAGCAGAGTCGAAAGCGCCGTCCGGTTCGCCGAACGGTACTGGCAATGGCCGCAGTGTTTGCTATTTTCATCGGTACCGCATCCGCAACCGGAGTGCTGAAAAGCCTTACAGAAATATTTTCTCCGGTTTTAGGCAGCAGTGAAAAGCAGATTGAGCTCATGGGCGTTATGGGACAGGCAATTGGTGCCTCAGATACCAATAACGGCGTAACTATTACGGCAGACGGTATCATTGGCGACAAATATAACGCCTGCATTGTCTATTCCATTTCATGGGATGGTGAAGATACCATCCCTCTGTCGGACGACTGGGAAGAAAACCCGGACACCTATCTGATGTTTGAATTTGACGACGTAGATCTGCGTGACACACAGGGCGCTTCATTTGGAACATCATGGTTTATAGACAACGATCCGACAGACAATGAGATCCAATACTGCCGCACCATTTCCGGTGATACAGAACTGCTTCTGGGTAAGGTGACAGCTACCTTTAAAAATCTACAATATGTATCGACAGACCGCACTGAATCCAATACCGTTTTTGAGGGAAACTGGAAGCTTCAGTTTGACGCAAATTACGAAGATTCGTCTGTTCCCCTGGATAGCGGAAAGGTCTTTCCTTACAAAGGAATGAATGTAACAATTTCAAATGCCATCATCTCTCCAATTGGCATCCATATTGAAATCAAAGTCGATACTCCCAGTTGGGACAGCGGGGATCTGAACAACATTCCTATTAAGCTGACCAAAACCGATGGTACTGTACTTGATCTGACTGAAACGTGTGGATATTATTGCTGGACATCAGACGATCATACAGAAGTGATCATGGGCAGGGGTGGCACTTTTGATGAAATCATCCCGCTGGATGAAATCAAAAGTGTCATAATAGGGAATGTCACCTATACCGTTCCCCACAAATAACCACATCCGCACCGCAGGCTTCTCCTCCCTGCGGTGCATTTTTACGTCTGTTTTCGTTTTTCCCGTGTCCGCACGCTGTTGCGCAGCAGGGTATACACAATCGTCATGGTCGGTACGCCGAACAGCATGCCCACCACGCCGCCCAGCTTTCCGCCAACCGTAATCGCCAGCAATACCCAGATGCCCGGCAAGCCGATTCTCCTGCCCACCACGCGGGGATAGATAACATTGTTTTCCACCTGCTGTAAAATCACAAAAAAGATCAGAAAGATGAGCGCCTTCATGGGAGACACCATAAACAGCAGCACTGCCGCGATGACACCGCCGATATAGGCGCCCAGAATCGGAATCAGGGCAGTAATTGCCACCACCATGCTGACCATCCCCGCATAGTCCAGCCGCAGCAGGAACATACCGGCAAAGCACAGGCCGCCCAGAATCACAGCCTCGGTGCTCTGGCCCACAATATAATTCCGGAACGATTCCACAATAATCTTCAGTACATATCGTCCGTCCGCATAAATCCGCTGGGACAGATATGCCTTGAGAATCCGGTCCAACTGGAATAAAATCCGTTTTTTCCCTGCCAGCAGGTATACGGAAAACGCGATGGCAATGGCAAAGGTTGCCAGAGAATGCAGCATGGTTCCGGTGACAGATAAAATTTTCGGTACCACTGCATGGTCAAACTGTCCCAGGCCTGCCTGCACCAGCTGCAGTACGCTGCTCAGGTCAATCCCTGTCAGATGCAGCTTCTGTGCCAGAACATCCAGCTCCCGCTGCAAATTTTCCAGATAATATTCCACATTCTGTGCAAACAGCCGGATGCTGCTGGCCAGCTGTGGGATGACGACCCAGATAACTGCTGCCAGAACGGCGAAAATCACCAGATAAGCGGAAAGAATTCCCAGAATATGGGCGGTTTTATTCTTGAAATGCAGTTTTTCGGTGTACAGTCCGGCAAACAGCTCATATGGACGGCTGAGAATAAAGGCAATCACCACACCCATCAGGAAGGGCTGGAACAGCTCTGCCAGTCCGGAAATTCCCTGAATGATGGTTCTGCTGTAAATCAGAACCAAAAATCCGGCTGCAGCTGTGAGCAGCCATGTCAGGCTGTGCTGATTTGATTCCATATGGTCACATCCCCGGCGTTGGATTTCCTATTATTCTGTGCCAGTCCATGGAAAAATATAACCGCAGGTTGCTTTTGTTCGCATCCGCACAAAAAAACCTCCCTCAAAGGAGGAAGGTTCGTTCACCATATTCTTATCGTTGCCTGTCAATGTCTTCTGCGCAGCCGTTCATTTTCACGTTCCTTTGCCGACAGGTCATCCAGCAGACGCATAATCTGATTTTTATAATACTCCGACAGGGTTTGTACCATTTTACAGGTCTCTTCCCGGTCATACCCACCGAATACGGTTGTCGGAATCGAAAGCTTCATGCTGCCATCCTCATCATAGGAGATATACTTCTGGACTGTAGATTCCATTCTCTGCTGCTCCTTTCCCTTTCTGTATTGCTTTGATGGCATTATATCAAGGGAACGTAAAATCCACGGCAGCAGCAATGTAAAGTTCCTGTCAGGTCATGTTAAATCTATGTCAGGCCGAACAGCAGTTTTCTGGCAATCTGCGCCATGATGGCATGTCCCCGTTCATTTGGATGTACGCCATCAGAAAAATACCGATTGTAGCCATCCGTTGTATAATTCGGAAAATATTGGGCAAAATCAAGACAGAGCAGTTCATTGCTCCGGGCATAGCTGCGAATCCATGCTGCCAGCTGTTCCAGATTTTCCTGTAAATGCCGGATGCCGGGATAATACTGCGCCCACGCATTTTCCAGAACCATGGCATAATCCGGCATGACACACACAGCCGGGATCACCGTAATGCCCCGCATTTCCGCTTTCTCATACATGGCCTGCAGGTTTTGCTGTACAGACTGCAGGCTCCGTCCTTCACTCAGGTCATTGATGCCACCCATAATCACCACGTAATCCGGATGTTCCCGTAACACATGTGCGGTAAACCGCCGCAGCATGCCTGCGGTGGTATCCCCACTGATGCCATGGTTGACCGTGTCCCCCGGCATTGCGGCAACCCAGCATTCCGATGCGGATACGCCATATCCCTCCGTGATGCTGTCCCCAAGAAAGACAATGCGTTTGTCTGCTTTAATCATAGGTTATCCTCCTCTTTTTTGTGAAAATTTTGTTAACGAATATTGATTCTCACCTTTACTTCTCATTGTCAACCTCCTATATTGCGCAAAGTTTACGTCTATTTTGAGACATCAATTGCACATTTTGCACAAATGTAAAAAATAAACTTTGTTTCCGGGGGCAGATGTGAATTTCTTGCATTTTTTGGTGAATAATGTTACAATAGCATCAATAGAATACCAATTGTTAAGTCCCTCTGTTTGGGTGAGATGCTCTCCTTATTCTCTCGCCCTGCTTCCTTTATATCTTCCATTGTATATCTATCGTGGAAATCGTCTCACATTCTTCAAAGATCGAGGTGTATGAACATGTTACAATTGAAAACACCGCTTTCTCCGGTTGAATCTGAAATGCTGCTCCAATGCCTGTTAGAGATGGAAAATGATTTAAAATCCAAACACACCACATCCAATCAGGATCTGCAAAAGCGCACTGCATTGATTTCCGCCCGGCAGAAAGTCGAATCCCACATTTATGATTGCTTCTATCGTGAAGAGATCACCAACATGGTTTTTGCTCTGGACAGCCTGTCAAGGAAATATAATGAACAGCTGACGGAGCAGACATCTTCCGAAACAGCTGCATCCGTAGGCTCCAGCCTCCGCACCGTGGCAACCACCCGTGCCAAGCTGAAGCAGGCAGCTGCACCAAAATAATAAGCCTGATTCCGGAACCACTATAGTTCCATGCCCCCCTTTCTCTGCGCGGTTACCCTCCCGCGCAAAAGCGCATCTGTCGATCTCCTGACAGATGCGCTTCTTTTTTACATGCTTTTGGCAATCGCTGTGATGGAATGATATACCAGCTTTTCAAATCGCGGCGCTGCTGCATCCGCACTCTTCTGCACGTCCTCATGCAGCAGCGGTCCGCCGGACAGTCCGGCTGCCATATTAGACACACAGGAAATGCCGCATACGCGCATGCCCATATGCCGTGCCGCAATGACCTCACAGGCTGTGCTCATGCCCACGGCATCCGCGCCCAATGCCTTTGCCATCCGGATTTCCGCCGGTGTTTCAAACTGCGGTCCGGCAAACTGCAGATACGTGCCTACCTGCAGCGGAATATCCTGCTGAATGGCCACAGCCCGGATAATCCGTCTGAGCTTGGGGTCATAAGCATCTGTCATATCCGGGAACCGGGTTCCCAGCTCCTCCAGATTGGCTCCCCGCAGCGGGGATGGGACAAACGATGCAATCTGGTCACGAATCAGCATCAGGTCACCCGCATGGAAGGTATCCCGAATGCCGCCGGAGGCATTGGTCACCATCAGGACTTCTGCTCCCATCAGCTTCATCAGACGGATTGGCAGCACCACATCCTGCATATCATAGCCTTCATAATAATGCACCCGGCCCTGCATGACCACAACCGGTACGGCATCCACATAGCCCAGTACAAACTGTCCCTTATGTCCTTCTACCGTCGAGGTCGGGAAGCCGTCAATGGCATGATAGCTGATCCGCTGTGCCACGCGGATGGTATCGGCAAAGCCGCCCAGCCCGCTTCCCAGCACCAGTGCCAGCTGTGGTTTGAAATCTGTCAGCTCCCGCAGGCTTGCATAACATTTCATCAGTTTCTCATAGGTTGCGCTCATGGCTTCCACATCCTTTCTGTTTAATGATAGTATAACACAGAAAGGCGTTTTTGTTTACCTGTTTTGCCTGCTTTTTCTGTCATAAAACCGTTATACATCCCCAGTACCATCCGGTGTTTCCCTGCCATTCCGGCAAGGCCTGTCCGCTGCATGGGAAAGCATCCATGCAGCAACCGCGGAGACAAACGGTACCGTCAGCACAACGCCGAGGCTGGCAGATACACCTTGCATGATTTCAATGGCGATATCATACATATTGATGATCTGGGTATAGGAATAGGCATAGGCATAAAACAGCACCAGCGTATTGATGGACCCGCCGGCAAAGGCAAGGATCAGGGTATTGGACATGGTACCCATCATGTCCCGCCCCACTGTCATGCCGGAATAAAACAGCTGTCTGCCTGTCAGCCCGGGATTTTTGTCGTGTATTTCCTGCAAGGTGGAGGAAATCGACATGCTCACATCCATGACCGCCCCCAGTGCCGCAATCAGGATACCTGCAAACAGCAGCTCGCCCACCTGGATTCCAACCTGTTCCTGTACATAAATCAGATTTTCAATGTCGGATACATTATAACCGGTCACATGGCACAGCCTGCCAAATACCAGGGCAATGATACCGGCAACCAGTACGCCCATCACCGTTCCGATCACGGCAGCGGTTGCCTTGACCGAAATACCTGCCACCAGATACATGGTGACCAGGGTGGACGCGATGACAACGATAACCGCTGCCGCCACCGGAGAAAAGCCACGGTAAACCATCGGCAGGAAAAAAGAAAAGATACAAATAAAGGTAAAGGCCAGTCCAAGGATGGAATACAGTCCCTGTCTGCCGCCGATCAGCCAGATAATCATCAGAAACAGGCCGATCATCAGATACAGCATGGGCTCCCGGTTGTAGCCATACACGGAAGCGACAATCTCTCCCTGGGATTCACTGAGAATGGCAACCACCTTCATACCCTCCGTGCAGTGTGCGCCATACAGATAGGCGGAGGAGCTGGTGGCTTCGACGGTTTCGCCTTTATGCGCTCCCGACAGAATACGCAGCTGTACCAGCTGGTCACCTACATAGACCCCCTCCAGCTGTTCGTTGTCCTCCAAAACGGACACAACCTCTGCCTTGACAAAGCTGCGGCCCTCATTTGCCATCAGCGGATGCCGTTCCACCTGCGAAATGGTATAAAAACAGACTGCTGTCAGGATGGCGGCAGCCACAACGGCAAGCCGTTTCCACAAACCCTTTTGTATGTTGTATTTTTTTCTGCCCATTTGTTCTACTCCATAAAAATGTGCCGGAGAACCGCAGTTCCCCGGCTTGTTTTGTTTATTCAGTCAACGCGACAGGATGCTCTCAGTCTTTGAGATTACTGTACTGCATTGGTGTAATTGACCATAACCTGTGCCACCTGTGCACGGCTTGCGTTGTCATTCGGCAGCAATTCACCCTTATCGGTGCCTGCCATGACCTTGCTGGCAACAGCCCATTCCACGGCATCCTTTGCCCATGCGGAAATACTGCCGGCATCGGAATACTGGCTCAAATCAGCACGTGCCGAGGTATCCTTGCCATTGGCTGCGGTATACTTTTTCAGCAGGACTGCCGTCTGTTCACGGGTCACATCAGCCTTCGGTGCAAAGGTAGTGCCGCTCACACCGGCAGTGACATGGTTCTGATATGCCCACAGCACAGCGTTATAGTACCAGTCGCTGGTTTTGACATCGGTAAACGGCATGGTGCCCTCCACCTTCGGCTGGCCATTCAGGTTATACAGAACCTGTACAAACATGGCACGGGACATGGTGGTTTCCGGTGCGAAGGTGGTTGCGCTGGTGCCGGCAAACAGCTTGTCCTGGTAAGCCTGTACCACAGCATCATAATACCATGCATCCTTACTCACATCGGTGAACGGCAGCTCGACTTCTTCCTGCTCATTCTTTACAATCGTAAAGGTATCATCAATCTTTTCGTCCGTATCGGTGCGATAGGTATTGATGGTGAAGCTGTCGTCATCAATGTCAATCACGGAATAAGTCGGCACATCCTCCTGCCAGCGGTTTGCAATATAGGTCTGCATGCGCGGCACCAGGTCATAATACTTACTGCCGGAGGAAGAGTTTGCGGTCATATACAGGATGCCTTCCGGATTGACAGCAACTGCACCATCGGTTTCTTCCACGGCATCCTTATCCATAACCTCATTCAAATACTGCAGGTATGCCTGTTCTGCCGGGTCCGTGGTAGTCGGGATGATATTTTCCGGTGCCACAAAGCGTGTCTCCGGATTTTCTCCGGCATCCATATCCTTTTCCAGCATCTCATCAAATGCATCGTCGGTGTACTCAGTGGTCTTTACACCGCCCTTGAGGATCTGGGAACGGGAGTATGCATGGTCATGGCCGGTGAGTACAACGTCAATGTCATTTGCCTCAAAATACGGCACCAGCTGATAACGCAGGTTGGTGATTTCCGGCTCATTGGAATGCTCTGCGGAACCATAAATATCCTGATGGAGCGCAACAATGCGCCACTTGGCATCCGGACATGCTGCAACAGCCTGTTCAATAAACTGCTTGTGCTCTGCCACGTTGGTGTCCTGTGTATTCAGCATGATGAACAGCGCGTTGCCGTAGGTGTAATAGTAATCGCCGCCCACAATGCCGTTGGAGCCCAGCTCACTGTTGTTTGCCGTATTGAAGTGGTAGGTATAGTTCGGGTTGTCTGCGTCATGGTTGCCCACCGTGGTGGCAACCGGCAGGGAATCCAGCACCTCCGGGCACAGATAGCCGGTATATTCAATTTCACTGTTGGTGGCATCCTTATTCGGCGCCTTTTTCTTGTTGGTCTGGATCTGGTCACCTGCGGACAGGACAAAGCTTGCATCCGGTGCCTGTTCCACTGCCTTCTCCAGCGTGTTATTCCAGTTGAAGGCGTCATTGCAGACGGATGCAGACTGTGCCGCATAGAATTCTTCCGTATCCTGGCCCTTCAGCTCATTGGAGGAGCCGATCTGCGGGTCACCCACATAGATAAACGAAAAACCGTCGCTGCTGTCCTGTACCTCGAAGGCTACCGGTTCCGCATCGCCGATCTGGTAGTAATAGGTGCCCGGTGTCAGGCTGGCTGCAGTTGCCTTGCAGGAATAATACTGGGTGCCTGCGTTATCCTTCGGGCCTTCCGTTCCCTTGACAGTCACTTCCTGTACGGACCGGGTCATGTCCTTGTCAGCTGCAACACGGAATGCCATGCTCTCCGTCTTGGAATACCAGGCAAAGTTCATCTGGCTCTGATCCGCACCGGGAGAAAGGGATACCTGGGTCCAGTCATTCTTGATGGTCTCCCACTGCTCCTGCCACTGGGCATAAACGCCATTCTGGCCTGCCGGGGTATTTTGCGCATCGGTATGTCCGTCCGGTGCCGCAGCTGCAAAAGCCGGGATGGCTCCGCCTGCTGCCAGAACACCGGTCATCACGAGTGCTGCAATCTGCTTTTTAACCTTCACAATTATCACTCCTGTTTCAGAAATAACGGCTTTCTGTTTCATTTCTCATTAGTATGAATCGATTCAAGCGGAGTATAACACCCAAAATATTTCAATTCAACGCGTTTTACCAACATTTGAATGCAAAAATACAAACATTATATTTTTATCCTGCACGTAGTGTGGCAAAACTTTACAAACCGCATTCCATCGTATGGGAATCCACGCAAAAAGCCGGCGTTTCCCCCGCCCCTTGCGGACACAGGAAATTTCTGTTATAATGCTGGCATAAAACGTTTTTTGGGAGGTAAAAATTGTGAAACGTGTATGGAAAACCCTGCTGACCTCTGCTCTTGCGGCAGTGCTTGTCTGCACCCTGACTGCCTGCGGCAGCTTTGATGCAAGCGGCTATGTGAAGGCCGCCCTGGATTCCAATATCCATGGTGAATTTGAGGAATATGCAGAATTTGTTGACATTTCCCTGGAGGAAGCGGAACAGGATTATAACGATAATCTGGACAGCTCAATGCAAAGCATGGCTTCTTTCGGCATGTCGGAGGAAATGACTGCCAAGTACCGCACCCTGTTCGCCGATTTGATGAAGAAAACCAAGTATGAAGTCGGTGAAGCAACCAAAAATGACGATGGCAGCTATACTGTGCCGGTCACGGTGACACCGATTACCAATGTCTTTGACGGACTGATGGACGAAGCGGAGAAAGAGCTGATGGAATATGCTTTGCAGTTTGTCACAGCAGATGAGGCTCCGACAGATGATGAAATCACAGCGTACACCGTAGAGCTGTTGTACAACCTGCTGTCTGAACGCGTGTCTGACATCCAGTACGGTGATCCGCAGCAAATGGAAGTTACCGTTTCCCCCGATGAGAACAAAGCGTACAGCATTTCCGCAGACGACATGGAGTCCCTGACCAATGCCCTGGTTGATATGGGAGATCTGGCAAACTAACCAACACAAATGGCCGCAGTTCCCCTGAACTGCGGCTTTCCACTGAACATCGCAAGGAAAGGATTTTACGTGAATATTGCAGCAAAGCTTGCGCAGGAGCTGAATCTGCGTACTGACCATGTGGAAAACGTCATTACCCTGCTGGATGAGGGCAATACCGTCCCGTTTATCGCCCGTTACCGCAAGGAAATGCATGGCACGATGGATGACCAGGTCATCCGCCAGCTCGCTGACCGTCTGGCTTATCTGCGCGGTCTGGAAAAACGCAAGGAAGAAGTCATCCACGCCATTGAAGAACAGGAGAAACTGACGCCTGCCCTTCGTTCCTCCATTGAAAAAGCGGAAACCCTGACAGAGGTGGAGGATTTGTACCTGCCCTATCGTCCGAAACGGAAAACCCGTGCCTCCGCTGCCCGGGAAAAGGGTCTGGAACCGCTGGCACAGCAGCTTCGTCTGGGCAAAGGTACCTCTGCGGAACAGCTGGCACAGGCCTTTGTCTCCGAAGAAAAGGAGATTCCCACGGCGCAGGATGCGCTGGACGGCGCACTGGATATCCTGGCGGAGGATTGCTCCGTCAATGCACCGCTGCGCGGTCATCTGCGCGCCCTGCTTCGCTCCACCGGTGAGTTGGCTGTGGAAGGAAAGGATGCACAGGATACTGTCTATGCCCAGTATGCCGATTTTCACGGCTCCATCCGCCGCCTGCAAAGCCATCAGATTCTGGCGCTCAACCGCGGCGAACGGGAGAAAATCCTGAAAATTGACATAGACTGTGATGAGGATGCCGCTGTACAGCTGATTTCCCGTTCCGTATTCCGCAAGCCCCATCCCTATGAAACGCTGCTGACCGCGATGGCTGCGGATGCATGGAAGCGGCTGCTGTTCCCGTCCCTGAGCCGTGAGCTGCGCAAGGAATTGACGGATGCTGCCAATGAACAGGCAATTGCTACCTTCGCCCTCAATCTGCGTCCGCTGCTCATGCAGCCGCCGATTAAAAATAAGGTCACGCTGGGATTTGACCCGGCATACCGTACCGGCTGCAAGCTGGCGGTTGTGGATGCTACTGGCGCCGTACTGGACACCGCTGTGATTTATCCCACACCACCCCACAAAAAAATCGAGGAATCCCGGAAGAAACTGGAGGCACTGTGCCGCAAACATCATGTCACCTGCGTAGCGCTCGGAAATGGCACCGCAAGCCGGGAATCCGAACAGTTCCTCACGGAATTTATCCGGGATACCGGTCTGCCGATTTCCTATATGGTCGTCAGCGAGGCTGGCGCTTCGGTGTATTCCGCTTCCAGGCTGGGAGCTCAGGAATTTCCGGATTATGATGTCTCCCTGCGTTCCGCCGTTTCCATTGCCCGCCGGCTGCAGGACCCGCTGGCAGAGCTGGTAAAAATTGACCCAAAGGCGATTGGTGTGGGACAATACCAGCATGACATGCCTCAGGCACGCCTGTCCCAGACACTGGATGGTGTGGTAGAGGACTGTGTGAATGCTGTGGGTGTGGATCTGAATACCGCTTCCCCTTCCCTGCTGGAGCATATTGCCGGCATTTCCCCTGCCATTGCCAAAAATATCACCGCATACCGGGAGGAAAACGGTGCTTTTACCTCCCGCAGACAGCTGCTGAAGGTTGCCAAGCTGGGGCCAAAGGCCTTTGAACAATGCGCCGGCTTCCTGCGTGTTGCGGAAAGCCCGGAGGTGCTCGACCATACCGCCGTGCATCCGGAATCCTATCCGGCAGCCAAAACCCTGCTGGCATTGTGCGGCTATACCGAAGCGGATGTACAGGCCCATCAGCTTACCGATCTGAACAAACGCATCCAGTCCTTTGGAAAAGATACGCTGGCACAACGCTGCGGCATCGGCGTGCCCACGCTGATGGACATTGCCGCTGAGCTGCAGAAGCCGGGACGTGATCCCCGGGATGAGCTGCCTGCCCCGCTGCTGCGCAGTGCGGATGTCATGACGCTGGAACAGCTCAAACCCGGCATGGAGGTCATAGGTACCGTGCGCAATGTCTGTGATTTCGGCGCCTTTGTGGACATCGGCGTGCATGAGGACGGACTGGTGCACATTTCCCAGCTGTCCAGCAAATTTGTCAAGCATCCCTCCGAGGTGGTCCGTGTGGGAGATGTGGTCAAGACCGTTGTCCTTTCCGTAGATGTCAACAAAAAACGAATTGGCCTGTCCATGAAGCAGGTAAAACAGTAATTTTTCGCAAAAAAATCCTCCTTCCGGTGTGGAAAGGAGGATTTTCTGTTTAATCACATCGTTTCAGCACTTCCAGCAGCAGCTTCCATGTGCGTTGCACAGAAGGGATTGACAGCTTTTCCCGTGTGGTATGGATCTCTACAATGTCCGGGCCGAAGGACACGCAGTCCAGGCCGTCCAGCTTGCCGGACAGCAGGCCGCATTCCAGACCGGCATGGATGACCTCCACAGCCGGCGCCCTGCCATACTGCTCCGTATATACCTCTGTCATGATTTCCCGCAGGCGGGAATCCGCCTTGTATTCCCATGCCGGATATTCCCCCATGACCTCGCAATGGCCGCCAAACTTTCCGCAAAGCTCCGCCAGCTGCTGCATCAGCTGCTGTTTTTCCGCATTGACGCTGCTGCGCACCGAGCTGGTCAGATGGATGCCCCGGAAATCCACTTTGAGGATTCCCAGATTCAGGGAGGTCTGCACCAGCCCTTCGATATCATGGCTCATCTTCTGTACACCATTGGGCAGCTGCTGCAGCACGGACAGCACAGTCCTGCGGCAGTCCCCCATCATGATTTCAAAGGTATCCTCCATGAGAGGTGTTACCACAATCGCAATATCCGGGTCAGCTTCCCCATATTCTGCGCGATACGCCTCCTGCCGCTGTGCGGCAAAGGCAGTCAGATCCTCCAGCCGTTCCGGCAGGAGGACAATATCCGCCGTGGATTCCCGCGCAATGGCGTTATCCTTGCTGCCGCCATGCACGGTACACAGGGCATAGGCAAAGGCTTCATCCATCTCATTGAGGAACCGTCCCATCAGCTTATTGGCATTGGCGCGGCCCTTCTGGATTTCCATGCCGGAATGTCCGCCGCGCAGCCCGGTAATCTGTACCGTGGCGCGCAGGCCTTTTTTCAATGTCCACATCAGCGGGATATGGCAGCATACCGTGGCGCCGCCTGCACAGCCTGCCAGCAGCACGCCTTCCTCCTCGGAATCAATATTCAGTACCCGGCGTGCCTTCACATCAGACAGGTCAATGGCAGCTGTACCCAGCATGCCGATTTCCTCATCGGTTGTCAGCACAACCTCCAGCGGCGGATGGGGAATGCTTTCGTCTGCCAGAATCGCCAGCGCATAGGCAACCGCGATGCCGTCATCGCCTCCCAGCGTGGTGCCCTCCGCCCAGATCCATTCCCCATCGGTCTGCAGGCGCAGCCCGTCCGTCTGCATGTCAAGCGGACAATCCGGTTCCTTTTCACAGACCATGTCCAGATGTCCCTGCAGCATGACCGGCTGTGCCTGTTCCATGCCGGGGGTGGCTGGTGCAAACAGGATCACATTGTTGCTGTCATCCTGCCGATAATTCAGTCCATGCTCCTGTGCAAACCGGACACAGAAATCACTGATTGCCTTTGTATTGCGTGAGCCGTGGGGAATCGCGCACAGCTTCTCAAACATCTCAAATACGCCTGACGGCTGCAATCCCGTCAAAATCGCCATATTTACCAACTCCTTTTGTCTGTATTTACTTTTGTCTGTATTTATGATATCATGTTCTCCGCGAAATAAAAAGACACGAGCATATAATATTTTTTATCCACATTTCCCATCTTTTCTCCTTCTTTTTATCCATTATTCCCGTCATTTTCTCCAACTCCACATATTCTGCTGTCCAAATTCCTTGTGATTCTGCCTGTTTTGGTCAGATAACCAAAGGCGAATCTGTTAAACATACTTGAAAAGTTATGTTTTCAATCGGAATTTTCATACGATTTGTAACATGACAAGCTTCGAAAAAAGGCGTATGATAACTACAACGAGGAAACGATACTATGTGTAACAAGGAGGTGTACGCAATGGGACTGTTAAGTGAAATCAATCAGCTCAGCAAAGCCGGTTCCCGTGACCAGCTGAATGCATTACTGCATACCGGTTCGGACAGTGCGTGTGCACCGAGCCTGTATGCAAAACGTATTACCATTTCCCAGGCCCGCCACAATGCGGAGCTTTCGCTGGCTGCGCTTTTCTCCTCTGCGAAGAGCATCTAATCTGCTAAATTCTTACCAATTCACTCACTATACATTACTTTTTTCCTATTCTCCTATGAAAACGGGAGGCACATGCCGTGCCTCCCGTTTCATTTTGCCCCAATATCCGCTTACAGGGTTCCCTTGGTGGAAAGCACATCTGTAATGCGTTCATCATACATGGTTGCGGCATCCAGCGCCTTTGCAAATGCCTTAAACATGGCTTCCATAATATGATGGTTGTTGGTGCCATACAGCACCTTGATATGCAGGTTCATCGCGCCTGCATAGGAAACAGCATAGAAAAACTCTCGTGCCATTTCGGTATCCATATCGCCGCAGCGGTCTGCGGTAAAATTCGCGTCAAATACCAGATACGGTCTGCCCGACAGGTCAACCGCACACAGCACCAGCGCCTCATCCATCGGCAGGATGCAGGAGCCGTACCGCTTGATCCCTTTTTTATCTCCGGCTGCCTCACGGATCGCATTGCCCAGTACAATACCGGTATCCTCAATGGTATGATGGCAGTCAACCTCAAGGTCACCCTTCACCTTTAAATTGACATCAAACAGGCCATGACGGGCAAACCCATGCATCATATGGTCAAAAAATCCAACTCCGCTGTCAATATCGGCCTTTCCTGTGCCGTCAATGTTGAAATCCAGTTTAATTTTTGTTTCGTTTGTATTTCGTTCGATTGTGCTGGTACGTGCCATGCAATCTGCCTCCTGCTATGATAAAACTTGTTTCTATTATAGCAACCCTCGGCGCATCTTGCAATGGCAGTTACAGCGAGATGGGAAATCCTGTCAGAGAAAAAATCCGTGAGCCAACGGTGACATCCAGCTCGAGCACACCATCCGCCAGCACGCCTGCGGCATGGAACGGCATTTCCTGGTCTTCAAACCACATGGTTCCATAAAAATCACGGTTATCTCCTTCCATTTTTCCCTCCGTGATATTGGTCCCGTGATCCATCAGGGTCAAATGACCGGTCAGTCCGGTATGGGTCTGGCATAAATCCAGCGAGCCGGCCATCAGGCCCACCGGACTGTCCAAAAAGATGTTATATTTTTCCTGATTCATGGTGCTGACTCCTTTCTGTTGTTGTTTTTTGAAACATATAGAATATTATGTATAATACTCAATGATGCAAAATCTGCTAAAAAATGTTTCTCTATCCCCTGTTTTGGCGATAAACTTCAACCTAATGCTAACTTTCTAATATTATTATACTGATTTATTGTGACAAGTCAAAAAACTTTTTGTAAACAATTTGACAACAATTTGTACCTCCCCCTGAAAAAGCAAAAAATCCCTCTTGTTTTGCCCCTTTTCCCCGTTTTATAATAGACCAAAGGAGGTGTCTGCCGTATGGCAAAAAAAGACTCCCGCAATACCAAGGGGCGCATTGTGGATGCTGCCTGGGCACTGTTTTATGAGCAGGGCTATGATGAAACCACCATTGATGACATTGTTGAGCGTTCGGAAACCTCCAAAGGCTCCTTTTATCATTATTTTGAAAGCAAGGATTCCCTGCTCTCTTCCCTGTCTTATTTATTTGATGCCAAATATGAACAGCTGATGCAGGAAATCAACCCGGATATGAACAGCTTTGACAAGCTGATGTACCTGAACCATGAGCTGTTCCTCATGATTGAAAACAGCGTGCCCATGGATCTGCTGGCGCAGATGTATTCCTCCCAGCTGATTACCTTCGGCGACCGCCACCTGATGAATCAGGGCCGTACCTATTACCGCGTGCTGCGGAAAATTGTCATCGAGGGCCAGAAACGCGGCCAGCTGCGTACCGATGTCTCTGTCAATGAAATTGTCAAGGCCTATGCCATGCTGGAACGTGCCATGATCTATGACTGGTGTCTGTGCAACGGAGATTACTCTCTGTATCAATACTCCGGTACAACACTTCCCATGTTTTTAAATGCCTATAAATCCGCTCCAATACAATAATATGCAGATAAAACATTCATTTATGTTTTAATTTTCTGTTCATTTCCTTTTTATCGTACAAACTTTATTCTAGTATTCAGTTCATATTTTCGTTTACTCTTTTTCATGCTAAAATAGTCAGGTATCTATGATTGGAATTATATTGTAAAAGGAGTAAGTGAAATGTCAACCACAACCATCGTCATTGTCATTATTCTCTATCTGGCAATGATGCTTTACATCGGCTTCCGGTTCTCCCGCCGGAACAAGAGTTCCGATGATTTCTATCTCGGCGGCCGCAAGCTGGGTCCGCTGGTAACGGCAATGAGTGCGGAAGCCTCTGACATGAGCAGCTGGCTGCTGATGGGTCTGCCGGGTGTTGCATACGTGACCGGTATCGCGGATGCCGCATGGACTGCCATCGGCCTGGCTATTGGTACCTATCTGAACTGGCTGATCGTGGCACGCCGCATTCGTGTGTATTCCCACACCACCAATTCCATTACCATTCCGGATTTCTTCTCCAACCGCTACGGTGATAAGAAGCATGTGCTTTCCTCGGTGGCAGCGGTCATCATCATCATTTTCTTCATTCCATACACCGCTTCCGGCTTCTCCGCCTGCGGCAAACTGTTTAACCAGCTGTTCGGTGTGGATTACATGGTTGCCATGGTTGTCAGCGCGGCGATCATCGTCGGCTACTGTGCACTGGGCGGCTTCCTGGCAGCCAGCACCACCGACCTGGTTCAGTCCATTGTTATGACCATTGCGCTGATTATCGTTGTCTTCTACGGCATTCAGTCTGCCGGCGGCTGGGATGCTGTCATCACCAACGCACAGTCCCTGCCGGGCTACCTGAGCCTGACCAGCATCTATGATCCGGAAACCGGTACCTCCTCGGTTTATGGTGCCCTGACCTCCGCTTCCATGCTGGCCTGGGGTCTGGGATATTTCGGTATGCCCCATGTGCTGCTGCGCTTCATGGCAACCGAGGATGAAAACAAGCTCAAGACTTCCCGCCGTATTGCAACCATCTGGGTTGTTATCTCCATGACCGTTGCTGTTTTCATCGGTATTGTCGGCCTGGCTATGACCAAGGCTGGTACTCTGCCGGCTCTGGAGGATTCCGAACGCATTATCATCAACATTGCCCAGCTCATCAGTGAGCACAGTGTTCTGGCTGCCGCTGTAGGCGGTCTGATTCTGGCAGGCATTCTGGCGGCTACCATGTCCACGGCAGACTCCCAGCTGCTGGCTGCTTCCTCCAGCTTCTCCCAGAACCTGCTGCAGGATCTGTTCGGCATCAAGCTGACCCAGAAGCAGAGCATCCTGGCAGCCCGCATCACGGTTGTTGTTATCTCCGTCATTGCCGTGTTCCTGGCACGTGACCCGAACAGCTCGGTCTTCCGTATTGTATCGTTTGCATGGGCTGGCTTCGGCGCTACCTTCGGTCCGATTGTCCTGCTTGCCCTGTTCTGGAAGCGTTCCAACCTGTATGGTGCGCTGGCAGGCATGATGGCAGGCGGTGTGATGGTATTCGTCTGGAAGTTTGGCATTGCCACGCTGGGTGGTGCGTTTGCCATCTATGAGCTGCTGCCGGCATTCGTTGTCGCACTGGTTGTCAATGTCATTGTCAGCCTGGTGACTCCTGCTCCGTCCAAGGAAATCACGGACGTTTTCGACAAGGTTGCTGTACTGGTCAGCGGTAAAAACTGATTTTCTGATTTTCCAAGCAGATTTCCCGCGGTTTCGTGTGGAAATCTGCTTTTTTACCTGTCTGTCGAATTTTGTCGATATTTTTCCGTTTTCGCCATTCGTCATTTTGCTACATTCTGTCTTTTCCTGTCAAACGGCACATTTTTTCAAATTTTACACTTTATTGTTACGTATTTTACACTTTACTGCCGTTTCACGGTTGTCGATCTGCAAAAACGTTGCATTTTTTCTATCGTTTCCGCCATTGTCCGCCATATCTGCACACGATATAATAAAACGTGCAAATTCATAGATTCAAAGGGGAATTTATTATGTTCGTTACTCAGGTCATGATTGCATCCGAAGACAGCACATTTTCACAGCTTCTGTGCGCTGCACTGCCGCCTTCCGGCGGATTATCCGTTTCCGGCGTGTATACTTCCGGCACCGGTCTGGTGGATGCCATACGCCGGGAGCATCCGGATGTACTGCTCATCGACCTTCTGCTTCCTGGTGTCAACACATTGACCATTCTAAATGAGCTGGGACAACTGCCCGCCGGGCAGCAGCCTGCGGTTTATGTCCTGTCCTCCTTCGCTTCTCCGGAAACCGTTGCGGAATGTGACCGACTCGGTGTCAGCTTCTTCCTGCGCAAGCCGGTGGACATCCAATCCCTGATTGATCTGATTTCCCGCTACGGCAGTACCTCCCGTCATGCCAGCGTTGACTCCCGTCCCAGTGAGCATGACATTTCCATGCGGGTCACACAGATTATTGGCAGCATGCAGCTTCCTGCCCATGTGGCAGGATATCGTTTTGTCCGGGAATGCATCCTGATGACGCTGAAAGATCCCTCCATGGCAGATTCTGTCACCAAAATCCTGTATCCTGCCGTGGCAAAGCGGTACGATACCACATGGACCAGTGTGGAACGGGATATCCGCAATGCCATTGAAATCGCATGGAAGCGGTCAGACGGAAAAATGCCCGGCTTCAGCACCATCCGCCGCCCGGCAAACCGTGAATTTATCCTTACCATTGCTGACCGTGTCCGCTTTGAGCTGCATCTGGAATCCGGGCGTTCCTCCTCAGGCAAGCGATCATAATCCCGATTTTTCATTCAAAATGAGTGCTGTTTGAATAAAATCAGCACTTTTTTTGTACATTTTCACCTGCTTTCAGCATTGACGTACTGTCTGGTTCGTTTTATAATGGTTACTGTATGAGTCTTACCGTAACAAAAACAGGACTGGAGATTGCAATGAGAAAAACGAATCGTACCTTTTCAAAGCTGAAATTCATACCCCTGATTTCCTGCTGCATTGTTGCCGTCGCCGCAGTTGCAATGATGAGTCATGCAGCCTTTCGTACCACCGCACTGCCGCTGTCGGATACCCAGAACTCCAGCAAGACTGCTGAAGTCGGCTCCGCGCAGGATTCGCTGAAAAAAACCAAATCCCAAACGGCAAAAGCCAGGACAACTGCCACCAGTGAACAGCCCAGGACTGTGGAAATTGACGGTGGCCAGTGGGTAGTGCATGACGAGCTTCCGATCCGCCAGCCTTCCCTGTCTCCGGAGGAGGCAACCGATGTATCCATCGTCGTGGAAAAATCCAAACACCTGCTCACCCTTTACAACGGCGATGCCGTGATTGCCCAGTATACGGTGGGGCTGGCTTCCCATTATACCGAGGGCGCCAAGCAGCAGGAAGGCGATAAGCGTAATCCGGAGGGTGAATACGAAATCTGCGTGCTCAATGACCAGAGCAAGTTCTACCTGTCGCTGGGCCTGAATTACCCCAATGCAAACGATGCCAAACGCGGCCTGGATTCCGGGCTGATTACTCAGGCGGAATATGATGACATCCTGTCTGCCCTCAATGCCGGGCAGGTTCCGAACTGGTATACCAAGCTGGGCGGCCAGATTATGATCCATGGACAGAAGGGCAATCTGGGCAGCCAGACCGACTGGACCACTGGCTGTGTGGCTGTCAACAACCAGATCATGGACATCTTATGGCAATACTGTAAGGTTGGCACCAAGGTCACCATCCTCGCCTGACAATCCCTGACAACTTTATACAATCTAATGCATTGTGCTTTTCCGTTTTTGGTGGTATACTATAAAAAACATCGGTGCGCGGACAGACAGGTTCTTACCGCAAACCGTTTTTCCAGCCACATTGTACCGACCCGCAAGGATGGATTTACCTGACGGAAAAGACATGCAGCAGCATCTGTACGATTTTATCTGCAAATGTAAATCTGTCATACCTGCATCCTTGTGCCGCGGCACAGGGATGCTTTTTTATATGTAGAAAGGATGCAAGTATATGGAACAGACCCGCGTAGCAATTCTTGCCATTGTTGTGGAAAATCCCGCACAGGTTGAGCCGTTGAATCAGATTTTACACCAATACCGCCAGCACATCATCGGACGCATGGGAATCCCCTATGAAAAGAAGGATATTTCCCTCATCAGCATCGCGGTGGATGCGCCTGCTGATATCATCAGTGCCATGTCCGGCAGGATCGGCATGCTGGACGGCGTGACTGCCAAGGCTGTCTATTCCAAGGTCTGAATCACAAGGAGGTAAAGCGATTATGTATAATATCATGTCCCCAAAAGCAGAGGAATTTATCAGTGATGAGGAAATCCGTGCCTGTCTCGCCTATGCGGAAGAAAACAAGCACAACCGTGAACTGATTGATGAAATTCTGGAAAAAGCCCGTAAAATGAAGGGTGTTTCCCATAAGGAAGCGCTTGTCCTGCTGGATTGCGATCTGGAGGATAAAAATGAGGAAATTTATGAGCTGGCACGTAAAATCAAGGAGGAATTTTACGGCAACCGCATTGTCATGTTTGCCCCGCTGTATCTTTCCAACTACTGCATCAACGGCTGTGAATACTGCCCGTACCATGCCAAGAACCGCCATATCCCCCGCAAAAAGCTGACCCAGGAGGAAATCCGTCAGGAGGTCATTGCCCTGCAGGATATGGGCCACAAGCGTCTTGCCATCGAATCCGGTGAGGACCCGGTGAACAATCCGCTGGAGTACATTCTGGAATCCATCAAGACCATCTACAGCATCAAGCACAAGAATGGCGCGATCCGCCGTGTCAATGTAAACATCGCTGCCACGACGGTAGAAAACTATGCCAAGCTCAAGGAAGCCGGCATCGGTACCTATATCCTGTTCCAGGAGACCTACAACAAGGAATCCTATGAGGCGCTGCATCCCTCCGGTCCGAAGTCGGATTATGCCTACCATACCGAGGCCATGGACCGTGCCATGGAAGGCGGCATTGACGATGTCGGTCTGGGCGTGCTGTTCGGCCTGAACAACTACCGCTATGACTTCACCGGCATCATCATGCATGCGGAGCATCTGGAAGCCTACAAGGGTGTTGGCCCCCATACCATCAGCGTGCCGCGCCTGCGCCGTGCGGATGATATTGACCCGGATGTATTTGACAACGGCATTTCGGATGACCTGTTTGCCAAGATTGTTGCCTGCATCCGTATTGCGGTGCCGTATACCGGCATGATCGTGTCCACCCGTGAGAGCCAGCAGAGCCGTGAGCGTGTGCTCAATCTGGGTGTTTCCCAGATCAGCGGCGGTTCCCGCACCTCGGTCGGCGGCTATACCGATGAGGAGCGTCCGGAGGATACCGTACAGTTCGATGTGGATGACCGCCGTACCCTGGACGAAGTGGTCAACTGGCTGATGAAGCTGGGCTATGTCCCGAGCTTCTGTACCGCCTGCTACCGGGAAGGACGTACCGGTGACCGGTTCATGTCCCTGCTGAAGAGCCGGCAGATCGTCAACTGCTGCCATCCGAACGCGCTGATGACGCTGAAGGAATATCTGGAGGATTATGCTTCCCCGGATACCAAGGCGGTGGGCGAAGCCCTGATTCAGAAGGAGCTGCAGACCATTCCGAACGAAAAGGTCCGGGCAAAAGCTGCGGAATACATCGCTAACATCCACCAGGGACAGCGCGATTTCCGCTTCTGATTTTGACAGGATTTTCACATTCCCCGTGTCCAAAGACGGTTTTCCGTCTTTGGACATTTCTTTTGCCCGAAATCATGCATTTTGTGGATTTTTCTTTCATTTTCCCGCAAAAATATCCAAAAAAGGGTTGCGTTTTTTGCAAAAAAGCGTAAAATAAAAGAAACTTTATTTGAGTATATTTTGATTGTTTTTTGGTAACATAAAGGTGTTTTACTGCGTAACACCTGTGTAAATAATCTGTATGGGGTGAGGAATCATTGAGTAGATTAAGTCTGGAAACACCGAACCAGGCGCAGATGGTGGTCGAAGGTCTGTATCAGGATCTGGAGCGCCGGATTGCAGCCAGCCCTCCGGGATTGTGCCCGGTGGACATTTCTCTTGGCTTTTTAAAGCTTTGCCACGCACAGACCTGTGGCAAATGCTCGCCATGCCGCATTGGTCTGGGCCAGCTTGCACGGCTGATGGATGACATCCTGAGCAACCGTGCCACGCTCGACACCATTGACCGCATTGAAAAGACCGCCAAGACCATTGCGGATACCGCAGACTGTGCCATCGGCTACGAAGCCGCCAACATGGTACTGCGGGGCGTGCAGGGCTTCCGGGATGATTATGAGGAGCATGTGCGCAACAACCGCTGCACCAGCGGACTGACCCAGCCGGTACCCTGCGTTGCGCTGTGTCCGGCACATGTGGATGTTCCGGGTTATATTTCCCTTGTCCGTGCCGGTCGGTATGAGGATGCGGTCAAGCTCATTCGTAAGGACAACCCGTTCCCGACGGCCTGCGCCTTTGTCTGCGAGCATCCCTGCGAGGCACGCTGCCGCAGAAACATGGTGGATGATGCCGTCAACATCTGCGGCATCAAGCATTTCGCCGTCACCCATGCCCTGCATGTGGCACCGGCTCCCAACCAGCCCTCCACCGGCAAGCGTGTGGCCATCATCGGCGGCGGCCCGGGCGGCCTGTCCTGTGCCTTTTATCTGCAGCTGATGGGTCACCATACCGTTGTCTATGAACAGCGCCCCAAGCTGGGCGGCATGCTTCGTTACGGCATCCCCCGGTACCGTCTGCCGGAAGCCATGCTGGACAATGACATTGATGTCATCCTCAGCACCGGCGTGGAGGTACATACCGGCGTATCCGTGGGACGTGACATCCCGATTCATGAGATTGAGCGGGATTTTGACGCAGTTTTCCTGTGTATTGGCGCCCATGTTGACCGCAAGATCGGCATTCCGGGTGAAAACAGCATCGGTGTGGTTTCCGCTGTGGAAATGCTGCGTGATATCGGCGAAGGCAATGCACCGGACTTTACCGGCAAGCGTGTCTGCGTCATTGGCGGCGGCAATGTATCCATGGATGCCACCCGCACCGCCATTCGTCTGGGTGCGGACAGTGTCACCACCGTATACCGCCGCCGTGTGGATGATATGACTGCGCTGCAAGAGGAAATCGAGGAAGCAGCTGCCGAGGGTGCTACCATCCTTCCGCTGCAGGCGCCGCTGCGTATTGAGCATGACGAGGAAGGCCATGTCACCGCCCTGATTACCCAGCCGCAGCAGATTGGCCCGGTGGGGCGCGATGGCCGTCCCAGCCCGATCGCTGCAAAAATGGAGGAGCAGGCCATTCCCTGTGATATTGTCATCGTGGCAATCGGTCAGGGCATTGACTCCAAGGCATTTGCCGCTGCAGGCATTGCGGTCAACCGGGAACGCTTCTCCGCCCTGCCGGACAGCATCGTGGAGGGCAGCGCCAAGACCTTTGCCGGCGGCGATGCGGTTACCGGCCCGTCCACGGTCATCCGTGCCATTGCAGCCGGTAAGGTTGCCGCTGCAAATATTGACAACTTCCTGGGCTATAATCATGTCATCCACGCCGCTGTAGAGGATATCCCGGAAGCGCCGCTGTCCCCGGCTCCCGCCTGCGGACGTGTCAACCTGCGCACCCGTCCGGCCTGTGATTGTGTCAACAATTTTGATGACATCAAGGAAGGCATGACGGAGGAAGAGGTTCTGCAGGAATCCTCCCGCTGTCTGCGCTGTGACCATTATGGCTATGGTAACTTCAGAGGAGGTCGAATGAGACAATGGTAAATGTAACAATCAACGGCATTGCCGTCCGCGTGCCGGAAGGCACGACAATTATGGAAGCTGCCGCAAAAGCCGGTGTCACCATCCCTTCCCTGTGCTATCTGAAGGAAATCAATGAAATCGGCGCCTGCCGTGTCTGTTGTGTAGAGGTAGAGGGCGAAAACCGTCTGGTATCCTCCTGCAACAACCTTGTCTATGAAGGCATGGTGGTACATACCAATTCCCCCCGTGCCCGCCAGGCCCGCCGCATCAATGTGGAGCTGCTCCTTTCCCAGCATGATGGCCATTGTGCCACCTGCGTGCGCTCCGGCAACTGCAAGCTGCAGCATGTGGCAAACCAGCTGGGCATCCTGCGCAATCCCTATGCCACCGACCTGCCCACCAGCCAGTGGACCACCACCTTTCCACTGTATCGTGATGCACAGAAATGTATCAAATGCATGCGCTGCGTGCAGTACTGCGAAAAAATCCAGACCCTTGGCATCTGGGGCATGTCAGGCTCCGGCGGACGCACCACCATTGATATTACCTATAACCGCCGCATCAAGGATTCCGACTGTGCCCTGTGCGGACAGTGCATTACCCATTGCCCGGTAGGCGCCCTGCGGGAGCGGGATGACACCATTGAGGTACTGGACGCGCTGGCAGATCCCGATAAAATTACCGTTGTCCAGATTGCCCCGGCTGTCCGTGCCGCATGGGGCGAATCCCATGGTCTGCCCCGTGAGATGGCAACTGTCCGCCGTCTGGCAGCGGTTCTGCGCTCCATTGGCTTTGATTATATCTTTGACACTGCCTTTGCTGCAGATGTAACCATTATGGAGGAATCCGCAGAATTCCTCCAGCGGTTCTCTGCCGGTGAGCTGGCGGAATACCCCATGTTCACCTCCTGCTGCCCGGGCTGGGTTCGCTTTATCAAGTCCCAGTATCCCCAGCTGACCAAACAGCTGTCCACCTCCAAAAGCCCCCAGCAGATGTTCGGTGCGCTTACCAAAAGCTACTTTGCTGAAAAGCTGGGCGTTCCGCCGGAGAAAATCTGCTGTGTCTCCATCATGCCCTGTGTTGCCAAAAAAGCCGAAAAAAATGGCCATACCTATGTCAATACCGGCAGCCTGCAGGATGTGGATATTGTCATTACGACCCGCGAAATGGACCGTCTGATCCGTTCGGAAAACATCAATGTGTTCAGCCTGCCGGAAGCAGAGTTTGACTCCCCCTTGGGCATCGGCTCCGGTGCAGGGGTCATCTTCGGTGCCACCGGCGGGGTCATGGAAGCTGCCCTGCGCACGGCATACCACACCGTTACCGGCAGCAATGCGGCACCGGATGCTTTCCGCGCCGTGCGTGGTACCGAGGGCTGGCGTGAAGCGGAATTTGACCTGAACGGCACCACCATCCGCTGTGCCATTGCCAGCGGTCTGGGCAATGCCCGTAAGCTGGTAGAAGCGCTGCTGTCCGGCCAGAAGCACTATGATTTTGTGGAAATCATGGCATGTCCGGGCGGCTGTGTCGGCGGCGGCGGGCAGCCGATCCCCTTCGAGCAGAACGAACAGGCGGATGTCCGGGGCGATCTGCTGTACAAGCTCGACCGGCTGAGTCCGCTGCGGTATCCCCATGAAAACCCGGAAATCCAGGTGCTGTACGACACCTACCTTGGCAAGCCAATGTCGGAGAAGGCAGAACAGCTGCTGCATACCGACCATTTCTCGTGGGAAATGCCCCTCAGCCTGCGCCTGCAGGCCCAGGACACCGAAGATACCACCATCCAGTTCGGACACATCAAATAAATGTTTCTGGCATGCAAAAGCCCCGCGGTTTCAAACCGCGGGGCTGACTGTTTTTTCTATTGTTTAAGATGCAATGGAAACCGCTGCGTGCGCCTTTTTCCGGACAGAAAGCAGGTTGTACACTGCCATAATTACCAGTGCGGCAGCAGCGATCAGGACACTGGCAAGACCGGTGCGCATGCCGGCCGCATCTGCCACAATGCCCACAATCGCCGGCGCCACAACCGCGCCCATGCTGGTCAGCAGCACAAAGAAGCCCATACATACCGGATACCGGGCGAACAGGTCTCCAGCATTGGATACCGAGGTTCCATACATACCGGACATGCTCAGGCCCAGGCCGATGGTTGCCGCCATCATGGTACCAAAGCTATGGCTGTGCACCAGTGCGTACAGGAACAGCAGCTGGCCTCCTGCCATCACGAGGATCATCTGGTACGGACGGAACCGTGCTGCCAGTCCGGAACAGCCCAGACGGCCCACCAGCAGGGAAATCCACAGAGTAGAGGTAACCACCTGTGCAAAATCATTGGTCATCACGCCGGAGTCCACAAAGAACGAGGTGAGCCAGCCCATCATCACGCCTTCAATGGCCTGATAGAAAAATCCGATCAGCATGGTCACCCAGAAAATCTTTTCCCGGAAGAAGCCATAGGAAACCGGTACTTTTTCCTCGCTGGATTTGCCCACGGAACGGGTGTTATCCAGCTTCATGCGGGTCATAGCCAGCAGTCCCAGTGCACCTACAACCGCCGCAATCAGTACCGCCAGCCGCCAGCCGGTGGGGTCAGCCTTGCCGCACAGCAGGACCACCACCGGTGCAAGGCAGGCGCCAATGGCAAAAAAGGCATGCAGCAGATTGAGCGGGCCTGCGTTTCCCTTCGCCAGATCACTGATAATCTGGTTGTTGTAATTGGTCACGCTGCCCTTGTTGATGCCGATGAGTGCCATGGCAATCAGCAGCCAGACCGGATTGCCGCTGATGAGCAGCATGCCCATGCCGATGGCAAGGCCGGATGTCATGCCAATAAAAGAATTTTTTAACCCGAAATACAACGGCAGGAAGCCGGCTCCCAAGCCCGAAATGGCATAGCCAATGGACTGCACGGACAGCAGCATGCCGCCAACCTGGTAATTCAGCGCATAATCCGCCTTCAGCGCCGGCAGAACGGCACCCAGCATAATGACCGCCACACCCTGCGCAAAATATGCATAAAATAAATTTGCAACAATGTAGCAGTTATCCCTGCCAATCGAACGAAAAAAGCCTTGTTTTTGTTCCATTTTGTGTTCCTCCAACGAGATTTGTCTGCATTCTATCATACCTTTCCGCTGAACAGAAGTCAATTTCAATTATCACCAATTTTTTACACATTATGGTCAGAAGCGTTATCGGAAATGCAGACGAAAAAGCCTGCCCCATATGGGACAGGCCATGTGTTACAGTTCCAGTACCTCCAGATCCTCCGGAACGTACAAATTGCCATGGAAATACTGCTTTCCTTCCGCAATATATCGCGCCTTCCGATCCCGGATGGTCCGATCCTCTGCATGGTACAGCACCAGATTGCGCACGCCCAGCAATTCCGCCTTTTCGCAGGCATCTTTTACCGTAGAATGCTGCTTTTCATAGGGATGGAAGAGATCCGCCTGTCCATCCAGACAGAACGCCTCATGCAGCAGCCAGGTGCTGTTTTCCGCATACTTCCGCTCACAGTCCCGGTACGGCTCGTCACCGCAGCAGGTCAGCTTCTCTCCATTGCCCAGCTGCATGGTAAAGCCGAACTGTTTGGCCTTTTTGGACTGAATGTCGAAAAAGGTAACCGGTTTGCCCTGAATGGTACGGGTTTCCCCGTCCTCCACCACAATGAGATGCAGACGTTCCCCAAGATGCTTCGTATGCTTTTTGGACAGCAGCAGGCGGGAAATCGTATCAATCAGGTCAATGACCTCCTGATGCCCGTAAATCCGTGCTTCTCCCTCATACTCTCCCTGCTGCATGTGCTGGCAGATCATGCGCACCATCCAGATAATGCCCATCAGGTGATCCACATGCTTGTGTGTGACAAAGATATCCCGGATGTTGCGCCAGTCAATGCCAGCCTGCTTCAGCTGCCGCAGAATGGTATTTCCACCGCCTCCGTCTATCATAAAATCCTGTCCGTTGTCACGGAGGACAAAGCAGGTATTATAGCATTCGGTCACCATAGCACTGCCGGTTCCCAGCATTGTCAGCTCCATAAAAAAACCTCCTTGTTTATTTTTGCAGCAGTTCTTCTATGACAGCAGCAATGTCATCCAGCGTGAGGCTTTCCATGTCCTGCCGCTCCGCCGCCCACACCGAAGGATACGCATCCCTTTCATACAGGATACTGTCATTTTTCTGCAGAAATACATATCGTATGCCATCCGGCAGCTGACAGTCCGCAATATCCCTCCAGACAAGTGTTCCCTGTTCCATTTCACAGCTCTCATCCTCTGCATATGGACGTGCCATAAAAATGCCTTCCATGCCGGTTTCCGCCTCGCAAAGGATATCCATATCTTCTGTCCAGATGCCATCCATACGAATCGGATTCGTTAAGATACGAACCGTCTGCCCTGCTTCACAGCTGCCCAGGTCACGGTAAACCTGACTGACCCGGATGGTAAGGATACCATAATAGCTTTTCCCACCACCATCTGTGATGCAGATATTCTGTATGTTCTCAATGGTTCCGCGGAAAATGCTGGTATCACTCTGTGTTATCAGCTCTTCCTCTGTCAGATACACCAGGAGCGCTTCACTGCTTTCGCCTTCCGGAAGCTCTGTGACTTCATTCACCTGAATGTCACCGGTGGAACGTTCCAGCTGCCATTCTGCGGCTGGACTTCCGTTTTCAGACATATTTTCTCCGAACCATGCTGCATACCCTGCTGCAACAATCAGTATAGCGCACACAGCTGCGATAATCCAGTAATATTTCGTTTTTTCTACTCGAATGACATTTGCTTCTGCTATGTATGCATCATCCATATCGCCGATCAAACGCAGCAGCTTCTTTTCCTTCATAGTATCACTCCTTCCGCCTCCAGAAACTGGCGCAGCTTTTTCCTTGTCCGGAACAGGCTGGACTTGACCCTGCTTTCTGAAAGTTGAAATCGTTCCGCAATCGCAGAAACAGAATCCGCATACCAGTACCTGCGCACAAAGATCATGCGATTCAGCCTGCTCTGCTGTCCGAGGAAGCGATTGATGCTTTCTGCGGTTTCCTTCGCTTCCAGATCATGCGCCGGCTCATTCCGGGCTACAACGCATTCCGACAGCTCTGACAGCAATTCCAGCATGTTGCCGCTGCGTTTCTGCGCCTTTTGATAATCATAGCAATCCAGTGCAATATTCCGCGTAATTTTCCCCAGAAAAACTGCCAGACGGGAGGGACGCTTGGGCGGCATGGTCTCCCATGCCGCAAGATAGGTATCATTTTCACATTCCTCTGCATCCTCCCGGCGATGCAGAATATTCCATGCAATCGAATAGCAGTACCGCCCATATTTGCTGGATGTTTCTGTAATGGCAGTCTCATCCCTGCTCCAGTACAGCTCGATAATTTCCTTGTCCTCCATCTGCCCACCTCCTTTTACTATTATAGTAGGAAAAACTGCGCTGCGGTTGCATGTATTATAAAAAAACTTCCCATATTGCAGGACAACTTTTTGTTATTTTCCTGTTATCTGATGCATTTATTTGGCAAAAAAAGATGACGCAAAAGCTCGTTAAAAACCTTGATTCCGAGTCATATCGGCCCCTCTTTTCCAAATATTTAGAAAAAATATGATGACTCAAATCAACGAAAATCTGTAATTTTCATTTGATTTTCTCTCCATTTTCTATGTTGTATCCTACTCTCATAAAATCACAAGAATATTTTCAACCGATTTATTTTGATTTTGTGCTGTATCAGTGGTATAATATTCCACAGGAGGTGGCCCCTATGGGAAAAACCAATGAATCCGGCGTACTGCTGGAGTCAGACCGATTTTTTAATACACCGAGCACCATTGCCGGTAAATTGTTTTACTACATCACACGCTGCGGGCACTATTTCTGTACATCAGATTATGATTTCCGTGATGACTGCGACATTGCCCAGCTGCCAAGCCATCGGAATTCGACAATCTATTATGTCATTTCCGGTTCCGTATACATTGAAAATGCGGATGCCTGCGCCACTGTGCTTCCCGGGCAGGTTGCCCTGATTGACTGCACGCTGCCACATCGCTTCCATGCCCTGGAAAAGAGTGAAACGCTGTGGATGCATATTGAAGGCTGCAATACCAAAGAATATTTCGGATTGATCCGCAGCATGTATGCGGATCGGCTGGCTTTTACACCGCCCTCCTCCCTCAACACGAAAACTACCATGCTGCAGCTCATCAACGGCTTCCGGCTGCCCGGGCATATGAGCGAGGGCGAACAGTCCCAGCTCATTCACCGCCTGTTGTGCGAGCTGATTGTGCTGCGGCAGGAACCGTATACCGAAAACCGGGATGATGCCATTTCACAGGTTGTGGATTTTATCACGGAGCATCTGTTTGAAGATCTTTCTGTCAATGACATCGCCAAATCTGTCAGCCTGAGCCCTTCCCATCTGTCCCGGCTGTTTAAAATGCGCACCGGCTTTTCTCCCCATGAATTCATTACCCTGCGCCGGATTGATGCCGCCAAGGAGCTGTTGCTGACTACACCGCTGTCAGTCAAGCAGATTGCCTTCCGGGTCGGCTACCACAGTGAATCGAATTTCATCACATCTTTTTCGGGAAAAACCGGTGTTACCCCGGCTGTTTTCCGTAAAAACCCGATTTAAACAGGAGGTTCTTTTGTCATGTCAGACTGCTGCGATATTGTCCTTGCCGGTGCTGCCATTATTGATATCCCGGTTGTGCCTGTGGATGCATCGGTATTTACCCGCATCTCCTCTCCAGTCGACCGGATTATCATGACCTCCGGCGGCGATGCCATGAATGAAGCGCTGGTACTGTCCCGCCTTGGCAAAACCGTCCGATTGATTACCCGCATCGGCAAAGATGATGCAGGTGCATATCTGAAAAATATCTGTCAGACCGCCGGCATGGACACCACCTATATGCGGGAAATTGACGGATTGGATACAGGCATCAATGTGGTGCTGGTGGATCACGATGGTGAACGGCGGTTTCTCACCAATCCCCACGGCAGCCTGCGTGCCCTGCAGGCGGAGGACATTGTGCCGGAAGCCCTGCGGCAGGCAAAAATCTTCTGCTTTGCCAGCATCTTCGTGTTTCCGCTGATTGACCCGTTGCAGCTGGAGCAGCTGTTCCGTATGGTACGGGAACAGGGACTGGTTGTCTGTGCCGATATGACATCCCCCAAACATGGGGAGACCGTCCATGACCTTGCCCCTGCCCTGCGCTGGCTGGACTACCTGTTTGCCAATGAGACGGAAGCACAGGCTGTCACCGGCGCCGCAGAACCGGCCGATATGGCCCATATCCTGCTGCAGACCGGTGTACAGCATGTCATCATCAAACTCGGTTCCCGGGGCTGCCTGATCGCTGACCAGACCGGGTATATGGAAATCATCCCCGCATGTCCGGACACCCGCTGCGTCGACACCACCGGTGCGGGAGATAATTTTGCTGCCGGATTCTTTGCTGCCCTGCTGGAGGAACGCAGCTTTGCGGACTGTGCCCGGTTTGCCAATGCGGCAGCTGCGGTTTCGGTGGAGGCTGTGGGCGCGTCCACCGGCGTCCATAGTGCCGAACAGGTCCTGCAGCGCTGCAAATCCGCCTATGATTTTCCTGATTTTGGCGCATCCTGACGGGAAATCTGCCGTCTAATTGTAAAGATTCTGTGCAAATCGTTGCAGAGGCAGCAATGGGATGCTATAATATATGGCAGTGAATTTCCCACAGGAAGAGTGAAGTATATGAGTTTTTTTAGTCAGTTAAAAGACGAGGTCAACGACAAAAACATTGACAAGGCCAAGCTGAAGGAGCTGACCAAAACCATTCGTGAGGAGCCTGCTGCGGAGCCGGAAACCGTACAGAAAAAGCAGGCCGTACAGGAAGATCCGGAATACCCGGACCATCCGGATTATATCGCGTTAAAGCCGCGTATGACCGAAGTGAAGCTGTGGAATATGCCGGCAATCCGGTTTTATTTAACGCTGATTTTCTTCTGCCTGGGCATGATCCTGTATGGTATTATCAATCAGGTATTGGATCTCGGCATGACCAAGGGTGCTGTCGGCTGGTGGCAGATTATCGGTGCCGCAATCGGCTTTTTCCTCAGCCGGGAATATGTGGAGCCCCATCTGCGCATCCCGTTCTCCAAGGGTACGCCGGAACAGAAAAAGAAGGCTGTGGAGCAGTATCTGGCCGAGGTCGAGGCACTGGATGACCACATTGAAAAGCTGCGCAAGCTGCAGGGTGTGGAGCAGTCCGAGGCGGAACCGGAATCCCGGCTCGAGGTAGTCGAAACAGAAGATACCGAACCATAACACAAAAAAGCATGAAAAAAATTCCGCCATTGACCGACAATGACGGAATTTTTTGTGGACACACTGTGTTTTCAAGGAGATTTTCTGCTTCACTTTAAAACAACAAGGATAAGGAGAGAGAAGAGAGAGATGATTCAACATTCAGGAAACAGATCCACAGATGTGTCCTGCGGTCCCCACCGCATATATTAAGATATAGTAGAAAAGGAAGGTAATAAAAGGATGTTTGAAAGGATTGGCTTACGATGTGTTGTTCCTTTCAACAATTCTTATTATAGTCATTTACACCAAAAACGCAACATCAAAATTGTTTAAAATTACAAATCCGTGGACAATTGTATTTGTTACAAGTGCATACCCCATCGAAAACCGTCGGAAATCACGCGGCTGAATTGTTACAATATACCAAATATTCCGGTCAAAAATGCGGCGGAATCCCAAAAATCAGCCGGAATCCGCCTGAAATAGTATCGGAATTTGTGCATTTTTATCATTCCGTCTGTAAAGCGACAAACTGTATTTACCAGAAAACCTTCTGTTTGGTATAAATGCACGGATTCCGCCCCGACGTTTTCACATTTCACAGACAGGAGGTGAATCGCCATGGTACGATGGAATATGATTTTATCCGGCCGGGTACAGCATGTAGGACTGCGGTTCCGCGCAAAGATGACCGCACAACAGCTTGGCCTGACTGGCTGGGTACGCAATCTGGACGATGGCAATGTGGAGCTGGAGCTGCAGGGGGAACAGGAGACCATTTACCGCTTTATCAACACGCTGGGCAGCTTACCTGGTATTCAGTTTTCCATTATCCGCGCCAAAAAGCTGGAACCGGAGTCAGAAACCCGGTTTGGCATCCGATAATTCCATATGAAAAAGCGGCACCATCCACCAGAGATGATGCCGCTTCGATTTTTACCGTATTAACGAACGAATCGGATCTTAGTTGTTGATCAGCAGATCGTCCTCGTTGTTCCAGCTGTACAGCTTGCGGATTTCCTTGCCGACAACTTCTGCCGGATGCTCGGAAGCCAGCTTGCGCATAGCCTTGAAGTGAACCTGACGGCCAGCCGGGCTCATATCCAGCAGGAATTCCTTTGCGAAGGAACCGTCCTGGATGTCAGCCAGAATCTGCTTCATAGCCTTCTTGGTGTCCTCGGTGATTACCTTCGGACCGGTGATGTAGTCGCCGTACTCAGCGGTGTTGGAGATGGAGTAACGCATGCCTGCGAAACCAGACTGGTAAATCAGGTCAACGATCAGCTTCATCTCATGGATGCACTCGAAGTAAGCATTTCTCGGATCGTAGCCTGCCTCGCACAGGGTCTCGAAGCCAGCCTGCATCAGAGCGCAAACGCCGCCGCACAGTACAGCCTGCTCGCCGAACAGGTCGGTCTCCGTCTCGGTGCGGAAGGTGGTCTCCAGAACGCCTGCTCTTGCGCCGCCGATACCAGCAGCGTAAGCCAGAGCCATATCCTGTGCACGGCCGGTAGCATCCTGGTATACAGCTACCAGGCACGGAGTGCCCTTGCCAGCCTGATACTCGGAACGAACGGTGTGGCCCGGAGCCTTCGGTGCGATCATGGTAACGTCAACATCAGCCGGCGGAACGATGCAGCCGTAGTGGATGTTGAAGCCATGTGCGAACATCAGCATGTTGCCTGCTTCCAGGTTCGGCTCGATGTCCTTCTTGTACATATCAGCCTGCTTCTCATCATTGATCAGGATCATGATGATGTCAGCCTTCTTAGCAGCTTCAGCAGTGGTGAATACGTCGAAGCCCTGCTTCTCAGCCTTAGCCCAGGACTTGGAGCCCTCGTACAGACCGATAATAACATTGCAGCCGGACTCCTTCAGGTTCAGGGCATGTGCATGGCCCTGGCTGCCGTAGCCGATGATTGCGATGGTCTTGCCATCCAGCAGAGACAGATCACAGTCTGCCTGATAAAAAATCTTTGCTTCAGACATGATAATATATCCTCCTAAATATTTGTTGTCATACAACCTGTAAACAGTTGTCATACAACCTGTGCACTGTTGTTATAATCCATTATATCCTTGCCCAATATCAATGTCAACCATTATTTTTACCACATCTTCCCGTAAATTCTCAGGGTATTCCTGTGATATTTTCGGCGCGCTCCGGCAGCTGTTCGTTCCAGATGGCATGGTGCAGATGAATGGTCACGGCACTTCTAACCCCCTCCGCATCCCGCTTCTGCAAAAAATCCATAATCAGGATGTGATCCTTATAGGCATCCTCCGCAATGACCTCATAATTGAAGTTAAAGGAAAAGGTTTTTTCAATGGTTTCCGTCAGCAGCGGCATGAACCGGCTGAGGAAATCATTATGGGATGCCCGGACAATGGCGCCATGGAACATGTTTTCCGATTCAATGCGCTTTTTACCGGTTGGATTCAGCCGCAGCTGTTCCTGGCACACCTGTCCCAGCTGCATAATTTCCCGGATTTCCTCCTCTGTGGCCCGCTTGCATGCCAGTGCTGCGGCTTCCGGCTCAAAAATCAAACGTGCTTCATATAAATCCCGCAGGGTGATTTTCATGTCCGACAGGTCATTCAGCTCCAGCTTTCCGGAAGCATACTGGTTGATCTGTGCGGATACAAAGGTACCTTTGCCCCGTTTGACGGTCAGCAGCCCTTCCGAGGTCAGGATATGGATGGCTTCCCGCAGCGTGGTACGGCTGATACCAAGGCGGCTGGATAATTCATTCTCATTTGGCAGTTTTTCTCCATAATGAAACACCTGCTCCTCCACAATCATATTGCGCAGGCGGTCCGCGGTCCGCTGTGTGCGTGTGTTCTTTATCATGATCTGTTACTCCAACTCAATCTCATTCATAGAAAACCGCTTCCAGCATCAGGCCCTGCGGCGGCATGGTGATACCGGCATCCTGCCGGTCAAGGCTGTCCAGAATCTTCGGTATGGATTCCGGCTTCCGTTTGCCTTCCCCTACTTCCACAAGGGTTCCGACAATAATCCGCACCATGTTATACAGGAAGCCGGTACCCTGTACATCGAAGTGGATTTCCTGCCCATGGCGTGTAACCTCCAACGCGGTAATCGTCCGGACGGTTGACTTTTTAAACCGCCGGTTGACCGAGGAAAAACCGCGGAAATCATGTGTGCCCACAAGATACGCGGCAGCCTGCCGCATCGCTTCCACATCCAGCGGCCTTTCCCATGCACACACAACATTTCTGGAAAACACCTCAGGCACGCCGCCGTCACACAGGCGGTAACAGTAATGCTTTCCCTTTGCATTCAGCCGGGCATGAAACCGTTCCGGCGCTGTTCGGCAATCCGTCACGGCAATATCCGCAGGCAGATAGGCATTCAGGTATGCCTGTACCTCCTGCGGGGACAGCTCTGTCTGTATTTTCACATTGGCAACCTGTGCACGGGCATGCACGCCGGCATCTGTGCGTCCGGCGCCATGGATTTCCACCGCATGTCCGGTCATCCGGCTGAGAATCTGTTCGATTTTCCCCTGTATGGTATGCTCCGTATTGCCCTGCTTCTGCCAGCCGCTATAGCGTTTGCCGTCATATTGAATCACAAGCCGAAAATTTGTCACAAAAAATCTCTGCCTCTCTGTCATGTCATCATTCCTATGGTTTAACCATATCATGAATCCAATGGAATTGCAACCAATGCAGTATATGCGCCAGCTTGGAACATTTTTGCAGGTTTTCATTCATTTCGGGATGATCCAGGCAGAAAATGGTATGTTCCATATGATTTGTTCAAAATTTTTTCACAATTTTTGAAATTTCCTTGCAATCATCCTGCAAATACGCTATTATAATGTCTGGTAATATTTTTCCATGATATCAATGCAGACAGACAATGGCGTCTCGTTCCCGCTATTCGTCTGCCTGCTTTTTTATCATGATATGAAGGGAGTTTAAAACATATGGAAACATTTTCCAACATCGTTTCCGCTGTGGATGCCTTTGTCTGGGGTCCGGTTATGCTGGTGCTGTTGGTCGGCACTGGTATTTTCCTGACTATCCGCATCGGCTTTGCAAGCTGGCGCAACCTGCCCTATGCTCTGCGTTCCGTCCTCAGCAAGGAAGCAAGAATGACGCATCGCGGCAGTGGTGATATTTCTCCATTTGCTGCTTTGATGACTGCACTGGCTGCCACCATCGGTACCGGCAACATCGTCGGTGTTGCAACCGCACTGGTCAGCGGCGGCCCTGGCGCACTGATCTGGATGGAAATTTCCGCAATCTTCGGTCTCACCAGTAAATTCTCCGAATGCATGCTGGCAATCAAGTATCGCGTGACCAATGAGCACGGTGAAATGCTTGGCGGCCCGATGACCACCATGAAGCGCGGCCTGAAGAACAAAACCCTTGGTGCAATTCTGGCCATGCTGTTTGCGATCTTTGCTGTTGTCGCATCCTTTGGTATCGGCAATATGACGCAGGCAAATTCGATTGCCACTGCACTGAATAATACCTTCCATATTCCACAGTGGATTGTCGGTGTGATTCTGGTTATCCTGGTACTGGTGATCCTGCTGGGCGGCATTACCCGTCTGTCCAAGGTATCCTCTGTCATTGTTCCGGTTATGGCAGTATTTTATCTGATTTTTGGTATCATTGTCATCCTCGGCAATATTACCCAGGTTCCGGCAGCCATTGTGCTGATGGTAAAATGTGCTTTCAGCCCCACCGCAATCGCAGGCGGTGCAGCCGGTACCATCACCTCCAGCATCATGAGCTCCATGCGTTACGGCGTTGCCCGCGGCGTATTCTCCAATGAAGCCGGCATGGGTTCCGCTGCGATTACCGCAGCAGCAGCTACTACTGACGACCCGGTTCGTCAGGGTTATATCAACATGACCGGTACCTTCTTCGATACCATTGTCATCTGCACGGTTACCGGTCTGGCAGTATGCTCTTCCGGCGTATTGGGTATGACGGATGCTTCCGGAGCCCTGGTGGAAGGCTCTGCACTGACCATTGCTGCATTCCGTACCGTACTCGGTGAATTTGGCGCATGGATGGTTACCATCGGTATTGCGTTGTTTGCCTTCTCTACCATTCTGGGTTGGGAATATCACGGTGAAAAGGCATTGGAATACATTGTCAAGAAGCGTTCGATCTGCATCGCTTACCGTGTCATCTTCTCTGTTATTGCATTCTTCGGCGCTACCATGTCTTTGGATCTGGTATGGAATCTGTCCGATATTGCCAACGCACTGATGGCTATTCCGAACCTGATCTGCATGCTGGCTCTGTCCGGTGTCATTGCCAGGGAAGTCAAGCGCTTCCAGCCCACCGTTGACGCTGAAAATGCCGCACGCAAGGCAAAGAAACATTAATTCTTTTACATCTGGAACGATATTGTCCCTTTCCTGTCAGGGAGAGGGACTTTTTTTGTAGATTTCGTTATGGTATAATGACGCAGGAGGTGGGGCGAATCTGCCTCCTCCGGGTATCAATCCATATATCCAGATAACATATATTCCAGAGGTTCTGACATGATAAAACTAATTGCAAGTGATGTGGATGGTACGCTGATGCGGGAAGGGGAACGTGTGATTCCTCCGGCACTGTTTCCGCTGATCCATACCATGAAGGAAAATGACATTTACTTTGCCGCATGCAGCGGCAGACAATATGCGAATCTGCGCCGGTTATTTGCACCGGTTGCGGATGATATCGGCTATATCTGTGAAAACGGCAGTCTGGTTGTCTGGCAGAATGAAGTGATTGCCAGAGAAACCATTGACCGGAAAACCGGACAGGCTCTGATGCGGGCGATTCTCCGGCAGCCAGGCAGTGAGGTACTTCTTTCCGGTGTCGATACCTGCTATATTCAGCCGAAGCAGGAGGAATATATCTCCCATATGCGTGACGATGTGGGCAATACTACCACGGTTGTGGAGGATGTCTGTGCAGTTACAGAGGATTTTATCAAGATATCTCTCTATCGCAAATCCGGTGTGGATGCACAGCTGGCGGCACAGTTTGCAGATTTCGCACCCTATCTGATTCCGGTGGTGGGCCGCAGCAGCTGGATGGATTTCCTGCGGGAAAACTGCGACAAGGGCACGGCTATGGATGCCCTGTGTGCCCATCTGCATATTCCCAGAGAGGATACCATTGTCTTTGGTGACAATGAAAACGATCTGCCGCTGGCTGGCCATGCAGGCACGCTGTATGCCATGGCAGACGGTCATCCCAAACTGATTGAACAGGCAGACCGCACTACCATGGATGTGGTAGAAGAAATCCACAGGCTGTTACATGTATGAGAAAATCCCCTGCTTACCATCATGATAAACAGGGGATTTGTTCTGCATATAACGACTATTTGGAAAACATTTCTACATCAAATACATATGCAACCGTATCTTTATTGCTGTCTTTTACAATAACCTTTCCGTCCTCTAACGTGACAAGATATGTTTCTTTATCCCCATCATGAGAAATGACAACTGCCATCGGACCATCGTCAAGCTCATCCATTCGCCCAGATATTTCTTCTATAACGATATTCTTCATCGTGTGTTCATCAGAAAAAGACATATGCGAATATATCGCCGCACTAACCACAATAATGGCTGCTGCAATAATAACTATATACAAAAATGTTTTTTTCATATCATCGCACCTTAACAATATAAAATATTTTATGTTTTTTATCTTGGTACATTTCTTTCCTGAAATACACTAGTCAAAGTTACTTTCCCTTGTCCCATAGATACTATTGTAGCTGCTGACCATCCCACTTTAACTTTAGAGATATTACTCGGAATAGTGAAATCACTAGTAGTACCTGAAGCTGAAGATTGTCCATATGTACTAGAAAAATACACATTTTCTGTCCCATAAACTGTTCCATTACCGGTATTTTTGCACACCAAATTAGCATAAATTGCGGTAAGTCGATCCCCACTTGCATCCCAATACATTCTATATTTATTAGTTGCAGTTCCCGCAATTAATCCAACATGAAAAGTTGAAACAATCAATGACGTTGGCATCACAGAGTTTTCTGTTACCTGTTCAGCATAGAATTCGCCATTATCATCTTGAAAAATTGCAACCGTAATTCCATCTTCCATCTCGTCAACTGGTAACTCAATTTCTACATCAACCGGTTCATCGTATCCCACGCTGATAACATTCTCAGAAACAGGAATTCCTTCTTCAGTTTGTCCAACGAATTCATCATTTGTAGCAAAAGCCCCCGCCATTGAAGCAACCAATCCTAATGCTAGAATACTGCTGATTAACTTTTTTAACATAAATATCATTCCCTTCATAAATAGCATTCTCTTAGTTAATGTATAGCCATATTGTTCACCTATGGTTTCATCATGTTTTCCACTTCCTTTCACTTCTTTTATAATCTATATATTTCTTAAAAAGATAATATCATATAGCATATAATTTTGTCAATGAAAAAATATTTTAATTGCAAAATATACCCGTTTCTAACAATAAGAAACGGGCATAATATTTTTATGAAATTTTACCGTCCTTGCTGCATGTAATCGTTAAACTCGCAGTTTTTGATGTACTTGAGTTAGAAAACTTAGCTGTACCGTATGCATTATTACCAGAACAATAGTGGCTATCCGATTTCTTAGACCAGCCACTTTTCACAATATTATATGTTGTAGAACAAGTAACTGCCTTAGATGTGCTTCCATCATACTGAAAATATGTCTTTAATGTGTATGTAAAGATTATATCGCCGGATGCACTCTTATAAGTATATGTTTTCGTTCCCGTTTTAGTTGTCGTGCGGGACATCACATCCTCTTCTGTCAGTGTAATTTCTGCATATGTACCGTCATCATACTGAATAACCTCTTGTATTGTGTCCACTGCTAAGGCTTTTCCATTACACATAAAAAAGCAGCAGGCCAATAGCACCAGCGTTTCCATCTTTTGGATTAATTTTCTCATTTTTCTTCCTCCTCAAGAGAATATTTTTCTTTATCCGTCGGAATCCCATCCTTGTCAACTTCAATTTTATTTCCATCATTATCAGTTGCCTGGATGATTCTTCCACTTGTATCATATTCATAATTGATACCATATTTCTCAGCGTAGTCCCAATACGACGGCAATTTATCTGTATAATCAATGACTGTTGTGATTTCTGCTGTCCATGGATTTCGTATAAAATATGCAACTGATGAGCAAGCACATATTGATACTGTTAAGAATATTATTATAGCCGCAGTATACAATCGTTTTCGTTTTATTCTATACTGATTTCGTTCGCGTTCCGGTACTTCGGCAAGCAAATCCGCCGCCACGTCTGTCGGACTGCCGCAGGCTGTCAGAATATCTTCATACGAGGCATCCGGACAATCGTCCAGAAACATTCCAATCATCTGCTTCAAGTTGTTTCTCAGCCTGTGCTTCTGCTTCCAGCTGCATGTCAGCTGCCTGCTCACCTGCTTCATATACTGCCGCGCCTGCGGATTCTGTCTGTTCATATACTTCCCCCTCCGATGCCAGAATGGTGGTTACCCCCTCAAAAAACTGTCCAAATGTAGTCCGCAGCTCCTGTAAATATGCGATTCCCTTGTCAGTAATCGCATAATACTGCCGTTTTCTGCCATCCGGTGCAATGCGTTTTTTCTGTTCCTCAATATATTCAAATTTTACCATACGGTAAATGATGGAATAGGGAAACACAATATGAAAGATTCCGCCGCTGCGCCGTTCCAACTCCTCCGGGATTTCACCGATATACATATCCCGCTCATGGAGCAGAAACAATACCAACATTTCCGCAACCGCTTTCTTCATATTTTCTTCCATTCCGGCAGCGGAACCGCTGCGCTCCGGGGTCTCCGACGGATTGGGCTTTCTTCCCATGATGCATTCACTCCTTTTGTTTCAGCATACACGTTTCCCCAATAAAAATCAATCTTAACAATTATTTTTTTACAAAAAATTTTATAGCTGCAAAAATCCCCCGCTCACCATATGGCAAGCAGGGGAAATCCATTGCGTTATGCGATGCCTTACTTCAGTACGGCACCCTTGTTTGCAGAAGTTACCAGACGCGCATAGCGTGCCAGCCAGCCGGTCTTTACCTTCGGCTCATGGGGAACAAAGCTCTCTCGACGCTTTGCGAATTCCTCATCCGAAACCTTTGCATTGACAGCATGGTTCGGGATATCAATTTCAATAATATCGCCTTCCTGCAGCAGGCCGATCTCACCGCCCATCGCAGCTTCCGGGCAGACATGTCCGATGGATGCGCCGCGGGATGCACCGGAGAAACGTCCGTCAGTAATCAGTGCAACATCCTTGTCCAGCTTCATGCCAGCCAGAGCGGAGGTCGGGTTCAGCATCTCACGCATGCCCGGGCCGCCCTTCGGGCCTTCATAACGGATGATAACCACATCACCCTTGTTGATTCTGCCGTTGTAGATGGCATCAATTGCCTCTTCCTCGCTGTCAAACACACGTGCCGGGCCGGAATGCTTCATCATTTCCGGTGCAACCGCACTCTGCTTGACTGCACAGCCTTCCTTGGCAATGTTGCCCCACAGGATGGCAATGCCGCCGGTCTGCATGTACGGGTTGTCAATCGGACGGATGACATTCGGGTTGCGGTTGACACAGTTTGCGATGTTCTCGCCAACCTTCTTGCCGGTTGCCGTGATGGTATCCAGCTCAATCAGGTTCTTCTTGGACAGCTCATTCATAACGGCATAGATGCCGCCTGCCTCATTCAGCTCCTGAATATAGGTACGTCCTGCCGGTGCCAGATGGCACAGGTTCGGGGTCTGGTCAGAAATTTTGTTCATGGTTTCCAGATCAAAGTCCAGACCTGCTTCATGGGCAATTGCCAGCAGATGCAGTACGGTATTGGTAGAGCAGCCCAGTGCCATTTCACATTCCAGTGCGTTGTGGATGGACTTCTTATTGATGATATCACGGGGCTTGATGTCCTTTTCCAGCAGCTCCATGATCTTCATGCCGGCATGCTTAGCCAGCTGGATACGGTCAGAATGAACCGCCGGAATGGTGCCGTTGCCCGGCAGTGCCATACCGATTGCCTCACACAGGCAGTTCATGGAGTTTGCGGTATACATACCGGAGCAGGAACCGCATCCCGGACAGGAATGGCATTCCACATCGTTGATTTCTTCATCGGTAATCAGGTTTGCCTTGCGTGCGCCAACTGCCTCAAAGGTATAGGACAGGGACACATTTTCACCCTTGACATGGCCAGCCAGCATCGGGCCACCGGAAATAACAATCGACGGGATATTCAGGCGTGCAGCTGCCATGACCATGCCCGGTACGATCTTGTCACAGTTCGGGATGAGTACCAGTGCGTCAAACTGATGTGCCTGTGCCAGTGTCTCAACCGAGTCTGCAATCAGCTCACGGGACGGCAGGGAATACTTCATGCCCAGATGGCCCATGGCAATGCCGTCACATACACCGATTGCCGGTACCAGAATCGGGGTACCGCCAGCCATGCTGACACCGGTCTTAACCGCTGCCGCAATCTTGTCCAGATTGATATGGCCCGGAATGATTTCGCTGTAAGCGGAAACCACACCGATAATCGGCTGACGCATTTCCTCTTCGGTCAGGCCGCAGGCGCGCAGCAGGGAACGGTTCGGTACACGTTCCACACCCTTTGTAATATTATGACTTCTCAATTCCATATAAATACCTCCAAAGACGGTCCAATTTGCCGCCGGATAAAAAACAGGGGACGGAGACCGATGCTCCATCCCCGTTATGTCTTTTCAAAAATTTGAACTTGTCCGTTTCAATTATAGAATAAGATTCCCAGTAAATCAAGTAAAAAGATGCTTACTTCTTGTCCTTATGTACCGCAGTGATACCGGTACGGCTGGATTCCACAATGTTAAAGCTGTCGATGATGGACAGGAACGTATCAATGGTAGACGGTGTGCCATTGATGCGGACAATAATGGATTCCGAGCTGGAATCAACAACCTCCGCTTTATACAGCGCACAGACTTCTCGGACGCTTTCCCGTACTGCCTCATCGCCTGCAATCTTAATCAGAGCCAGCTCACGGCAGAAGGCATCTGCTTCATCAATATGGGACACCTCAATGCATTCCTCCAGCTTCTGCATCTGCTTGAGTACCTGCTCCAGTGTATATTCATCACCAATGACCACGATCGTAATACGGGAAATGCGCTCATCTACAGTCGGGGATACAGTCAGGGAATAAATATTAAAGCCACGCCGTCCAAACAGGCTGGAAACACGGGCCAGTACACCGGCATTGTTCTGCACAAGGGCAGAAATAATATACTTTTCCATCTGTTTCTCCTCCTCGTCAGTCAATAATAACATTGCGAACGGTTTCGCCGCCCGGAATAAACGGCAGTACGCGCTCTTCCTTGTCAATGCGTGCATCAATCAGAACCGGCCCCTCCGTTGCCAGCGCTTCCTTCATGCATGCCTCAAAGCCTGCCAGCGTATCACAGCGCAGTCCCTTTGCGCCAAATGCTTCTGCCAGCTTGACAAAATCGGTTTTACGGTGCATATCCGTATTGGAATACCGTTTGCCATAGAACGAAGTCTGCCACTGATAAACCATACCCAGAACTTCATTGTTGACAACAACGGTAATGACCGGCAGATTGTTGCTGACTGCCGTACACATCTCCTGCAGATTCATATGGAAGCTGCCGTCACCGGTAATATGTACCACCTGTCTGTCCGGCATGCCAACCTGTGCACCGATTGCCGCACCATAGCCATAACCCATGGTACCCAGGCCGCCGGAGGTCAGGAAGGTACGCGGCTTGCGCCGTCCGGTGAACTGTGCTGCCCACATCTGATGCTGTCCAACATCTGTTGCTACAATGTCATCCTCGCCCAGCAGCTCATTGATCTTGCGCATCAGCTGGTGCGGACGAAGGATAGCATCATTATCCTTCGGCTTGTAATCCATACGAGCCTTCCAGTTCTCGATTTGTTCCTTCCACGGCGTATGGTCTGCACGATGAACCAGCGGCATCAGCGCTTCCAGTACGTCATATGCATCACCGATAACGCTGTGCGTAACGCTGATATTCTTATTGACCTCAGACGGGTCGATATCCACCTGGACAACCTTTGCGCTGGATGCAAAATCACCCATCTTGGTTGCCACACGGTCAGAGAAACGGGTACCCAGTGCAATGACCAGATCCGCCTTGTCTACTGCCCTGCCGGCGGAAACCCAGCCATGCATACCAATCAGGCCCAGATTCAACGGGTCTGCCGGATCCAGTGCGCCAATGCCCATCAGGGAATGGCATGCCGGCATATCGGTACGATGCATAAACTGGCTGAGCAGCTCACAGGCATTGGAGGACAGCACGCCGCCGCCAAACAGGATGACCGGACGCTCACTCTCATTAATCATCTCTGCCATCTTTTTGATCTGGTCATGCTGGATCTGCGGCTTCGGACGCGGCTGGACTGCCGGCTTGTGCTCAAATTCACAGACAGACGCGGTGACATCCTTGGGAATATCAATCAGAACCGGGCCCGGACGGTCACTCATGGCAATTTCATATGCCTTACGGATGGTATCTGCCAGCTCCTCTACATGACGGACCACAAAGTTATGCTTGGTGATCGGCATGGTCACACCTGCAATATAGATTTCCTGGAAGCTGTCACGTCCGATAAAGGCCGTACCGACATTGGCAGTAATGGCAATCATCGGGATGGAATCCATAAATGCCGTTGCGATACCGGTAACCAGATTGGTGGCACCCGGGCCGGATGTTGCAAGACATACGCCAACCTTGCCGGTTGCGCGTGCATAACCGTCTGCCGCATGGGACGCACCCTGCTCATGTGCAGTCAGGACATGGCGGATACGGTCGGAATACTTATAAAGCTCATCATAAATATTGAGGGCTGCACCGCCCGGATAACCGAAAATGGTATCGGTTCCCTGCTCCAGCAGTGTCTCAAGCAGAATCTGTGAACCATTGAGTTTCATAGCAATCTCTCCTGAATTGATTTTCATAATAACAGATACGTCACGCAGCCGCTCCGGAAGCAAGCCGCGTCCAAATAAAACAAAAAGCCCTTATCTCCATAGAAAAAGAGACAAAGACTATGCTCTGCGGTACCACTCTTATTGCCGCTGTAAAAAGCGACCACCTTAACGCATCGGCGCAGCAAGCTGCGTGTAATGCCTGCCTGTTAACGGGGGCTCAACCGATTCAGGTTACTGGCAACAGCCTGCCGGTTCACCTGAACTGCTCGCGGATGACGTTCACCTTTTCTCCCTTATTGCCTCGCACCAAACGGCAACTCTCTGAAAGCTCGAACAGGCTACTCCTTCCGGTCTCTGCATTTCAATATCTCGTATTCTTAATTATATCTTTAAAATTGAAAATGTCAACAAATTTTTTCATTTTCTCACAATTCTCTGTAATTTTTCAAAACAGAATATGAATTCCTGCATAATTTACCCAACATGGGGAAAACTGAGGGTATTCCTTCCGGAGGTGGTTTCCTTGTTTCTGCTCTTCATCCGAACCCTGTTGGTATATGCCGCTGTCATCGGCGGGCTGCGTTTTACCGGGAAACGACAGCTCGGTGAACTGTCCACCTCGGAATTTGCTGTTACCATACTGGTGTCCGAGCTGGCATCCATCCCGCTGCAGGATACCGCCACGCCATTGCTCGGGGGCATTGTCCCCCTCGCCACCCTGCTCGCCGTGGAGGTGCTGCTGTCCTGCCTGTGTCGCAAAAGCCCGGGCATCCGCCGGTTGCTGTGCGGCAATCCCTGTATTGTCATCCGTGACGGAAAATTCGACCCGAATATGCTGCGGCTGCTGCGGCTTTCCCCGGAGGATGTGCTGGAAGGGCTGCGCATGCAGGGGGTCTCCCGTATGGAGGACGTGCTCTGCGGCATTGTGGAAACCAATGGACAGCTGAGTGTCATTCTGCATGCTGACCGCCAGCCCCTGACCCCTTCTGACTGCCTGCTGCATCCGGATGAAGCGGGCATGGCGCTGGTACTGGTATCTGAAGGGAAAATCCTCCGGCGCAACATGGAGCAGCTCGGCCGGGATGAGCAATGGATTTTGCAGCAGTGCCGCCGGCATGGGATTTCCTCCTTAAAGGAAGTCTATCTCATGACACTGGATGACCGGAATAACCTGTTTTTACAGCGGCAGGAGGAATCGGTATGAAACGACTGTGGGCAGCCGTCATCCTGCTGTTATGCGTCATTGCCGGTGGCTGGTACAACCTGTGTGCGGTATCCGGTACCGTAGACCGGATCTCCACATCACTTGTGCAGGCCACTGCCGCAGTAGAACAGGACAATCTCTCCGAAGCCGGCCGACTGCTGGAGCAGGCACATACGCTGTACCTGAAACGGGAATCCTATCTCTCTGCCGTGGTCAGTGAAAAGCTGCTGGATGAAGTGCGTCTGGGCTTTGCCCGCAGCGAACAGAGCCTGCGCAATGGCAAGCCGGAGGACCAGGCCACGGAGCTTGCCGAACTCCGTCAGGCGGTGGATGACCTGCTGCGGTCCGAAGCTGTCAGTCTGGGCAACATCCTATAGAAAAAAGCCCGCAGAATCCAAATGATTCCACGGGCTGTTGGTTAATTGAAATGCATTACAGGTATTTCTTCATAACGTCGCTTGCAGAAGCTGCATCACCGGACAGAGCGATGGTAAATTCTACGCTATGCTTTGCGGAGAACTCATCCAGAGCCAGAATGAACTTGTCAGCATCCTCCGGCTTGTCATCGCATGCAACCTTGTACAGGCTGTCAATGAAGATCTTGGTGATGTCATAATTACCTGCATGAATGCCAGCTACAAAGCCCAGCAGGGACGAATAATCGGATACGCTGTAATCCAGCACGTTAATCAGTCGAGCCTTATGAGAAATATCAAAGTTCAGCTGATTGCCCTTGGCAATGCATACAACCGAGCCCGGCTCGTTTGCTGCTGCCTCGTTTACCAGATTGATAATGTCCTTCGTCTTGCCGCTGCCTGCAGCTGCCATAATTAATTTAACCATTTTTGTTTCCTCCCAATCTACTATGAGGTTGTAATAATGGTATCATAAATTGTAAAAAAACACAACAAATTTTCAGAAGAAAAACGAATGTTCCTTTACAATGTTTACAAACCGGTCAAATTTTACCAGTCCACCTGCTTTTTCATCAGCAAATAACCAAGCAAATCTCTGAAAATGTCAGAAAGGCCTTTACGTTCCACCGAATCTGCCGCCACAATATCCCGCCGTTCGAGTTCTTCTCCATCCCGCAGCAGGATCACCTCACCCAGCAGGTCACCGGCCTGTACCGGTGCGGCTACATGTTCTTTTAACTGAATTTCCCGTGTGAGGCCTTCTGCCGCAGATTTTTCCAGCAGGATTGCCGTATCATCTTTTAACTCCGCTTTCACAGAATCCTGTATCCCCAGTTCTACGGCGACATCCCCCAGCTCCTGTCCTTCCTCCAGAATTTCCGCCACAGCATAATTGGCAAAGCCATAATTCAGCATGGCAGCAATATCCCCATTGCGGGAATCCTTATCCGGTTCACCCAGCACTACGGCAATCAGCCGCATGCCATCCCGTTCCGCTACGGCAGAAATACAATAGCCGGCTGTACTCGTATAACCGGTTTTCAGGCCAATCATACCATCGTATAATTTTAGCATTTTATTGGTATTGGCAAGACCGAATTCCCCGTTCCGCACGGTGTCCATCCAGATCGAAGTATAGTCCAGAATGTGTTCATGCTTCAGCAGCTCCTGGGAAATCAGCGCCAGATCCCGTGCGGTTGTTTTGGTTTCCTCCCCATCGGTATCCAGTCCGTTGGGATTGACAAAGGTCGTGCCGGTGCATCCCAGCGCCGCGGCACGGTCATTCATCATGGAAACAAACGCGTCTTCACTGCCGCCCAGATGCTCCGCCACCGCAACTGCCGCATCATTGGCAGATGCCACCGCAATGGATTTGAGCATGTCATCCAGTGACATCTGCTCCCCTTCCTTGAGATAAATCTGGGAACCGCCCATTTCCGCCGCATGGGCGGATGCCGTGACGATATCCTCCATGGATGCCTTGCCGCTGTCCACCGCTTCCATTGTCAGCAGCATGGTCATAATTTTGGTCACGGAAGCGGGCGGATAGGATGCGTCCGCATTCTGCTCAAACAGCACCTGTCCGTCCTCGGTTGTCAGAATCGCACCCTTTGCATGGATTTCCCCTACCTCGACAGCAGAGGCTGTGATCGAAACCGCCAGCACGCAGAAAACTGCCGCTGCTGCTGCAAACCATCGTTTCATGCCTCTTTTCCTCCCCGAAATAAAAAACCTGTTCTCCACACAACCTATGCGGAAAACAGGCCGGGCATACCACACCTCCGGTCTGGCTTTGCAAAAAAGCTATTTTACATGATTCGTATCGTTTTCTGACTCTCCTGCTTATAAAATCAGCCTTCTGATGCTCTGTAAAAACGGTTCCGCTGTTTTCCAGTCGGTATACAGCTTGAGCCAGACCGGTTGGGACAGCTTGAGCCCGAACAGCCCCACCAGTGATTTTGCATCCGCAATATACCAGCCGGAAGAAGCATCAATATCAAACGGCATGGCTGATGCCGCGGCATTCAGCATTGTCAGATCATCCGGTTTCTCCATCCTGATTTTCAGCTTAACCATAACCCGTTCCCCCTCGGTTGCAACTCTTTGTAAAATTTATTATAATATGTTCCATTGAGACATGCTATCCTTTTGAACAAAAGTTCATATGGAATTTACAAAGGATCGCAATGGAGGAAATTTTATGAAATTCTGCTTTGCCACCCTTGGCTGCAAGGTCAATCAGTTTGAAACCCAGGCATTGTCCCAGCTGGCACAGTCCCGGGGACATATCCTGGTGCAATCCGGTGCGGATGTCTGTATCCTGAATACCTGCACCGTTACCTCATCCGGTGACCATAAAAACCTGCGTGCATTGCATAAATTAAAAAGGGAAAATCCGGATGCTGTGGTTGCCCTGTGTGGCTGCTTTGCCCAGACGGAGCCGGAACAGGCCGCCAGACTGGAAGGGGTGGATATTGTCTGCGGTACCTCTGACCGTGCGGCTGTACTGGCGCTGTGTGAACAGGTGGTACAGGATCGGAAAAAAATGTGTACCGTTTCGGATATCCGGCAGCAGCGTACCTTTGAAGCGCTTCCTGCCGGCATTCTGCCCGGGCATACCCGTGCACTGCTCAAGGTACAGGATGGCTGTGACAATTACTGTACCTATTGCATCATCCCCTATGCCCGTGGACATGTGCGTTCCCTGCCGCTGGAAGCTGCTGTCACAGAAGCAAAAAAGCTTGCCGCCGCGCAGGTACGGGAAATCATTGTCACCGGCATTGAAATTGCCAGCTATGGCAGGGATTTACCGGAACAGCCAAATCTCATTGACCTGACTGCTGCCCTGTGTACCGCTGTGCCGCAGGTACGCATCCGGCTTGGTTCCCTTGAGCCGCGGATGGTCACCCAGGAATTTTGTGACCGGTTGAGCCAGTTTGACAATCTTGCGTATCATTTCCATCTTTCCCTGCAATCCGGCTGTGATGCCACGCTCCGGCGCATGCACCGGCGATATACCACAGCACAGTATTTTGCCTGTGTCCAGCGTCTGCGGGCTGCATTTCCGTCCTGTTCCATCACAACCGATGTGATTACCGGATTTCCCGGTGAAACAGAGGAGGAATTTGCCCAGACCATGGATTTCCTGCGCCAGTGCGCCTTTGCTTCTATGCATGTATTCCCCTATTCCGAACGTACCGGAACACCGGCGGCCGTCATGCCGGACGCCATTCCGCCGCAAATCCGTTCCCGGCGGGCTGATACGGTGCGCCAGCTCGCCGCACAGATGAGCCGGCAGTTTTGTCAGGATTTTATCGGCCAGACTATTCCGATTGTGCTGGAGCATGGACGTACAGATGCCCAGCCTGCCCATGGCAAATGGCATTTTGCCGTTCTGCTTCCGCCAGAGTCCGGCAAACAGGGTTCAGAGGTCATGGTGCAGCTGATGGAATATACGAAAAATGGAATCGAAGCAAAATTGGTATAAAAATAAGACCGCCTGAAAAAACAGGTGGTCTTTCCTTTTGTATCATACGTTTCATGCTGCGGTTAGCACGTTACCTCGATAGAAACACTTTTGCTGCGAGCGCAAAGAAGGGACCCTTCTGGCGGGTCCCTCCCTTGCAACCCTCCCAGCCCATTGTCTGGTGAGGGCATTCAAAACGCAACGACACCAAACGTTTTGAACGCCCTTGTTACATGGATCACAGTGGTTACATGGTAAATCTGTATTGCTGCGCATAAACACGCTAAACCGCTCAGCAAACAGCATGATTTATTTTACACCCTTTACCGCATCCCAGTACGCTTTGGCCCGCTGTTCGGTCTTGTTGTCACCGTAGATATAATACTGTGCATCCTTCAGGGTGTCCGGCAGATATTGCTGTTCCACCCAATGATACGGATAATCATGGGGGAACTGATAAGTCAGACCCCGTCCCAGCTTTGCCGCGCCGGCATAATGCGCATCCTTCAGATATGCGGGTACCTCACCGGATTTCCCCGCGCGAATATCCGCCAGCGCCGCATCTATGGCGGTAATGCCGCTGTTAGACTTCGGTGCGGTTGCCAGTAAAATCGCCGCATCTGCCAGCGGAATCCGTGCCTCCGGCATGCCCAGCTGATTGGCCATATCCACACAGGCTTTGACAATCTGCAATGCCGGCGGATAGGCAAGTCCCACGTCCTCTGCCGCAATCACCATCAGGCGGCGGCAGGCAGAAATCATATCCCCTGCTTCCAGCAGGCGGGCCAGATAATGCACTGCCGCATCCGGGTCCGAACCCCGTATGGATTTCTGGAAACCGGACAGAATGTCATAATGCTGGTCCCCATCCCGGTCATACCGCATGCTGGAACGCTGTGCTGCCTGCTGTGCGTCTTCCAGTGTGACCGTATCATTTCGTGCGGACGCTGCCAGCAGCTCTACCGCATTCATTGCCTTGCGGACATCTCCGCCGCAGGCTGCTGCCACATGGGCACAAACTGCATCCGGCACCTCCAGTGCCGGATTGGCCAGACGGAAGGCACGGCGGACAGCCGGTTCCACATCCTTTGCCTCCACCGGTCGAAATTCAAACACGGTACACCGGCTTAAAATCGCATTATAGACATAAAAATACGGATTTTCCGTGGTGGAAGCAATCAGTGTAATGCGTCCGTCTTCAATAAATTCCAGCAGGGACTGCTGCTGCTTTCTATTAAAATACTGAATCTCATCCAGGTAAACCAGTGCGCCATTGGGTGCCATCAGGGTTCCCAGCTCATCGAAAATCTTCTTGATATCCGCAATGGATGCCGTAGTTGCATTGAGCCGGTATAATTTCCGGTCGGTCTGGCTGGCAATAATGGACGCAACCGTGGTTTTTCCCACACCGGATGGACCATAGAATATCATATTGGGTGTGTTGCCGCTTTCAATCATCCGGCGCAGCAGGCCGGATTTTCCCAGAATATGCGGCTGGCCAACCACATCGCCCAGTGTGGTTGGGCGGATACGGTCGGCCAGAGGCTGAAATTTCATATCAATAAATTTCTAACTTAGTACAGCGGGAAACGCTGGCAGATTTCTGCAACGCCTGCACGGATTGCATCTGCCTTGTTCTCAAAGTCAAAGATTGCATCAGCAATGAAGCCTGCGATCTTGTCCATCTCCGGCTCCTTGAAGCCGCGGGTGGTAACAGCCGGGGTACCCAGACGTACACCGGAGGTAACGAACGGGCTCAGCGGCTCATTCGGAACGGTGTTCTTGTTTGCAGTGATATTGACTTCATCCAGACGGTTCTGCAGTTCCTTGCCGGTGATACCGGTGCCGCGCAGGTCAACCAGCATCAGATGGTTGTCGGTACCGCCGGAAACCAGATTTACACCACGCTTGGTCAGGCCCTCTGCCAGAGCCTGTGCATTCTTGCGGATCTGTGCCTGATATTCCTTGAATTCCGGCTGCAGTGCTTCACCGAAGCATACTGCCTTGGCAGCGATGACATGCATCAGCGGGCCGCCCTGGGTGCCCGGGAAGATAGCGGAGTTCAGCTTCTTTGCCAGAGCCTCATCATTGGTCAGGATGCAGCCGCCACGCGGGCCACGCAGGGTCTTATGGGTGGTGGTGGTAACAACATCTGCATATTCCATCGGATTCTGATGCTCGCCTGCAGCTACCAGACCTGCGATATGTGCCATATCCACGAACAGGTATGCGCCGACTTCCTTTGCAATCTCAGCGAACTTGTCGAACTGGATGGCACGCGGATATGCGGAAGCGCCTGCAATAATCATCTTCGGCTTGTTCTCCAGTGCCTTCTGACGAACATCCTCATAATCAATATAACCGTTGTCATCTACGCCGTAAGCAACCATGTTGTACAGCTTACCGGACTGGTTTGCCGGAGAACCATGGGTCAGATGACCGCCGTTATCCAGGCTCATGCCCAGGACGGTATCGCCCGGCTGGCACAGTGCCTGATAAACTGCCATGTTTGCCTGTGCACCGGAATGCGGCTGCACATTGGCGAACTTTGCACCAAACAGCTTGCATACGCGTTCAATTGCCAGATTTTCTGCAATATCAACACACTCACAGCCGCCATAGTAACGCTTTCCCGGATAACCTTCTGCGTACTTATTGGTCAGCACAGTGCCCATAGCTGCCATAACAGCAGGAGAAACAATGTTCTCGGATGCAATCAGCTCGATATTGCGGCACTGACGGGCATATTCCTTCTGAATTGCCTCACCCAGTTCCGGATCCATGCTGGTAATAAATGCAATATTTTCTTCAATTCTTTTTGCTTCTGCCATTGCTACAAAATCCTCCATACATGACATTACAGTCTGAATTTCAAAACGATGTTTCATTAGCAGCAAATCATACACTACTGCTTCTCTAATTAAAGCAGGATTTCGGCAATTTTGCAAGGCACATTTGCCCTCCCCGCTTTTTTTCCCTTACATGCATCAAAATTCTGGGGAAAATTCTGTTTTTTTGTGCACTATTTGTGTTACAATGGTATGGACATAAAAATTTTTTTATCTCTTGACCAATTTTCAAAGGAGTTTTATACCATGTTGACACCAAAGGAACGGGCGGAAGCTGCCGTCCGACTGCTTGAACAGGAATATCCGGATGCCATCTGTGCCCTGCAATATCAAAAGGATTATGAACTGCTGTTTGCCACCCGGCTGTCTGCCCAGTGTACGGACAAACGGGTGAATATTGTCACCCAGGATCTGTACCGTATCTTCCCTTCCCTGGAAGCCTTTGCCCAGGCGGAGCCGGAGGAAATTGAAGCCGTGATCCGTCCCTGTGGTCTGGGTAAAACCAAAGCCCGTGACCTGCATGCTGCGGCCCAGTATCTGCTGGACAATCATGAGGGAAAAGTACCGGGAACCATGGCAGAGCTGCTCAAAATCCCTGGCGTGGGACGCAAGACCGCCAACCTGATTCTGGGTGACCTGTACGGCAAGCCTGCCATTGTCACCGATACCCATTGTATCCGGCTCGCCAACCGTATCGGTCTGGTAGACGGCATCAAGGAACCGGGCAAGGTGGAAAAGGCGCTGCGCCCGATTGTGCCGCCGGAGGCTTCCAGTGACTTCTGCCACCGGCTGGTGCTGCATGGCCGGGATGTATGCACGGCCCGCAAGCCATACTGTGACAAATGCTGTCTCAGGGAAATCTGTGCCACCGGTTCCGGTGAAAAAGAATAAAACAACACGCATGCAAAAAGGGCTGATACCATCCGGTACCAGCCCTCATTTTTTCCTGTTTTACAGCTGTCCGCTTACTTCTTCCTCTGCGGAAACCACCAGCGGACCGACGGGCTCCACCGCATCGAACTTGTCCCGGTTGGCTTCATAGATCATCCGGAGTCCGGTCAGCGTCAGGTTTGCGTCCACATCCGTGATGGTATCGCAGTATTCTGCCATCATGCGTCCCATGCCGCCGGTTGCTACAACCCGGCAAGTTCCGCCGATTTCCTCCATCATCTCACGGACAATACCCTGAATGGCACCGGCATAGCCCCGTACCGCACCGGACTGCATGCTCATGACTGTATTGGTGCCGATTGCCTTTTCCGGACGGACAATATCCACCCGTGGCAGCTTGGAAGCCTTCTGGAACAGGGCTTCCATGGCAACCTTGATGCCCGGGAAAATCGCGCCGCCGCGATATGCACCCTCTGCATCAATCACATCAAAGGTGGTTGCCGTGCCGATATCAATGATAATCAGCGGACAGCCATACTTTTTAACAGCGGAAACCGCATTGACCAGACGGTCAATACCAACCTCCTTCGGGTTGTCATAGCAGTTTTTCAGTCCGGTATCCACATCCTTGCCCACAACCAGCGGACGTACCCCCACATATTTGCGGATTGCGTTAATCAGTGTATACATGACCGGCGGAACAACCGATGCCACGATCACTGCCTTTGTATCCGAAATCTGCAGACCAAGGAAGGTATAATACATGTGAATCTGCATACCAATTTCATCCGACGTGCGTTCCGCTGTTGTGGACAGACGGAAGCTGCCGATCAGTTCCTTATCCCGATAAATGCCAAAAACCGTATTGGTATTGCCAACGTCAATGGCCAGTAACATAGTTTGTTTCCTCTTTTCTTCTGTCGTGCTGTTCAGGCGGCATCTGAAGATGAACCACTCACCAAAGCGATACACCTGCCCGCATTTGCAAAAATCATCACAGGATTGGATGATTCAGATGCTGCCGAACCAGTGTGTATAGCTCTTCTGTCGTTCCAGATAGACCAGCTCCGGCTCGACCTGGTCCTTTCGGATATTCAGCCGCAAATACGATGGCGGAGCCGATGAATACGGCATACTGATGCTGCCCGGATTGGCAATCAGCATGTCCTTTTTCCGGGTAATTTCCGCTTTGTGCGTGTGTCCATATAAGGCCACATTGCAGCCATTCCGTCTTGCCGCCTCTTCCAGTGCACGGGTATTGCGCCGTACGCCATACAAATGTCCATGGGTGATGAAAATGTGTGCCGGACCGGCATTGACAATCAGACTGTCTTTTACATTTTCCACATTCCAGTCGTTATTGCCACGGACATGATAAACATGCAGATCCGGAAAAACACACCGGATGTCATCAACATCTGCTGTCAAATCTCCCAGATGTAACACCGCATCCGGCTTCTCTTCGTCAATAATTGCCAGCATATCGGTGATGTTTGCATGATGCGAGTCAGAAAACACAATCAGCTTCATATTTTATCCCCTCAGCGTAACCTGTTTTACTCCCATGACTATACACTATTTTTTTCAGAAAGTCAAAGAACAATTACAATCCCCCCCGCGTATATTGCATTGTAGCACAGTGGTGGGCAGACCGCCCCATTGCCGCTGTGACGTTTTCCGATACAGGAGGTCGTTTTTATGCAACAGCAAGAGATGGAACGCCTGCTCCGCAATTTGTCCCGCCAGTCCATGAGTCCGGAAGCGGCACAGGCTGCAGAACGCATACGTGCTGCCATGCAGACCCAGCAGGGACAGCAGACTGCCCAGAACATTCTGCGCAGCCACAGCAGCTCTCTGGAACAGGCTGCACGGCTGGCACAGTCCGGAGATCTGGATGGGGCAAAGAAGTCCATTCAAAGCCTGATGCGTACCCCGGAGGGTGCACGGCTTGCCGCACAGCTGTCAAAGCTGATGGGACGGTGACACAGCCTTGGAATCTGCTGACCTGTTTTCCTCCCTGCTGCAGGATCCGGATACCATGCAGAAAATTGCCGGTATTGCCTCCGAGCTGATGCAGCAATCCGGCTCCCCTTCCCCGCCGTCCCAGGAATCCTCCTCCGGGCCGTCAGACGAACTGTTAACCCGCCTTCTTCCTGTGATCTCCACCATTTCACAGAGCGGGCATACGCCATGCAATCCGGCCAAACAGCAGCTGCTGGATGCGCTGCGTCCCTTCCTTTCCTCCGTTACCTGTGCACAGATTGACCATGCAGAGCATATAATATCCATGGCACAGATGGCAAAGGCTGCGCAGGCCCTTCTGCTGCAGTCCGGCCAACAGGAGGTGTAGTCCATGTATAACCACTATCTGCAAAACAAATCAGAAGAAAAGCCCTCCCATGCGCCCTGCGATCCCCCGCCATGGGAGAAAAAACCACAACCCTGTGACCGGCGTGATGACCGGTGCGATACACAAAAAAAGGAAACCAGTAACCTGGTTTCCCTGTTCGGCAGGCTGCTCGGCTCAGACAGCAAAGGCGGTCTGGGCAGACTTCTGGATGAAAACACCCTGATTGTCCTGCTGCTTCTGTTTTTCCTCCTGAAGGATGAGGATGGCATTGACCATGACCTGCTGATCCTTGCGGGTATTTTCCTGTTAATCGGGCTTTAAAAGCCTTCCCGCTGCACCAGCTGGTACAGCAGTGCATTGACAATGGCAGCTGCCACATTGCTGCCGCCCTTCCGTCCCCGTGCCACGATGTACGGCACACCGGCCTGCATGATGCGTTCCTTGGATTCCACCACATTCACAAAGCCCACCGGAACGCCGACTATCAGCTCCGGATTCAGTTGCCCTGCTGCAATCAGCTTTTCCAGCTGGATCAGGGCAGTAGGGGCATTGCCGATGGCGAAAATCAGCGGTACATCCAGCTTTGCCGCACGCTCCATGGAAACGGTGGAACGTGTAACGCCCCGCTGCTTTGCCTCAGCCGCCACATCCGGCTCCGCAACAAAGCAGTGTACCTCCCCGCCGAATTTTGCCAGTATTTTTTTGTTGATGCCGGATTTTGCCATATTGGTATCCGTGACAATATGGGCGCCGTCCTGAATGGCCTGCAGCGCCTGCCGCACGGCATGGGGAGAAAACATCAGGTTATCCGCATAGTCAAAATCCGCTGTGGTATGGATGACACGCTTGACCACCGGTGCGATTTCCTCCGGGAAGCGCCTGTCACCCAGCTCCTGTGTAATGATTTCAAAGCTGCGTTTTTCAATCTCCGCAGGCTTCATATATTCCATATCCATGTGTTACCTCTCGATTCCGTTTCGTGCCCCAATGCCCCTGTCATAGGGGTGGCGCACCTTTTTCATCTCTGTCACATAATCCGCCAGCGCAAGCAGCTGCGGGGACGGATTCCGGCCTGTCATGACCAGCTCCAGCTGTGCCGGCCTGTTCCCGATCAGTTCCAGCAGATGGGCTTCCTCCACCATGCCCGAGGAGCAGGCTGCCATGATTTCATCCAGCACCAGCATGCGCAGACCCTCCGTATCGGAAAAGGCGCTGTCCAGCAATGCCATATGGTCCCGTTTCGCCTGTTCCCGTTCCGCTTCATCCATTTGAAACGTAAATTTTGTTCCCTGCTTGGCACGCAGGATTTCCACATTCGGCAGGTGCCGCATTGCCTCTACCTCTCCGGTGGGCCCGCCCTTGAGGAACTGCGCAATGCGCACCCTTGCCCCGGTTCCGGCACAGCGCAGCGCCAGCCCGAAGGCACAGGTGGTCTTGCCCTTGCCATCCCCGCAGTAAATATGAATCAAACCCAGTTCCATCTCACACCTCACGGTTCAATATACGGTAAATGGTATCCATATCCAGCGCCTGCCGCACGGCATCCGCCAGCAGGTCATATTGCTGCTGCTTATATGCTTCGGCATCGAAGGTCTGCACATCGGCGTCAGAAATGCCTTTGCGTTCCATCAGAGCGGAAATCAGCGCCTTGCTCACGGCTTCCCGGTCAAAAATGCCATGGACATAGGTGCCATAGCAGCTGCCCGCTGCCGCACCATCCTGTACCGGCGTGCTGCCCCGTGTGATGGCTGTCAGCGGCTTTGCGCCGTCCGTATAAGTGGTTTCTCCCATGTGGATTTCATAGCCGTCAAATGCCGTTCCGGACAGGCCGGACAGGATGCCATCAGTCTGCCCGATGGTACCATGCACCTGAGTGGTTGTCTTTTCGGCACAGAAGGTGGTATGGGTGGGCAGCAGTCCCATGCCGTCCATGCTGCCGCCTGCCTCCACGCCTTCCGGGTCGTGTAACGTCAATCCCATCATCTGATAGCCGCCGCAGATGCCAAACACCGGGTTGCCTGCTGCCGCATATTGCTTCACCGCAGCCTCCAGCCCGTTCTGACGCATCCATTTCAGGTCATCCATGGTATTCTTGCTGCCCGGGATGACAATCAGGTCAGGATTTTTCAGTTCATTCGTCCGGGTGATATACCGCACCGCCACGCCGGGAACGCGTTCCAGTGGGGCAAAATCCGTAAAATTGGAAATGCGCGGCAAACGGATGACCGCAATATCCAGCAATGCCGCCTGCTGTCCCGCCTGCAGCCGTTCGGACAGGCTGTCCTCATCGTCAATATCCAGATGCAGATATGGCACCACACCCACAAACGGGATATGCAGCCGCTGCTCCATCATATCCAGTCCCGGTTTTAAAATATTCACATCGCCCCGGAATTTATTGACAATCAGTCCCTTGATGCGTGCCTGCTCCTCCGGCTGTAATAAAGCTACCGTGCCGTATAACGAAGCAAACACGCCTCCCCGGTCAATGTCTCCCACCAGCAAAACCGGTGCGTCCACCAGCTCCGCCAGTCCCATATTGACAATGTCATTTTCCCGCAGGTTGATTTCTGCCGGAGAACCGGCGCCTTCGATGACAAGGATATCATATTCCGCGGCAAGGCTGTGGTACGCCTCCAGAATGTCAGGGATCAGCTGTTTTTTATAGGGATAATAGTCCTTTGCCGGCATGGTGCCCCGTACTTTGCCGTTGACGATAACCTGGGAGCCGCAGTCACTGGTGGGCTTGAGCAAAATCGGGTTCATGCGGACATCCGGTTCAATGCCGGCAGCCTCGGCCTGCATGACCTGTGCCCGGCCCATCTCCGCACCGTCCGCCGTGATAAACGAATTGAGCGCCATATTCTGGGATTTAAACGGTGCGGCTTTGAAGCCGTCCTGCCGGAAAATCCGGCACAATGCCGCAACGGTCAGGCTTTTGCCCGCGTTGGATGTGGTGCCCTGCACCATGATTACCTTTGCCATTTGTTTTACACCTTTCTTTGCTGTACCAGCTGCCGGAGTGTCTGCAGCAGCACAAATTGTTCCGCTTCCGTCCGTACTGCGATACGGAACCAGTTGCCATCCAGCCCGGCAAACGTATCACAGGAACGGATTAAAATCCCCCGTTCCCGCAGCTGCTGCACCAGATCCGGTACACCATCCATGCGGCACAGCAGATAATTCGCCTGTCCCGGCAGAACGGTAAAGCCAAGCTCCTGCAAGCCCTCCCCCAGCTGCTGCCGCTGTTTTGTGATGTACTGCCGTGTCTGTGCCGGGAACACTGTATCCTGTGCTGCCGCCACACCGCACGCCTGGGCAAGCACAGATACAGACCAGGGGGCACCCATATCATACAGCCGTTCCAGCAATGCTGTGTCTGCGGACAGGCAGTATCCCAGCCGGATGCCCGGCATGGCATACATCTTGGTAAACGACCGCAGCAAAATCAGATGATGGTTTTCCGGCACACAGTCTGTCATGGCAATCCGTTCCGGCTCATCAAGAAAATCATGGAAGCACTCATCCACCAGCAGCCGTGCTCCGGCTGACCTGCAGCGTTCCATCCCTTTCTTCACCAGCCATTTCGGTGTGACCTGTCCGGTGGGGTTATTTGGATTGCACACAATCACCAGTTCGGTTTCCGGTGTGACGGCATCCCAGAAGGCTTCGGGAATGGCAAAGCCATCCTCCTCCCGCAGCGGGAACCGGATGATGGTACTGCCTGCCAGTGCGGCTGCCTGCTCATACTCCGAAAAGGTCGGTGCCGTGAGCAGGATTTTTTTCGGCCGCAGCGCCAGCAGCAGACGATACAGCACATCTGCCGCGCCATTGCCGCAGAATACCTGTCCCGGTGCCAGCCCTTCCCGTGCCGCAATGGCCCTGCGCAGCTGCCGGCATTGTGGGTCAGGATAATGCACACAGCCGGCCAACGCCTGCATGGCTGCCTGCCGCACCGATTCCGGCATGCCCAGCGGATTGATGCTGGCGGAAAAATCCAGCGGCTCCGCTGTCAGGTCGTCTGCATAAATATCCCCGCCATGTCTGTGTTCCATCCTGTCCGCTCCTTTCCCTTTTGCTCCTACCACAGCTGTACCAGTGTCACACGTACGGCGCACAGCAGCACCACTGCCACAGCAGATGCCCAGTACATCAGCCGGTTGGTACGCACAATGTCCTCCGGCTCAATGTCCCGTTTCGCGTCACCCAGCGTGGGCTTTTCATACAGCTTTCCAAAATAACACGCATTGCCTGCCAGCTGCACGCCCAGCGCACCGGCACAGGCAGCTTCAGTCTGTGCCGAATTCGGGCTTGCATGCCGCAGCCGATCCCGCCGGAAGCAATGCCATGCGCCGCGGGCGTCCAGTCCTGCCGGTGCCGCACATACGACAAACAGCAATCCGCTCAGCCGTGCGGGAATGAAATTCCACACATCATCCATTCTGGCGGAAAACCGTCCGAAATACAGAAATTCCTCGTTTTTATAGCCAACCATGGAATCCAGTGTATTGACCGCTTTATAGGCAAAGCCCAGCGGCGCACCACCCAGCAGCAGAAACACCAGCGGCGCAATCACGCCGTCACTGGTATTTTCCGCAACGGTTTCCACTGCGGCCTTGGTCACCTGTTTTGCATCCAGCCCCGCTGTATCCCGTCCCACAATCCAGGACACATACTTGCGTGCCAGCTGCAAATCTCCGGCTTTCAGGGCATCATACACCCGCAAAGCTGCCTGCTTGAGGGATTTTGCCGCGAAAATCTGCCAGCAAAAGACGATTTCCAGCAGGAACCGTACCGCCGGATGCACCATGCCGACAAGCCACAACAGGACAAACGGGATCAGCCATGAGGGGATGACCACCAGCGGCCACAGGCATACGCCTGCCCAGAATTGTCCACGGTCTGACTGCGGAAACCATTTTCGCAGCGTTTTGCTCCAAAAGGAAATCATGGAGCCGATGCCCATAATGGGATGCCACAGCCGTTCCGGGTCACCCAGCACGCAATCCATCAAAAAGCCCAAACCTACCGCTGCTGTTATGCTCATGCTTCCTCCTTGATACACTGGGGAATGCCGCAGCACATGCGGTATACCCGGTCAGCCTGGGCGGCAATGTCACAGCACAGCCGTCCGGTATGCTCCCGCCAGTCCCGTTCCATGACGTCCATAGGCACCACGCCGCAGCCCAGCTCGTTGCATACCACGGTTTTCCCCCGAAATGCCTCCGCCTTGGGGATGGATTTACCCTCCTGCATCGCTTCCCGCACGATATCCTGTAAATTGTCCACAATTTCCGTTTCCGGCGAGATGCGCCGCGCAAAGGCACTTTTGCCCTGTGCCACGCCGCCTACAATCAGTATGGTCATCTGTTTTCCTCTCCAACAATCATCAGGCATAATATCAGACTCCCTCCGTCCGCGCTTTGGCGCAGCTTCCTCCAGGAAGGAGCCAAATAAAAGGGACTGCTGATTCCAATCTTTATCGCAGGCACAGGCCGCCGATGACCGTGGTCACCAGTACCAGTGTTTCACACATGGTAATGCACATGCCGCATAAATCGCCTGTAATACCGCCGAAATGCTTGTGGCACAGGCGTACATGGCAGACAAAATACAGTAAAACCAGCGCAAAAGCCGCCAGACCAAAGCCTTTTCCCATCATCAGCAGCCAGCAGACACAGGCGGCAATCCAGCCTGCCATGACATAAGACACCTGTTTTGTATCCGCATTGTCCGCAAACAGCCGTGCCAGACCGGAATCCTTCGCACATTTCTGGGTGACAATCATATTGCCGCCAAAGGCACGTGCCAGCGCATAGCCTGCCAGTAGCATGGACGCCTGTTCCGGCACCTCATACAGCTGGGCAAACAGCCCAAACTGTACCAGCAGCAGGACAATGATCCACAGGATACCGAACGCACCCACATGGGGATCCTTTAAAATGGCAAGCCGCTTTTCCCGGTCACCATAGGAGCATAAAGCATCACAGGTATCCACAAAGCCATCCAGATGGATACCGCCGGTCAGTGCCACCGGCAGCAGCACTGCCACCGCCCCATACAGCATGGCACTCAGCTGCCAGTGCCGTGCCAGTAGCAGCCAGCCATACTCACAGCCGCCCACCAGCACGCCAATCAGCGGCAGAAAGCCCAGTGCATACCGCATGGTATGCTTTTTCCATTCTACCTGAGGAAGCGGCAGGGCGGAATACAGGCCGAATGCCACCAAAAGCCCACTGAAACCATCTCTCAGCATCACACCATCGCTCCTTTTCTCATCACGGGAATCCCGCAGACACTTTCCACCACCACATCTGCCTGCCGGGCAAACAGCTGATTCAATTCGCCCAGATGATGCAGATACGCCATAGTGCAGGGGTCATAAGTCACACCATCCGTGAAAATGTCATTGGTCACGATGACCACATGTTCACAGGCTGTGGAAAGTGTCTGTATGCCTGTGACAATGCTTTGTTTCCAGTTCTCTCCTGCCCCTTCCGGGGAAAACAGTTCATTTGCCAGCGCATTGCTCATGCATTCAAACAACGCCGCCGAATAACCGTCGGGAACTGCAAGCCGGTCAAAGCGCTTCGCGTGCTCCAGTGTGGTGAAGCCCTTTCCAGCACGCAGGGCACGATGCCGTGCAATGCGCCTCTGCGCCTCTTCCCCCTCCGTTTCCATAGCCGCCACATACAGCATAGGTTTCCCCGCCGCCAGCTGACAGATGATGCGCTCTGCCAGCTCGGATTTACCGCTGGCAGCGCCGCCTGTTACCACAACCAGCATGGCTCAGGACAGCGGCTGATACGCTTCGATGTTGCTGTCATCGAAGGTATTGCCATTGCAATACAGTGATGCTGCCGCATCCAGCAGCCCGAACATCAGCACCGCACCGGTTCCTTCTCCCAATGCCATATGGGCATCCAGAATCGGATGGATATCCAGCGCCTGCTCCAGCAGCGTACCTGCCGGTTCTGCGGTATGATGGGATGGAATCAGGTAATCCCGGATGGTAGGACACATCCGTGCCGCACACAGGGCAGCCGCACCGGAAATGACACCGTCCACAATGGCAGGCAGGCCGCAGGCCGCACAGCCCAGAAACAGACCGGTCAGGCCGCACAGGTCAAAGCCGCCCACCTTGCTGAGAATATCCACCGGGTCATGCTGATCCGGCTTCCAACGGGCAAGAGCATCTGAAATGACCTGAATTTTCCGGTGCAGGCCTTCGGTCGTCAGGCCGGAGCCGCGGCCGGTCACCAGCTCCACCGGTGCATGCAGCAGAGCCGCTACCACAGCCGAAGTGGTGGTGGTATTACCGATGCCCATTTCACCGGTTGCAATGATATCATAGCCCTGTCTCTGGCACCAGTATGCGGTTTCTATGCCGACTTCAATGGCACGGATCGCCTGGGCACGGGTCATTACCGGTTCCTCTGCCATATTTTTGGTGCCATAGGCAATTTTCCGGCGCAGAATCCGGTCACCGGCCACCTCACTGGCAACACCGATATCCACGGGAATCACATCCGCCCCGGCAGCCCGCGCCATATGGCACACCGTCGAGGTACCATTGGACAGGTTTTCCGTAATAATTTTCGTCACATCCTGTCCGCTCTGGGAAATCCCCTCAGCCACCACGCCATTGTCGGCACATAAAACCACAACCGCTTTGCGCCGCAGGTCAATGCTCGGCGAGCGCCGGATTCCGGCAATGCGGATCAGCAGCTTTTCCAGCTCTCCCAGACCATTGAGCGGCTTGGCAAGGGAATCCCAATGTACCTTTGCCCGTGCCATAGCTTCATAATCCAGCGGAAGAATATCTTTGATTGTTTGCTCCAGTGTCATATATGTCCCTCCTCATGATAGCTCCGGCAGGCAGACAGGAATCGTTGTGCCGCGGAGAGATTGCCCGCAAAATGCAGGTGCGGATAGCCCGCATACAGGGTATCCGTGGCATGGATGCAGTCCCAGCCCCGATTGCGCAATGGTTTTTGCGCGTGAAAACTGTCGCCCTGCTGTGTGCTTTGGGCATAATGGAATTCATGTGCCGTCAACTGTTCCCCTGCCCGGCACAGCAGGGAATCCCGCTTTGCCGTCAGTGTGATATAGCCGAACTGTCGCAGCCGGTTTCCCAGCTGTGCTTCCCCGCCGCAGACACCTGCCATGGGCACACCATCCAGCCGGTCATGCAGCAGCAAAAACCCGCCGCATTCTGCAATGGTCGGCAGCTTATTTCGGATTGCCTGCCGGATTTCCGCCAGCATGGAAGTATTTTCACTCAACTGTCTGGCATACAGCTCCGGATATCCGCCGCACAGCAGCATACCGTCGATCTGCCGGGGCAAATGCGCATCATGCAGCGGTGAAAACGGTACCAGCTGCGCACCCATGCGCTCCAGCACCTCCAGGCTGTCCGCATAATCAAAACAGAACGCTTCATCCCGCGCCATGGCAATGCGCAGGCCGGTACCGCAGGCCGGTACCGCCGGCAATGCCCCATGGATATTCGGTGCGGTATGTGCCAGCGCCAGCAGGCCGGACAGGTCCAGTCCTTCCCGCGCATGCTGCGCCAGCCGCTGCATTTTCTGCTTTAAATCCCGGATTTCACCCGCTGTCACCAGGCCCAGATGGCGGCTTTCCACCGCACAGTCCGTATCCTGCGGCATAGCGCCGTATACCGTCAGCCCGGTATGTTTCTCGATAATATTGGCATAATAGTCCGTCATTCCCGGGGAAATGCCGTTTAAAATCACACCTTGAATGGTGTTTTCCCCGAACCCCACAAATCCCTTCAGCAGTGCCGCCAGTGTCAGCGACATGCCTCTTGCCGAGACAACCAGCACAGTGGGGGACTGGGTGAGTACGGCAAGATCCGCCGTGGAATTTTCCGAAGAAGTACCCGCCAGACCGTCATAATACCCCATCACACCTTCGATGATGGAAATATCCTGTCCGGCACTGTGAGCCAGCAGCGCCGGTATCTGCTGCCTGCCGCACAGGAATGCATCCAGATTGCGGGAGCGTGCGCCGATAATCCGGCTGTGGAACATGGGGTCAATATAATCCGGCCCGCACTTGAATGCGGCGGTATCCATTCCCTGCTCCACGAAAGCCTGCAGCAGGGCACAGGTGATGGTGGTCTTGCCGCAGCCGCTGCCTGTACCGCCAATGACCAGCCGCGGCGCGTTCGTGCTCACAGGTTTCCTCCAATCAGATAGACCGGGTTCTGTGCCATCATCATACGATAGCTGCCCACCAGCTTTGCTCTGGAAACATTCACACAGGAGATTTCCACCGTAAAGCCGTTGTCCTCCAGTGCCTGCACGGCAGCCTGCAGGGTTTCCAGCGCAATCGCCGTGATGACCATGCGAACCTTCGGGTTCTTTTGCCGTATGGCTGACACAATTTCCGCCATATTGCCCCGGCTGCCGCCGATAAAGGCACAGTCCGGTGCAGGAAGTGCTTCCAGCCCATCCGGTGCCATGGCCTGCATGGCGGTCACATTATAGCAGCCGGTATGCTGCCGGTTGGTGGCAATCAGCTCCAGTGCCTCCGGCTTGCATTCCAGTGCATAGACCTGTCCGCGATGTGCCCGGCGTGCCAGCTCCATGGAAACCGAGCCGGTACCGGCACCGATATCATAGACCACATCGGTTGGCCGGACGGAAAGCAGGTCGCATGCCAGCCAGCGCACCTCCTGCTTGGTCATCGGCACCTCCCCGCGGAGAAACTCGCTGTCCCGCAGGGCATGGCTGACATCCGCCGGACGGTCATTCTGTACCATCAGTACACACAGGTCACCAAATGCCAGCTGCGCCAGCTGTTCCGGCGTGCCGGATACCATGCGTTCCTCCGGTGCGCCGAGATTTTCCCCCACCGTAACCGTCACATGGGTCAGTCCCGCCTGCGCCAATACCCGGCACAGCACCTGTGCCTTGTTCTCTCCACCGGTCAGGGCAATCACCTTCCGGTTATAGCTGACGGCACCGGTCAGACTGCCGGAACGTCCATGCATGCTGAGCAGTACCGCATCCTCATAGCAAGTGCCTGCCTTCGCACAAAATACCTGTATGCTGCTCATGCCCGGCAGGATATGTACCGTTCCCTGTCCCGCCAGATTGGCAGACAGTGATTTTGCTGCGCTGTAAAAGCCGGTATCTCCGCTGAGAAGAATCGCAGTCGTTCCCTCCTGCTCCAGTGCGGCATCGGACAGGCTGGAAAACGGAACGGTTTCCATATCCCCCCGCACGTGGGACAGTCCTTCTGCCAGACGGGCAGTAGCTAATACCCGGTCTGCCCGACAGATGGCATCCCGTGCCTGTGCGGTGAGCATGTCCTCTGTACCCATGCCCGCACCAATCAGGTAAAATGCCTTCATGCCTTCCATTCTTTCATGACTGCCTCTGCCGCGTCCACGGTTGCCTGTAAATCCTGCCTGGTATGGGCAGCACCTACAAACATTGCCTCAAACTGTGCCGGTGCCAGGTAAATCTTTTTGCCCAGCATGGCACGGAAATAGGCGGCATATTTCTCAGTATCGCTGGATTTCGCACCGGCATAATTGGTCACCGGCTGTTTGGTAAAGAACACGCTGAGCAGTGAGCCAATCTGGTTGACGGTGCAGCCCAGATGGTATTTCTCCTCCAGAACGCGCAGCTGTTGTGCCAGCCATGCCGCATCCGCTTCAATCTGCGTATAAATGCTCGGATTTTCATTCAACATGGTCAGCTGGGCAAGGCCTGCTGCCATGGCAACCGGATTACCGGACAGGGTTCCTGCCTGATACACCGGGCCGGTGGGCGCTACCTGCTCCATCAGCTCCCGGGAACCGGCAAACGCGCCTACCGGCATACCGCCGCCGATAATCTTGCCAAAGGTCACCAGGTCAGCACGCACGCCGAAATATTCCTGTGCGCCGCCCCGTGCCAGACGGAAGCCGGTGATGACCTCGTCAAAAATCAGCAGCGCACTGTACTGGTCACACAGGTCGCGCAGCCCCTGCAAAAAGCCCTCTGCCGGCGGAACAACGCCCATATTGGCAGCAACCGGCTCCACAATCACCGCTGCCACCTGATCTTTGTTGGCGGCAAGCAGCTGCTCCACGCTGTCCAGATCATTGTAAGTCGCTGTCAGCGTGTGCTCCGCAATGGATGCGGGTACACCGGCGGAATCCGGTCTGCCCTGTGTCAGCGCACCGGAGCCAGCCTTGACCAGCATGGAATCGGAATGTCCGTGATAGCAGCCCTCAAACTTGATGATTTTATCCCGTCCGGTGGCGCCACGTGCCAGACGCACCGCACTCATGACGGCCTCGGTGCCGGAATTGACCATGCGTACCATCTCAATATGGGGTACCATGGAAACCACCAGCTCTGCCAGCCGGGTTTCCAATCCGGTGGGCGCACCGAAGCTCAAACCATGCTGCATGACCTCTGCCACAGCGTCCAGTACCTTCGGGTGGGCATGTCCCAGAATCATCGGGCCCCAGGAGCCCACATAATCAATATATTCCACACCGTCCACATCAGTGATATACGCACCCTTTGCGCCGCGGATAAACCGCGGTGTCATGCCTACGGCACGATAAGCCCGAACCGGACTGTTCACGCCGCCCGGCATGACTTTACATGCCTGTTCAAACATCTTTTCCGAAGTATCCATCATCCGATATCTCCCTTCTTCATGGCCTGTGCCAGCTCCCTGGCATAGTAGGTAATCAGAATGTCCGCACCGGCACGGTAAATGCTCAGCGCCGATTCACACATAATGCGGTATTCATCCACCAGATCCGCAGCAGCGGCTGCCTTAATCATGGCATATTCACCGCTGACGGAATACGCTGCCAATGGCAGGTCAAAGCGATCCTTTGCTCTGGCAATAACATCCAGATAGCTCAGGGCAGGCTTGACCATGATGATGTCCGCACCCTCCTGAATATCCAGCTCGCATTCCAGCATGGCCTCCCGGCTGTTATGGGGATCCATCTGATAGGACTTGCGGTCACCAAAGGACGGTGCGGAGCCGGCAGCATCACGGAACGGGCCGTAGAACGCAGAGGCATATTTTGCGGAATATGCCATAACCGGCACATTGATAAAGCCGTTGGCATCCAGCATATCACGAATGGCACCCACACGGCCATCCATCATGTCAGACGGTGCCACCATATCCGCACCGGCCTGTGCATGGGACAGGGCTATTTTCGCCAGGCATTCCAGTGTCTTATCATTGTCCACATAGTGGTCGCACAGAATGCCGCAGTGTCCATGGGAGGTATACTCACACATGCACACATCGGTGATGACATAAAAATCCGGATACTTTGCCTTAATGGCACGGATTGCCTGCTGGACAATGCCGTCCTCTGCCCAGGCGCCCGAGCCGATTTCATCCTTATGTGCGGGAAGTCCAAACAGGATGACCTTTTCCACACCGGCTTCGATGCATTCCTCAATGGCTTCACAGATGCGGTCGGGAGACCAGTGGTACTGTCCCGGCAGGGATGGAATTTCCTTCTTGATATTTTCTCCCTCAATGGCAAACAGCGGATAGATCAGGCTGGATGGAGACATGCGGGTTTCCCGCATCATGGAACGCAGGCTCGGCGTGGTACGCAGCCTGCGCGGTCGATTAATCAGATTCATTTTGTATATTCCTCCTGTAATGTGGTAAGCATTGCGTCAATCGTGGCATTGGCAGCGGTAAGCGTGCGCATACCCGCGGCCTTTGCCGCTTTTTCCGTGGACGGGCCGATGCACAGCGCGGTAAAGCCGGTCAAATCCGTGCCCTCCGGCAGGCTTTCCACAAAGCCATGCACCGTGGAAGCGCTGGTAAACGTCACCACATCCACAGCGCCCTGTGCCAGCAGCTGCGCCATCTCCGCACTGCGTCCGTTCTGATACAGCGTCCGGTAAACCGGTACATCGTCAAAGGCAACACATGCCTGTGCCAGCAGCTCCGGCAGCTCCGGCGTACCGATTTCCGCCCGGAGCATCAGTACCCGTTCGCCCTCCTGTACCAGACGGATGAGCCCCTCCGCCAGATGGACGGAATCATAGACCGCCGGAACATAATCCGCCCGCAGGCCATGCTCCTTCAGCTTTTTCGCTGTACCGGCGCCGATCACCGCGATTTTCATATGCGCCAGATTGCGCATATCCATTTCCGCCGCGTCCAGCAGCTGCGCCAGCACCTCCACGCCTGCCGGGCTGGTCAGCACCAGCCATTGGTACTGGTCCAGCGAGGCAAGCGCTTCCACCACCGGCATATTGGGCCAGATGGTCTGTGTCTCAATGCATGGATAGGAAATAACATCCGCACCCAGCCCGCGCAGCCGGTCAGTCAGGGTGCCGGCCCGTGCCTTCGGGCGGGTCACCGCTACCGTCACACCATGCAACGGCAGGGTATCAAACCAGTCAAAGCCATCAGACAGCGCACACACGCTGCCCACAATGAGAATTGCCGGACTGGAAATGCCTTCTTCTTTCATGCGCTGTGCCAGTGTGCCCACCTGTGCCACCAGCTTGCGCTGTCCCGGCAGGGTACCGCGCTCAATCATGGCGGCGGGCATATCCTGCGGCATGCCGGCCTGCATCAGTCCGTCCAGAATCATCGGCGTGCTGGCAACGCTCATCAGGAATACCAACGTGCCTTTATGCCGTACCAGCGCGTCAAAATCAAGGTCCAGCCTGCTGCCTGCCTTTGCGTGGCCGGTGATGATATGCACGGAGGAGGTAAAATCCCGATGGGTCACCGGAATGCCTGCATACGCCGGAACCGACAGGGCACTGGTAATGCCCGGAATCACCTCAAAGGGAATCCCATGCTGTGCCAGAAGCTCCAGCTCCTCTCCGCCCCGGCCGAACAGGAAGCAGTCTCCGCCCTTGAGCCGGACAACCCTTTTGCCCTCCTGTGCCTTTTCCAGCAAAATCTCATTGATCCGCCACTGGGGCACCGGATGATGGTTGCTCTGCTTGCCTACGTCAATGCATTCTGCTTTTTCCGGCATCAACGCCAGAATTTCCGGCCCTACCAGACGGTCATAGACAATGACATCCGCGTCCGCAATCGCCTGACGGCCTTTTATCGTCAGCAGTCCCGGATCTCCCGGTCCTGCGCCAACCAGTGTTACCTTTCCCATAGGATTCCCTCGCTTTTCATCCGCAGGGCAAGGCTGGCCGCACAGGCTGCGCCGTCGCTCCGCGGGCAGGTGATGGTTTCGATGCGGGAATGCTTTCTGTCCTCTGTGACATACAAGCCGGTGAGCTTCATGGTATCTGCATCCATAAGCTGTGCAAATGCCGCTACCGGAGAGGAACACCCGCCATCCAGCGCACGGATAAACGCCCGCTCCGCCATGGCACAATCCCATGCATCCGCATCGTGAAACTGTTGTAAAATCTCACGGTCAAAATCCTTCCGTGCCTGTACCGCCAGAATGCCCTGACAGGCCGAGGGCAGGATTTCTTCCGGTGTAAAAATATGATGAATCCGGTCATCCAGACCCAGCCGGTGCAGTCCTGCCTGTGCCAGAACCAGCGCACCATATTCCCCGCTGTCCAGCTTGCGCAGACGGGTCTGGATATTGCCTCGTACCGGCTTAACGGAAACATGGGGAAACAGCTTTTTAATCTGTACTGTCCGGCGTGCCGACGCACAGCCCACCGGTTTGGTCTGATCCCATTCGGTACAGCCCTCCGGCAAAACCAGTACGTCATACGGCGTTTCCCGGCTGGATACCGCCACCAGCGGCAGGTTTTCGTCCAGCTGAGCGGGTAAATCCTTCATGGAATGTACCGTCAGGTCTACCTCGCCCGCCAACAGTGCACGATCCAGCTCCTTGACAAACAACCCCTTGCCACCTACCTTGTCCAGTGTCCGGTCAAGGATTTTATCTCCTGTGGTTTTCATGGTCACCAGCTCCACCTGTACCGAAGGGTCACTGGCACGGATGGCATCTATCACCATTTCGCTCTGGATGACAGCCAGTTTGGATTCCCGGCTGCCTACACGTATGATCCGGCTCATGTGGTTTCCTCCTCCTGTAATACGGCTTCGATGGCACGGGCTGCCCGTGCTGTCTTTTTGTGGTCACTGCCATCGGAAACCAGTCCCACCGACAGTCCCGCGCCGGTCCGTACAGCCGGGAAGAAAAAGGTGCATTCCTCCCGATTGTCCGCCGTGCTGACCCAGATATTTTGCTGCACACATCGTTCATAGATTGTATGATTGACCTGCCGGTTGTCTGTTGCCGCCGTGACAAGGAATTTTCCGTCCAAATCCTCCGGCCGGAACGCTCGTTTTACCCATTCCGCACCCTCCGGCGGTTCTCCCTCCGGGGAAACCACCGTGACCTTCGCGCCATAACGCAACAATACCTCTGCCCGATGGGCACCGATTTTGCCGCAGCCCACAACCAGACACTGCCGTCCGGTCAGATCCACAAACAACGGAAACCGCAGCGGCCTGCGGGGAAGGAGCAGACGGTGCACTTCTTCCGGTGTCATGCCGTCCTCCCGGGGACGGTCAATCAAAATCACCTGGCAGCCACATCGTTTTGCCGCCGCCAGCTTTTCCGGCAGGCCGCCTGCCACGCCGGTGTCCTTTGTCACCAGCCATTTCGCCCCGCAGGTGTGCAGTAATGCGATGTTCAGTTCCTCGGAAAAGGGACCCTGCATCAAAATGGTATGTGCTGCCGGAAAACCCAGCTTCTGGCAGATTTCCATGGATGCCGCCGCTGGAAGTACCCGTGGCCATAACCGTTCGGCGTAATCCGGCACTGCGGTAAAGCAGTGCAGCTCCTTGCTGCCTACGGTCAGCAGCACATTGCCTTCGGTATGGGCAAGATATGCCGCCGCTTCAGCCGCGCTCGCCACATGTACCACATGCTCTGCCTGTGTTTTGGGACGCAGCAGGCGGATATACCGGCAATTGACCGTTTCACATGCCTGCCGGATATTTTTGCTCACCTCTACCGCATAAGGATGGGTGGCATCCACAACCAGCTGGGTCTCCCGCAGAAAATCCGCCATTTCTTCCGCTGTCATCCGTCCGGTATGCACCGTAATGCCCGGCAGCTCCGGCATGACTTCCTTTCCGTATTCTGTCGCCACACAGACCGTGGCTTGCATCCCAGCCTGAGACAGCCGGGTACACAGCGTCCGGCCTTCACTGGTTCCGGCAAAAATCACAAGCTTCATTTGTTTTCATAGCCTCTGGGCGTAACCAGCCTGCCATGGATGACCCGGGTCTGGCTGTTGCCAATGAATACCGTGGTAAACATATCCACCTGTACCTCCCGCAGCTGTGCAAGGGTGTAGATTTCTCCCTGCTCCCCGTCACGTCCGATGTTGCGCACAATGCCGCAGGGTGTTTCCGGTGCTTTGCTCTTTAACAGGATATCACATGCCTTTTGCAGATAATCCGCACGCTTGCGGCTGGAGGGATTGTACAGACAGATGCAGAAATCCGCCTGTGCCGCCAGATCCAGACGCTTTTCAATGGTCTCCCATGGCGTGAGCAGGTCACTCAGGCTGATGACCGCAAAATCATGGATCAGCGGCGCACCCAGCACGGCAGCACCGCCGCAGGCTGCGGTAATCCCCGGAATCACTTCCATGTCCAGCTCCGGATATGCCTCACATACCTCATGCATCAGGCCTGCCATGCCATACACGCCCGCGTCACCGGAGCAGATCATGGCAACCGTTTTACCGGTCAGTGCCGCATCCCGTGCCCGGATACACCGGTCAATCTCCTGCTTCATGGGGGTCTGTAAAATTTCCTTGTCCCCAATCAGCGGACGTACCAGATCAATATATGTGGTATAACCCGCGATGATATTACTTTTTTGAATGGCAGCCAGTGCCCGTGGTGTCATCTGGTCTGCACCACCCGGGCCAATGCCAATTACATACAGCTTCATGATGTCCTCCTGTCCCGCAGCTGCGGCGCTTTGCGCAAAATGGCTTCCCGGCAGATTTCCAATGCGCCGTCCGCAAGGGTTCCCTGCAAGCCGCTGAACAGCAGCCGGGCTGTCTTTTCCACCGCAAGCCGTGCCGCCTGCTCCATTTTATCCGCAACCTCTGTTCCCTCCCCGTCTGCCAGCACGGAAAAGTCATAGCCGGTTGCCACCCGTTCGGCGATCAGCCTGCACAGGTCGTCCATCATCGGCAGGTCTTCCCGATAGCTGCACCAGCGTTCCAGCTTCAGCATTTCCTCTTCAATGATATCCTCTACCTGCTGGCGATCCTGTGCATCCACATGCACATCCCGTCCGCCCATGCTGTCCATATCCAGAAACAGCCGCACACCCGGCAATTCCCGGATGGTGGGTTCAATATCCCGTGGAATGGACAGGTCACATACCGCCTGGGGCACTCGTTCCAGTCCTGCCAGATTGTCCCGTGTGATGGTGTAATGGGGGCTCGTGGTAGCGCTGAGCAGAATATCACAGGCGGGTACCAGCTTCATGCGTTCGTCATATCCAATGGTCTGACAGCCTGCCGGAACAATGGTCACTCCATGCCGGTAGGTTCGCAGGGTGACGGTGACCTGACAGCCCTTTGCTGTCAGCAGGCTGGATGCCAGCCGCCCCATTTCCCCATTGCCAATGACCAGTGCACGTTTGCCAGTCAGATCTCCCAATTCCGCCGCCAGCTGCTCCACAGCCTGTCCGGCTACCGAAAGTGGTGCCGCGGAAAGGCGTACCTGGGTACGGCTGCGTTTTCCTGCCGTTGCCGCCAGCCGGAACAGCTGGCTCAGCACTGCATCTGTGCTCCCTGCCTCATGTGCCAGCTGATAGGCACGCTTTACCTGGGAAACAATCTGGTCCTCACCAAGAATCTGGGAGCACAGGCCGCAGGAGACCTCCATCAGATGCCGCTCCGCCTCCCGGTCACGCCGCTCACAGAACAGTATCTCTGCGCCTTCCGCCCCGGCAGCCTGACACAATACCACTGCGGGCTGTAACGCCTCGCCGCCGCTGAGATACAGCTCCGTACGGTTACAGGTGGACAGCAGCACACAGCCGTCAACACCTTCCATCCGTGCAATCCGTCCGCATAACCTGCCGACCTGGCTGCTGGTGAAGGAAAATGCCTCACGCTTATCCATTTTTGCTGTTTCCCAGTCAATTCCAGCCATGCAAATGCTCAAAATGCTGTCCTCCAGTCCTCACAATATATCGAAATCGTCATGCCGTCCTGTGCGGTCTTTTCCAGCAGGCAGGTACCGTTTCCGGCTGCCTTTGCCGCTGCCCGCTGGCATACATTGTCTGTCCCGGTTGTCCGGCGGACAAAGTCCGACGGCGGGAAATTTCCCTGTACCTGCTCCAGCTGCTGTGCCGTATAAAAGACAGCCGGAGCCTGCCATGCTTGTGCCAGCCGGTGTACTGCCGGTTCGTCCTGCTTCAGGTCGATGGAAGCCACCGATGCCACAGCACGGGGATCAATCCGCAGCGATTGCAGCTGCTTCTGTGCCCAGCCCACCAGCTTTTCCGGCGGGGTATTGCGCCGACAGCCCACGCCCACATGGACAATGCGGGGAACCAGCCACAGGGTATGGGGAAACGGGTCGGTTTCCCGAAAATAAATCGAAATGCCAATACCGTTTTCCCGGGTATCCAAAACAACACCCTCCGGCAGGGTTCCGGTAATGGGAAAATCACTTTGTAAACCAACCGATTCTCCCCGCAGCAGGGCACCGGAAACCTGCTGGATGGCCCGCAGATTGCGCACCGTGCAGCGGTGCTCCGCAGCCCACTGGTCTGCCGCAAACAGTCCCTGTCCGTCAGTGGCGGTGGTGACAACCGGAATTGCATGCAGCTGTTCCGCCAGCCGCTGTGCCAGCCGGTTTGCCCCGCCGATATGCCCGGACAGCAGCGAAATGACAAACCGTCCGTTTTCATCGACCACCAGCACCGCCGGGTCCATATCCTTGCGCCGGACAAAGGGTGCGATGGCACGGACTGCAATGCCTGTGGCTCCCACAAAAATCACCGCGTCCGCCTCTGCCATGGCCTGCCGGGCAAAGTCCCGCAGGCTGTCATAGGGCAAAAATCCCTCCGCTTTGGCATACAGCTTCACAATATCTTCCGGTAAATGCGCCGCCATGCGCCTGCTCAGCTCCCGTCCCCGGTCTGTAAACGCAATGATGCTGATGTTCACGGGTTTGCCTCACGATAGCCATGGGCAAAGGCCGGGTCATACAGTTTGGAACGCTCATACGCATCGCCCAGAAAACCGCCGACGGTAATCAAAGCGGTCTTATGAATGCCATTGTCCTTTGCAGTCTGTTCCAGCCCGGCAATCGTGGTGCGGAATACCTGTTCATCCGGCCAGGTTGCTTTGTAGACAATGGCCGCCGGTGTTTCCGGTGCATAGCCACCCGCAATCAGCTCCTCTGACAGCTTGCCCAGCATGCCGGAGGACAGGAACAGCACCATGGTGCTGCCATGTGCCGCAAGGGCACGGATGGATTCCCGTTCCGGCACCGGGGTACGCCCAGCCATACGGCTCAGAATCACTGTCTGGCTCACATTTGGCAGGGTATATTCCGCCTTCAATGCCGCAGCCGCACCGCAGAAGGATGAAACACCCGGACATACGTCATACGGGATGTCATTTGCATCCAGTATATCCATCTGTTCCCGGATTGCGCCATAGACAGACGGGTCTCCGGTATGCAGCCGAACCACGTTCCTGCCTTCCTTTGCCGCGGGAATCATCACATCCATCACCTGCTCCAGTGTCATGGATGCACTGTCATAAATGGCACAGCCTTCTTTTGTCCGTGCCAGATGTGCCGGATTCACCAGGGAACCCGCATAGACCACCACATCTGCCTCTTCCAGCAGCTTTGCGCCGCGCACCGTAATCAGATCCTCTGCTCCGGGGCCTGCTCCAACAAAATGAATCATCCTTGTTCTTCCTTCCTGCGTGCCGCAATGCAGTCCGCTGCCTGTTCCGTCTGCATCAGGACACCATATTGATTGGTAAACATCACATACTCCACCTGGAAGTCTCTGCCGGATTTTCCAGTTGTCCGATGGAATAAATGTGATTGTATTTTCTGTGAAATGGAAGCCAGTACCGGCTTGTCCAGTCCGGCTTCCTGTAAAATGTCCAGACAGGCATCCACAGTGACAGCCTCCATCAGCCTGCGAACGGTCTCCTGTTCCGCGCCGCACAGGGCTGCATGTGCCGCAAAAATTTCCTGCCTGCCATCCGCATAAGCGGAATGGGTCTGGAATACACCGGCTGCCAGCTTGATGAGCTTTCCCGCATGTCCGATCAGCAACACTCTGTCAAACCCACGGTATACCGCATAATCCAGTGCTTCCCCAAGGAAATTGGAGCATTTCACGCCGCGGGAAATATCCAGTCCCAGCACCTCCCGGGCAAAATCCTCCCCGTAATTGCCCGGACACAGCAGCAGTGTCCGCTGGCCTGCGGCATATCGTGCGTCAATGTCCACATGAATTGTATCAATCAGCGCCTGTTCACTCATGGGCTCCACAATGCCGCTGGTTCCCAGCACCGAAAGGCCGCCCACAATGCCCAGCTGGGGATTCATGGTGCGTGCCGCCAGCTTCTCTCCATCCGGAATGGAAATGACAACGGAAAACCCACCGGTATAGTTGTATTCCTGCGCGACAGCCTCCAACGCCTGCTTGATTTGCGCTCTCGGCCCGGGATTGATGGCTGCGGTCCCCACCGGCTGGGCAAGACCCGGACGGGTTACCCGGCCTATACCAGTTCCGCCGTCAATGACAATCCCTGTTTCGATACGGGAAACCGTTGCATAGACCAGGATGCCATGGGTAATATCCGGATCATCTCCCGCATCCTTGCGCACCGCACAGCAGACCTGCTCCGGTGTACGGGTCATATCCTCCACATCCAGGGTCAGCAGAATGCCCTTGGGTGTCATGAGCTGTACCTGCCGTACCGGCCCGCCGCACAGCAAGGCAACAGCGGCTGCCTTGGATGCAGCCGCTGCACAGCTCCCGGTTGTGTAGCCTAAAGCAAGCTTTATTTGATTTTTTACCACATACCGGTCCATATCCGATTCCTCTCAGCAGGTATCTTACTGTGCCATGCGCTGCTCTGCCAGCTCAGTGAGCTTTGCATAATCCGCAAGGCTCAGCTTTTCGCCGCGGATTCTGGCATCAAAACCACAATCGGTAATCAGCTGTACAATGCCAGCCTTGCCCAGAGTATTGCCCAGGGCAGACTGTAACGCATTGGCCAGGGTCTTACGGCGCTGTCCAAAGGCAGCCTTGACCAGTGTGAAAAACAGCTTTTCATTGCACACCGGAACCGGCGGCTTTCCACGGGGAATCAGCCTGACCACAGCGGAATCAACCTTCGGCTGCGGGACAAAACAATCCCGCGGTACATCAAATAAAATTTCCGCATCTGCGTAATAATCAATATAAATCGAAAAGGCACTGTAATCCGGGCTTCCCGCCGGTGCGCAGATACGCTGTGCCACTTCCTTCTGCACCATAACCGTGATAGCCCGAAATACATTGGCTGTCAGCAAGGCAGTAATCGCCGGTGTGGTGATATAATACGGCAGATTGGCACAGGCATATACCGGCGCGTCACCGAATTTTTCCTGACAGATGCCTGCCAGATCACATTTCAGCACATCTCCCTGTACAATCTCAATGTTATCACAGCCTGCCAGTGTTTCCTCCAGCACCGGGAACAGGTTACGGTCCAGCTCAATGGCACAAACCTTGTCCGCACGCCGTGACAGCTGTTCGGTCAGGCAACCCATGCCCGGACCTACTTCCAGAGCACAGCTGTCCCGGTCCACGCCACAGGAATCCGCAATCTGTGCCGGAACCCATGCCGCTGTCAGGAAGTTCTGTCCCAGCGATTTGGAAAACCGGAAGCCATGTCTGCCCAATACCCTCCGGATATCATCAATGTTACAAAGATCCATGTATATTCCTCATCTTTCAAGCGTTTTACAGCTGAATCTGTCTATAAGTATTTGTATTATACACTTTTTGCCGCACGCATGCAATCAGCTTCCTTGATTCCGACAATAATTCCGAAAAGGATGCGCAAAAAATCGAAAAAGTTGTTGTGGTAACAGCTAACAGACGCTCACAGTCTTTGGAAACCATTATGCCCCGCTTTACTGTCGTATCAATCAATCTTCATAGAATACATATCCCAGTTCTAACCATAATGTCCAAATTCTCCTTGATGTAAATATGTATTTTTGTTATAATTTACTCCACAGATGACCCAAATGCGATTTCAACGGTATAATCGTTAAAATTCCGCAATATTTTCACTAATACTACAGTATTTGGGTCATTAAGCGCAATTTTTTCGTGAAAGGGGTAAAACGTATGAAATGGAAAAATCGGGCAATCGGGCTTGCTCTAGGCAAACCAGAACGGCATCGTCAACGGTAAGAAGCAGTCCAATGGTACCCTGCTGCTTGACCCGAAGGGTCTGGCCACCCGCGCTGAAGCCGCAGCCATGCTGAAAAATTATCTGACCAAAAAGTAAATACAAATATGTTCAGCCGCAGATACTCCCGAACCGGAAGGTCTGCGGCTGTTTCTTTCTACACCATTTGAAAAGCCCCAATCCAAACGATTGGGGCTGTATCTTTAGTTCAGGATATATACCTTGGCACTGCGTCTGCCAAATCTGATGCATTCGGATTCAGAATTGAAGTACAGGTCAATCCGGTTGCCCTTGATGGCTCCGCCGGTATCTGCTGCTACTGCCGTTCCGTAAACCCAGGAGCTGCCATCCGCAGAGGTGATATACAGTCTTGTGCCCAGCGGGATGACACGCGGGTCAACCGCAATGCGTCCCACCTGTGCAGCCATACCACTGGCTGTCGTGCCGCCGCCGCTGTATGCGGTTGCTTCCACAGTAAGCACACGGGAATAGCTCAGGGTGCCGGATGTTGTTGCAACAGACGGCTGCTTGGTGCCGCGTTCCACAATCTCGGTCACCGGCTCCTTAACGGTAGAGGATGCAAGCTGTACACAGGCAACCTGCTTGCCGTCATGATAGGTATATTCCAGTGTGACTTCCTCTACACCATTGACACCCTTCTGTGCTACACGGGTTTTCCCGGCTTCCAGATCACTGGCATCACGAGTTTCCGTGGTATAGGCAACAGCCTGTGTCTGCTTCTTCTGTGTCGTGGTAACACGGGTTACGGTAATATTGGTCGGTTCCGTGATCTGGGTATCACGAGCCGGTTCTACCAGATCCGCCTCATGCAGCTCAATGCCGCCATTTCTCAAAATACCATCGACTGTAGCATCACCGGTATAAATGGTCTTTGTTGCACCATCAACAGTTACAGTCACATTGTACTTCTGCTTGACTGTGACTTCATAGCCTTCTTCTGTTTCAATCAGAGAAGCAATGCTGTAATCCTCCTCACTGAAGGTGGAGCGCTGCAGCGCAGCTTCCGCATCCCCCTGATACATGGACACAACTTCTGTTGTATTGCCGTCTGTAATGGTATATTCATCCATACCTACCGCAATAACCGGGAAGGTCATGGCTGTTGTCAAAACCAGTGCAGCCAGCGGAACGGCACGATGCTTTAAATAATTCTTTGTCACATGAAGATGAAAATTCTTTCCAAGTGTAAACAGGTTCATAAAACTCCTTTCGTCTCAGCCGCACTTCCAACCTGTAGCCGTGCGGACGTTGCACTGCCCAATTACCGGCAGCCATAAAAATTACAACACAAATGCAATTTGATTACATTTTGGTTACAGTTGTTATTTTATGTGCATTGTAGCGCAAAAAGCTCACAAAGTCAAGGAATTTCCGAACTTTTTGCACCCTTTTACATTTCATTAACAATTTGTTCATATTTGTATTGTTCATTTGCACAATTCTTCGTTACATTTTAACGCAATATTAGAAAAGCTGTCAAAATGTGAACTTTGTGATAAATTTGCCCAATTTCTGTTCTTTTCTGAAATTTTACCATTCGTGGAACAATTTTTTTCATCTATCCTTTGGAAATCTGTGCATTCAGGTGTACAATAAATGTACAGTCTGTCTTTAAAATCAGGAAGGAAAATCTGCTTATGAAACCTGTTCTGCATCCTCTTCCGCTGCCGTCTGTCGTCTATCATTACTGCAGCGTGGATACCTTTTTTCAGATTATCACCAATCATACCATCCGGTTATCTGACATTGAAAAAAGCAATGACTTTATGGAAAAAAAGTGGGCAATCCAGCAATGCCTGCAGCACATCCGAAACAATCTGCATAATCCGGAATACCCCTGTTCCCGCCAGCCCGGTCTGGCCTCCAGACTGCTCAGGGAAATGGAGCAGCAGTTTCAACAGTATAATACCATGATTCTTGCCGCCTGCTTTTCCTCCGAACGTGACCTGCTCAGCCAATGGCGCGGTTATGGGGACAATGGCTATGGTGTCTGCATTGGTGTTTCCTCACAGGAGGAATTTCGTCCGGCTTACCATAGGGCAGAACAATATCTCAACTTAAAAGGCAGTGACCAGGCTTTGCCCTCCAGCCTGCTGTTTGCCAATATACGATATACGACCCGGGAAATAGAAGCCATCTGTATGCAGATGTTTTGTATTTATATGAACTGGCTGCCGCTGCGCACATCCCTGGAACAGGCTGCCACACAGCTGGTACGCATTTTATATCCGGCACTGCCGTTTTTCAAATCCCGTGCCTTTTCCGAGGAAGCGGAATGGCGCTGTGTTTATTATCCGGATCTCCCTGCCCCGCCATATGAAAGCGAAACCTTTGATGAAACGGATTTCCAGCAGCTGCTCTCCAGAGAAATTCTCGAAGAAAATCTGGATCGGTTCCGTATTCTTCCGCTGGATTATCGACTGCGCAAGAACAATCTGGTACCCTATCGTGACCTTTCCTTTGACGACTGCCCGGGCTCCTTTATCCGCAGCATTACCATCGGCCCAAAATGTCCGCTGGACCGGGAAACCGTCAAGGTATTTCTGGAACTGCACCATATTTCCATCAGCATGAAGGACATTTATCTGTCTGATGTTTCGTATCGGTGAAGGAAAACAACATGAATATACAAAAAACCACCGAATCCATGCGGAAACGGTGGTTTTGTTTGTTGTAAAATTGCAGAAATAATTTTGGAAATTATCTCTTGGAGAACTGCGGAGCACGACGTGCAGCCTTCAGGCCGTACTTCTTTCTTTCCTTCATTCTCGGGTCACGGGTCAGGTAGCCTGCAGCCTTCAGAACCGGACGATACTCGTCGGAATTAGCCTGCAGCAAGGCACGGGAAATGCCGTGACGGATTGCACCAGCCTGGCCGGTAAAGCCGCCGCCGGTTACAGTGCAAACGATATCAAACTTCTCAGTGGTCTGGGTAGCTTCCAGCGGCTGACGAACGATCAGCTTCAGGGTCTCCAGGCCAAAGTAGTTATCCAGGGTACGATTGTTGATGGTGATCTCACCGGTACCGCCCGGAATCAGGCGAACTCTTGCAACAGAGGACTTTCTTCTGCCGGTGCCGTAGAAATATGCTTTCTTAGGGGTATACATGACTTAATTTTCCTCCTTGTAAGAATTACTTGCCAGTCCAAACAGTCGGCTGCTGTGCTTCGTTCTTGTGCTCGCTGCCTGCGTAAACCTTCAGACGGGTAGCAGCCTTGCGGCCAATGGAATTCTTCGGGAGCATACCCTTAACAGCCAGCTCCACTGCCAGTTCCGGACGCTCAGCCATGAGGGTCTTGTACTGGGTTTCCTTCAGACCACCGATCCAGCCGGAATGTCTGCGGTAGTACTTCTGAACCAGCTTGTTGCCGGTCAGAACTGCCTTGGATGCATTGATAACGATTACATAATCGCCAGTGTCTACATTAGGGGTGAACTCTACCTTATGCTTGCCGCGAAGGAGAGCTGCTACAGTGGCTGCGGTGCGACCCAGCGGCTTGTCTGCTGCGTCAACGATATACCACTTGCGGTCGATATTTTCAGCCTTAGCCATGAAAGTGGACATGATCTAACCTCCGATTATAATTTTATCTGAATTTTTCATTCACGAAGTTATTTTTTCCCGAAAAACCATACTTTTTCTGTTTTTCAGGTGCTCTAATGTTATACCATATCTAAAAATCAAAGTCAACACATTTTTTGAAGATTTTAATTTTTACCGGAACGATCTCCCGTTTTCTTTGATTTCCTCTGTTTTTCTCCCGAATACTCCATTCCCATTTTCTTTTTTTCGCTGTACAACAGATTCCTCCTTCGTTATAATAGACGGGATAACGATGGTAAAAATGTACCGTCAGGAGGAGAATTTATGCAGAAAATGCTGTCTTATGTCCGCCGTGCGGTGGATCAGTATCATATGATTGAAGAAGGGGATGTCATCGCTGTCGGTGTCTCCGGCGGCAAGGATTCCCTGGCTCTGTTGGCAACACTGGCGAATTTACGCCGGTTTTACCCGAAAAAATTTGAATTAAAAGCGATTACACTGGAAATGGGCTATGAGGAAATGGATTTCACACCGGTAGCTGAGCTGTGTAAAAAACTGGATGTGGAATATATCACCCGTCAGACCGATATCAAAACCATTGTCTTTGATATCCGACAGGAAGAAAATCCCTGTTCCCTGTGTGCTAAAATGCGCCGCGGTGCACTCAATGACACCGCCAAACAATGCGGCTGTAATAAGGTTGCACTGGGGCATCATTATGATGATGTCATTGAAACCGTTATGATGTCCTTATTATATGAAGGGCGGTTTAACTGTTTCCTGCCCATGACCTATTTAAACCGCCGGGACATCACGGTCATCCGTCCCATGATTTACGCGCCGGAAGCGTATATCAAGTCCCTGGTGCGCCGTCTGGAGCTGCCGGTGGTACATAACCCCTGTCCGGCTGACGGCAATACCAAGCGGGAGGAAATCAAGCAGCTCATCCGCACACTGGAGCATCAGAACCATGGCGTCCGCCAGCGCATTTTTGGCGCGGTACAGCGGTATCCGCTGCGGGGCTGGGGCATCGATGAGCCTGTAAAATAAAAGAAAAAAAGAGGCACCCTCTGCACCGTATGGAACAGGGAGTGCCTTTTGTTATACCATTTTATCGTAATCTCTTACGAATTTCCGCTTGTCGGCACATACGGGATAATCTTCTTTGCCAATTCGGAAACTGTCATGGTTTGCAGCCAGACACGGCCCGGCCCCCGCAGGGTGGACAGGAACAGCCCTTCCCCGCCGAACAGGATATTTTTAAAGCCCTTTACCATTTCCGCCGAATACTGTACCGAGCTTTCAAACGCCGCGATATTGCCGGAATCGACACGGATTACCTCCCCCGGCGCAAGATCCATTTCACATACACTGCCATCCATTTCACAGAATACAGCACCATTGCCGCTGAATTTCTGCAAAATAAAGCCTTCTCCGCCGAACAGACCGCCTTTCACGCCCCTTGTAAAGAAAGTGGACAAATCCACCGACTGCTCCGCACACAGAAAAGCTCCCTTCTGCGCGATGATCTCATAACCCGGACGGATATTGAACTTGATAATCTGTCCCGGCATGGTGGCGGCAAAGGTCACCTCATCATTCTGTCTGGTTGCCGTAAAGGTTGCCATAAACAGCGATTCACCGGAAAAAATCCGGCCAAATGCCCCGCCAAGACCGCCGCGCATGTTGGTATCCATTTTTACACCGCCGGTCATCCAGCTCATACCGCCGGACTGGGTGTACACGCTTTCGCCCTGATCCAGCTGGATGGTTACGGCAGGCATCATATCACCAAAAATCTTATACCGCATGGTTTCCCCTCCTCGTTCTCTTTCTGTCTCATTCCATCGGTGCATACCGATATCTGCTGCTATCATTATATCGTATTTCCTGTTATATGCCAATGCTTTTCATAAGGAACTGCGGGCATCCATGTTGTTTACAAACAGAAAAACAGGACCATCCGTTGGGACAGTCCTGTCTTTTGGTATTATATTATCGCGCAAAAGCGTGTTACTTCAGATGCACGGTGTTGATATCCACCAGCTCGCAGGACTGGATGCGTGTGTCGCCCTCCAGGCAGCGCAGCAGTGCGTTGGCGGTATCAATTGCCGTCAGGCACGGGATTGCATGCTCGACGGTAGAACGGCGGATTCGTACCGAACCCAGCTCCGGATGGCGGCCCTTGACCGAGGTGGCAATGACATAATCAATGTCGCCGGATTCAATCAGGTCAATCATGTTCGGGGACGGCTCATCTACATTGCGTACCGCGTTGGTTGCGACCATGTGGCGGTTGAGGACGTTTGCCGTACCGGTGGTTGCGTACAGCTCAAAGCCCAGCTCGCTGAAGCGTTCTGCCACCTGGATAATTTCCTGCTTGTCCGCATCACGGACGGAAATCAGAATCTTGCCCTTCTTCTTCATCTCATAGCCTGCACCCATCATGCCCTTGAGCAGTGCCTCACGGAAGGAGGTGGATACGCCCAGAACCTCACCGGTAGACTTCATTTCCGGTCCCAGCTGGGTATCCAGTCCACGCAGCTTCTGGAAGGAGAATACCGGAACCTTAACCGCATAATGCTTGCATTCCGGATACAGTCCGGTACCCCAGCCCATATCCTTCAGCTTTTCGCCGAACATGCAGCGGGTTGCCAGATCCACCATCGGTACACCGGTGATCTTGGAAATATACGGAATGGTACGGGAGGAACGGGGGTTAACCTCGATGACATAAACCTCATCATTGTACAGAACAAACTGGATATTGACCAGACCCAGAACTGCCAGCTCTTTGGACAGCTTTTTGGTGTAATCAATGATGGTCTGTCTGTGCTTTTCTTCAATGCTGATAGACGGATACACGGAAATCGAGTCACCGGAATGGATGCCGGCACGCTCCATATGCTCCATGATACCCGGAATCAGGATATCCTCACCATCACAGATGGCGTCAACCTCAATTTCACGACCCATCAGGTACTTATCGACCAGTACCGGATTTTCAATCTTGGTACGGGTGATAACCTGCATATATTCACGGATGTCCTCTTCCTTATAGGCAATTTCCATGCCCTGACCGCCCAGAACGTAGGACGGACGTACCAGAACCGGATAACCCAGCCTGTCGGCAACTGCAACCGCTTCTTCCTCGGTAAATACCGTATCACCCTTGGCGCGCGGGATGCCGGTCTTGTTCAGGATGACATCGAACTTTTCACGGTCCTCTGCCGCGTCAATGCTCCATGCCGGGGTGCCCAGAATCGGTACACCCAGCTTTTCCAGATGTCCTGCCAGATTGATGGCAGTCTGGCCGCCGAACTGTACAATGGCAGCATCCGGCTTTTCGGCGTTGACGATACCGGTGATATCCTCCGGTGTCAGCGGCTCGAAATACAGACGGTCTGCCGTATCAAAGTCAGTGGATACGGTTTCCGGATTATTGTTAACAATGATGGTCTCACAGCCCAGCTGCTGCAGCGCCCATACGGAATGAACCGAACAGTAGTCAAACTCAATGCCCTGGCCGATACGAATCGGACCGGAGCCGAGTACCATGACCTTCTTCTTGCCGGTTGCCGGCTTTACCTCGGTTTCCTCATCAAAGGTGGAGTAATAATAAGGCGTTTCTGCCTCAAATTCCGCAGCACAGGTATCTACGGTCTTGTATACCGGCATACGTGCCAGGCTGCCGACTTCCTTTTTGGAAAGACGTTCAATGACCTTATCCGTAAAGCCCATCTTCTTTGCTGCCAGATACAGCTGCTCATCCAGCTGTTCTGCCTGCTCCAGCGCATGCTCCATATCAATGATACGCATGAAGCCATGGAGGAACCAGGTGTCAATCTTTGTAATATCATGCACCTCATCAATGGTCATGATACCACGGCGGAAGGCTTCACAGATGGAGAAAATACGCTCGAAATCGCAGGTCTTTACCTTTTCGATGACTTCCTCGTCGCTCAGCTTGGCAATCAGCGGCATGGACAGGGAGTCAACCTTCATTTCAATCGAACGGACTGCCTTCATCAGTGCTGCTTCAAAGCTGTTGGAGATGGACATAACCTCACCGGTTGCCTTCATCTGGGTACCCAGGCTCTTGTCCGCATAAACGAACTTGTCGAAGGGCCAGCGCGGGAACTTGACAACACAGTAGTCCAGTGTCGGCTCGAAGCAGGCTACCGTCTTACCGGTAACTGCATTGGTCAGCTCATCCAGACCATAGCCCACGGCAATCTTTGCCGCAATCTTGGCAATCGGATAACCGGTTGCCTTGGAAGCCAGTGCGGAGGAACGGGATACACGGGGGTTTACCTCGATAACCGCATATTCAAAGGAATCCGGATTGAGGGCAAACTGTACGTTGCAGCCGCCTTCAATGCCCAGCTCGGTGATAATCTTCAGTGCAGAGGTACGCAGCATCTGGTACTCATAATCACACAGGGTCTGGCTCGGTGCCACAACAACCGAGTCGCCGGTATGCACGCCAACCGGGTCAATGTTTTCCATGTTGCAGACGGTGATGACATTGCCCTTGCCGTCACGCATGACTTCGTATTCGATTTCCTTCCAGCCCGCAATGCACTTCTCCACGAGGATCTCATCCACGCGGGAATACAGAATACCGGAAGCGGCAATCTCACGCAGCTCGTCCCAGGTATACGCAATGCCGCCGCCGGTACCGCCCAAGGTATATGCCGGACGAATGATAACCGGCAGGCCGATTTCCTCGGTAAATGCTACCGCATCTTCTACGCTGTGGACTACCTTGGAGGCGATGATCGGCTCATGGATCTTTTCCATGGTGTCCTTGAACATCTGACGGTCTTCTGCCTTGTCAATGGTGGTCGGGTTGGCGCCCAGCAGCTTGACGTTGTATTCGTCCAGGAAGCCGCTTGCCACCAGATCCATGGCAATATTCAGGCCGGTCTGTCCGCCCAGTGTAGGCAGGATGGAGTCCGGACGTTCCTTTTTGATGATTTCCTGTACACAGGGAATGGTCATCGGTTCAATATAAACCTTATCTGCCATTGCCTTGTCGGTCATGATGGTTGCCGGATTGGAGTTAACCAGCACAACCTCCAGACCTTCTTCCCGCAGCGCACGGCATGCCTGTGTGCCTGCATAGTCAAATTCTGCTGCCTGACCGATGACAATCGGGCCGGAGCCAAGTACCATTACCTTATGAATATCCTGACGCAGCGGCATTACTGAGCGCCTCCCTTCTTCTCATCCATGAGTGAAACAAACTGATCGAACAGGTATGCGGTATCCTGCGGACCCGGCTTTACCTCCGGATGATACTGCACCGTGAAGATGGGCGCATGCAGGTGTTCAATTCCCTCACAGGTATTGTCATTCAGATTGATGTGGCTGACCCGCGCGATCGCCGGATCAACCGTCTCACCCAGTACGGCATAGCCATGGTTCTGGCTGGTAATATAGGTGCGGTCCTTTGCCAGATCCTTTACCGGATGATTGACACCGCGATGGCCAAAGACCATTTTCTGTGTCTTTGCACCGATGGACAGTGCCAGCAGCTGATGTCCCAGACAGATACCAAAGATCGGCATGCCGGAAGCCGTCAGCTGTTTCAGATTTTCAATGATTTCGGTGTTTTCCATCGGGTCGCCAGGGCCATTGGACAGCATAATGCCATCGTAACCGCCGTTCAGGATTTCCTCCGGTGCGGTATAGGCCGGCAGGATGGTGACCTCACAGCCACGTGCGCACAGCTCACGCTGGATGTTGCGCTTGACACCGAAATCCAGCAGTGCAACCCGGTGTTTGAACTCGCTGGTCGCCGGACAAACCTGCGGCTGGTCAATGGTAACCGTCTTTACAGCATCCGTTACCTTATATGCCTTCATTTCAGCAAGCTGCTCCTCCGTCGGCTCATGGCCTTCGGAATACAGAATGCCATTCATGACACCGCTGCTGCGCAGGATACGGGTCAGGCGACGGGTATCAATGCCAGCCAGTCCCACAATGCCTTCCTTCTTCAGGTAGGCATCCAGAGAGCGGTCACAGCGCCAGTTGGACGGATATGCACATGCTTCACGCATGATAAAGCCGGATACCCAGCACTTGCGTGATTCAAAATCATCCGCATTCAAACCATAGTTGCCAATCAGCGGATAGGTCATGCAGACAGCCTGTCCATAATAGGACGGGTCAGTCAGGACTTCCTGATAGCCTGCCATACCGGTGTTGAATACGATTTCTGCAATGGATACGCCCTCTGCACCGACGCTGACGCCTTCAAACAGCGTTCCGTCAGCCAGCAGGAGATAGGCCTTCTTCAAGTTCCAAACACTCCTTTTTATAAAAGAAACAATAATAATTAGCTAGAATGAAATGTGTGGTATAGGTTTACCGGATTGCGCTGACAATGTCATCACGCATACGGATTGCCTCCTGGCGTGCAGCCTCCTGATAATCCAGATCACACTTCTTCCACGCACACATGATGCCGCGGGAGGAATTGACAATGGCACCCAGACCATCCGGATTGAACGCATTGGCAATGTCCTTTGCGGTTGCGCCCTGTGCACCATAGCCCGGTACCAGGAAATAGCTGTGGGGGATAATCTGACGGATGATCTTCTGCTCCTCCGGATAGGTAGCGCCCACAACGGCACCAACCTGGGAATAACCACAGTCAGTCATCAGCTCTGCGCCCCATTCCGCAACCTTTTCCGCCATGCGGACATACAGCGGCTGGTCACCCATCAGCTTGTTCTGGAATTCACCGGAGGACTTATTGGAGGTCTTCACCAGGACATAGATGCCGCGGTCACGGTTCTGGCACTCCGTCAGGAACGGATTGATGCCATCGGTACCGAGATAGGCATTGACGGTGCAGGAGTCACAGTCATATACCGGCAGGCTTTCGCCGCATACCTCGCTGCAGCCCAGATATGCCTGTGCATAGGCTGTAGCAGTAGCGCCGATGTCGTTGCGCTTGATGTCCGCAATGACATACATGCCCTTTTCATGGGCATATGCCACGGTATCCCGCAGCACAGCCGCACCGTCCGGTCCCAGCAGTTCATAATAAGCAGCCTGCGGCTTGATTGCCGGCACAATATCATGCAGGGCATCAATCAGGCCCTTGTTGAACTCCAGCATGCTGGCTGCAGCAGCCTTCAGGGTCCTGCCGTATTCCGCAACATATTTATCGGTAACATATGCCGGAATATATTCCAGACGCGCGTCCAGACCTGCGACAGTCGGATTATTCTTTTCCTTAATCTTGTTTACCAGTGTGTTCACAGACATAGTAGTTTCCTCCTGTTTTTTCATTCTTCCGCAGCGCCGGTCAGAATCACAACGCTGTCTTTCCCATCAAATTCCTTCATATTGACACGAACGGTCTCCGCACGGGAGGTAGGCAGATTTTTTCCGACAAAATCCGGCCGGATTGGCAGTTCCCGATGTCCACGGTCAATCAGTGCCGCCAGTTGAATCCGCTGCGCCCGTCCCATATGCAGTACCGCTTCCATCGCTGCACGGACGGTTCGTCCGGTATACAATACATCATCTACAATAATCACGGTTTTATTGGAAATATTCTCGATTTCCGGAAGGGCAACCATATCCTTTCCTACCGGCTTGTCATCCCGGAAGCCGGTGATATCCAGTGAAATGACCTGCGGACAGGTGCCTTCCACTTCGGTAATCTTCACTGCCATCCGTTCTGCCAGAAATACGCCGCGTGTGCGCACACCGGCCAGAACCAGATTGGACGCGCCATGGTTGCATTCAATGATTTCATAGGAAATCCGGTTGATTGCACGCCGCATGGCTCCTTCATCCATAATTTCCGCTTTTTTGACCTGCTCCATCCACAATCCTCCCGTCTGTCCGAACATAAAAAAACGGCCTGCCCGCACCTCAGACGGGAAGCCGTAACGCTACAGAGATAGTCCCTCCCTATCCTGCAGTTACTCTATCCGAACGCCTTGCTGAACTCACGGGAACAGCGTTAAAGGTGCTTTTTTCTGTTCTTTATTATATAACGGGCCTGCCATTTTGTAAACCGGTTTCCCCCGCAAACTTTCCGTCAGAATGCACAGGATATGACTTTTTTCTCCCATTTTTTTGTTTATGTGCGAAAAACCATACAAAAAATCCAGTTTTTCGGCAATTCCCGCATAAAATCAGCCCTGCTGCATACACTATCCCTGCACAAGCGGAAAGGTGGAATGATCAGATATGCACACAGGTATGTTCACAGCCGGTATCCTGACCGGACTTGCCGGTGCAGCAGCTGCTGCTATGGCAATCAATTATAAGCTTGCCGGAACCAGTGCCGGACAAACCGTATCCCGCACGGCACATCGTACCGCCGGCATGGTGGGCCAGATGGCACAGGATGCGGCGGACACAGTGGATCGAATGGTGGACTGATGGACTGATGGCAAAGCAGCCGGCGGCAACCTGCCGCCGGCTGTTCCTTATGCTTCCAGGAAGCAATTTATCATTTCATCCAGTTCATCGATCAGACCTTCTCCGGTCATGCCATCCACGCCCTGCAGCCACAGGTTCATACATCCGATAATGCCACAGGACATATAGCGGCAGTGGTAGGGCCTGCTCTGCACAGCCTCCGTGCTCTTCATCTGCATGCTGGTCTTTGTCACCATTTCCTCAATGACCTTTGTAAATTTCGCCTGTAAGCCGCTGTCCGAGCTGCTCTGGAACAGGGTTCGAACCAGAAATTTCTGCTCCTCCACGAAGCTGACCGCCTGTTCCAGCATTGGCCTTGCGGAATAATTTTCCTTTGTGGGCTGATAGCTGGAAAGCACTTGGGCAAAATCCTGTACCAGCTCATCCTCAATCTTTTCACGCAGGTCATATGTATCAGTATAATGAAAATAGAATGTACCCCGGTTCAGATCTGCCCGATCGGTAATTTCCTTTACAGTGATGTCCTTAAAATCCTTTTCGTTCATCAGCTCTGCAAGGGCCTGACGCAGCAGGCGCTTGGTTCTGCGGATTCTTCTGTCTTCTTTTTGTGCTGCCATTGCCAATCCCTCCTGTACATCTTATTCTTTTCATTTCTTGCTGTATTATACTATACATCGTGACGAAAATCAACAGATGTGCACATCATTTCCCGATAAAACCCGTTTTCTGTTATCCTGCACAATAAAAAAGTACGAACACCGCTTTTGCGACAGCATCCGCAGCTTCTCCGTGGTATCCTGTAATTACCGAATTGCATATTGATTTTTTCCGCACAAAGTGATAGAATAAACGCATGCAGGTATAGTTCACCGGTAGAACGGCAGCTTCCCAAGCTGCATAAGCGGGTTCGACTCCCGTTACCTGCTCCATATTTTTCAAGCCTGTAAGTGTTGTTTATCTTCGCTTACGGGCTTTTTTTATATCCTTTTTTATTTGTAAATCTATCTTCGCAGAAATCCGATCGCAGCTGTATGCATCAAGCTTTGTAACGAAAATGGGAAGTAACAAGGGAATGAAAAAAGAAGCAGCCTTACCGGCTGCTTCCCTGCATTCATGCATCAATCAAATGGTATATCCTGTTATTTCACTTACAGCCCATAGCGCAGCCACATAAACACGGTGGAAATCAGCAGAACGATAATGGTTACCGGCAGCATGCTCTTGCAATATCTCGACCACCCGACCCGATAGCCATGCCGTTCTACCACAGAAATACCGACCACATTGGCCGATGCGCCCACCGGCGTCGCACTGCCACCGATATCCGTGCCAATGGCAAGTGCCCATGCCAGAACAGACAGCTCCGCACTGGATGTCAGTGCCAGCGTTTTGATAACCGGAATCATCGTAGCTGCAAACGGGATATTATCCACCAGCGCACTGGTCAATGCGGAAATCCAGATGATAATGGCAACCATAATCATGGGTCTTCCACCACTGATCGACTGGATAAAGCCTGCAATGTTTTCCAGAATTCCGGTCTGTTCCAATCCGCCAACTGCCATAAACAGGCCGATAAAGAACAGAATGGTCTTATAATTCACACTTTTTATAATTTCCTTTACGTTCTTTCTTCCGGCACTGAGCAGAGTAACAACGGTTGTTGCCGCACCGATCAGCGCAACGGTAAATCCGGTCTGTGCATGGGTGATGAGCAATACTACCACTGCCAGAAAAATGATCCAGCTGCGGATAAAGCCCCCCCGGTCTGCAATCGCTTCTGATGGCTCCGGGCAATGGTACTGCATTTGTCCGGCCCGTGCCTGCTGTGCTGCACGCAGTTCCCTGCCGAATACCAGATAAAAATACAATATGACAAAAATCAGGGAAATCCCGGCGATCATGCCTGTGTTGAGAATAAAATCCGAAAAAGAATATCCCAGCGAAGTACCAATGATGATATTCGGCGGATCTCCGCACATCGTCGCGGAACCGCCCAGATTGGCACAGAACACTTCTGCCAGAATGACCGGTACCGGATCGAATTTCAACAATCGTGCCAGCTCTACTGTCACCGCTGCCAGAAACAGAATAACCGTAATGCTGTCAATAAACATAGCCAGGCCCGCTGACAGGATCATAAAACAGATAAAAATCGGTATAATCTGATATCGGACTGCCTTTGCAATCGTAATGCACAGCCATCGAAAAAATCCTGTGATTGCCATGCCATGCACCATGACCATCATGCCAATAATGAAAAAAATCGTAGACCAGTTGATACCGGTGGATTCCTCTCCCAATGCATACGGATCATACCAGAACTGCACCGTAAAAATACCTTCGATGTTCAGAGTCTGCCACATAGCCTCCGTACTGTGCATGCAGACACCAAATACCAGAATAAACATCAGACAGCCGCTTACCAGTGCGACAATGTGCCGTTCAATCTGCTCCCAGATAATCAGGCCAAACATCACGATAAAAATCAGAGCTGCAACAATTTGCGCTGCCATAGCCGCCCTCTCCTTTCCGGAGAATTGTCCCCTGATTTTTCATTCGAGTAAAAAACAATCAATATCGTGCTAAAAAATAACTTTTTTCCTACTAAAATGTCACAATCAGGGCATAATCCTCTCTCTTTGTTACGAATGATAAACAAATCGTCCATCCGTATTGTATCAACCCATACATGGTTTGTCAAGTAAACGGCAACTGCTCTGGTATGTCGAATCCTGTCATACCGTTGCTTCCAAATCGCCCAGGTAAAATTCCTGCTACAGCCATCACTTTTTGTGCGAATTGACTGGAAATGCTTGCTTTCTTTTGGTATACTATAGGTAATGTTAATATTACTTTGACTGAGTACAAAGGATTGGTGAAATATAGAATGAAATTAAGTCTTGAAAACCTGGAAAAGAAAGTAAACTGGCAGGGCTATCGTCTTCCGGATTATGATATCCAAGCCATGCGGGAAAAAACCCATGAAAATCCGACCTGGCTGCATTTCGGTGCAGGCAATATCTTCCGTGCCTTCCCGGCAGTCCTGGTTCAGCGTATGCTGACCGCAGGTCTGACAGACAAGGGTATCATCTGCTGTGAAGCATATGATGAGGAAATCATTGACAGGGCTTATCGTCCGTTTGATAACCTTTCCCTGTGTGTTACCCTGTATGCTGACGGAGCACTCAAAAAGGAAGTGGTTGGCTCCGTTGCCGAATCCCTCAAGCTGAGTGTGGATACCGACCGTGTTGCTGAAATTTTCTGCAATCCGTCCCTGCAGATGGTTTCGTTTACCATCACAGAAAAGGCTTACATCCTGCGTGACTCCGAAAACAACTATTATGCGGATGTACAGGAGGATATGGAAAACGGCCCGGATGACTGCCATAGCTTTATGGGCAAACTGGCAAGCCTGTGCCTGAAGCGTATGCATGCATGCGGCACTCCGCTTTCTCTGGTTTCCATGGACAACTGCTTTAACAATGGCCATCGCCTGCAGCGTGCCATGCTGGAAATCATCAACAGCTGGTTCCAGAAGAGTAAGATTGACGGTACGGAATTTGCTTACCTGACTGGCCGCATTTCCTTCCCGCGTACGATGATTGACAAGATTACACCGTTCCCGAACCCGAAGATTGCTGCTGTACTGCGTGCTGACGGTCTGGATATGGTAAAGCCTGTCAAAACGGCAAAGGGCTCCAAGGTTGCCTGCTTCGTCAATACCGAATCCCCTCAGTACCTGCTGATGGAGGATGTATTCCCCAACGGACATCCGCCGCTTGAGCAGCTCGGCATTATCTTCACCTCCGGTCGTATCGTGGAAAAGAGCATGGAAATGAAGGCATGCTCTACCCTGAACCCGATGGATACCGCAATGGCAGCCTTCGGCTCGCTGCTGGGCTATGAAACCATCAACTGCACGGTACGGGATGAGGATATCTGCACCTTTATCACCAACCTGAGCCATCAGGAATGCATGCCGCTGGGCGCAGATCCGGGCGTTCTGGACCCGGATGAATTTGTACATGAAATCCTGACCGTCCGTTACCCGAATCCTTATCTGAACGATACCTGCGCTCGTATTATGACCGATACCTCCCGCAAGGTAAGCACCCGTTATGGTGTCATTCTGAGCAATTATTATAATTCCCCGGTTCCGATGCACCGTGTATCCCATCTGCGCTTTATCCCGCTTGCCATTGCAGCATGGCTGCGCTACCTGATCGGTGTAGATGACAACGGTGATCCGCTGGAGCTGAGCCCGGACCCGCTGCTGGAATCCCTTCAGAGAAAGCTGTCCGGCATCAAGCTCGGCGGTGAGGCAACCTATGAGCAGCTGTATCCGATCCTGTCTGACCGTACCCTGTTCGGCCTGAATACCTTCGAGGTTGGCTGCGGCGAACGCATCATTGATTTCTTCAACCAGATGATTGCAGGCCCGGGCGCAGTACGCGCGACCCTGCACCGCTATTGCAACGATAAGGACACCGATCTGCTGATTTAAGCATAGCAGCGAAAAAGCCATTGCCCACGGGCAATGGCTTTTTGCATACAAGTTTGCGTCCTGTAGGCAAACTGACGGGGCGTTTGTCCGACAAGTTTGCTGTGCGCGAGAGCGCAACGGAAGGTTTTCTTTTGCCTACGTTTCTTTTCCTCAAAAAGAAACGTACGGAAAAAACCGCAGGTTTCCGAAAAAACCTGCGGTAATTGGTTTGGTTGTAAAAATGATGTAAGAAACTTACTTCAGCTCTACAGTTGCACCAGCGTCTTCCAGCTGCTTCTTGATGTCTTCAGCCTCATCCTTAGAAGCGCCTTCCTTGATGGTGGACGGCAGCTCGTCAACCTTAGCCTTAGCTTCCTTCAGGCCCAGGCCGGTGATACCGCGAACAACCTTGATAACGCCGATCTTCTTGTCGCCTGCGTTGGTCAGGACAACGTCGAACTCAGTCTTCTCTTCTGCAGCAGCAGCCTCGCCGCCTGCAGCAGCACCGCCAGCAACAGCTACCGGAGTAGCGGATACGCCGAATTCTTCTTCCAGAGCCTTAACCAGCTCAGCCAGTTCCAGAACCTTCAGTTCCTTGACAGCATCAATAATTTCATTGACAGTCATGGTAGTAACCTCCATATTTTCAAATTTAAATGTGTGAAATGTGGGAATCAGCTTCCCTGTGTGCAGAACTTATTCTGCAGCTTCTTCTGCAGCCTCGGTCTTGCCAACCAGAGTGGAAACCAGAGCTTCCTGGTCTGCCTCACCCTTTTCTGCGATTGCGTTAAGCGCAATAGCCAGCTGCATAATCGGATAGTTGAAGCTGTAGAGGGTCTGTGCGATAAGCACTTCCTTGCTCGGCAGCTTAGCCAGCTCATCGATCTTGGATGCCGGTACAACAGCACCCTCGAGGAAACCGGTCTTGATGGAGAAGTTGTCATGATCCTTAGCGAACTTGGAAAGGATCTTTGCCGGAGCTACGACGTCTTCAGAAGCAATTGCAATAGCGGTAGTGCCATTCAGATGCTCGATCATGCCATCGAAGCCAACTTCCTTAGCGGCAAACTTCAGCATGGTGTTCTTAACAACGGAGTACTCAACACCGTTCTCACGCAGCTCCTTACGGAGAGCTGTGTCATCAGCAACGTTGATACCCTTATAGTCAACCAGAACGCCAGCCGGGGAATTCTTGATCTTTTCAACCAGAGAAGCAACCTGTGCCTTCTTCTGTTCCAGAACCTTTGCGTTAGGCATAGTCTGTTTCACCTCCATAAAAATGATAGGGACATGAAGAAATGCCCTTCTGCTCAAAGACAGAAGGGCATGAATAATCATTCGATGTGTTTCATCGCAATGCTTGCCTCGGCAGGATGGCGGTAGCCGGTTAGGATGGTTGTCCATCTCCTGCTGTCTTTGAACGAGCTATTATATTATAACAGCCCATTCCAAACCTGTCAAGGGCTTTTTTAAAATTAATTAGTTATTGCCAATCTTAGCAGCGTTAACCTTGACACCCGGGCCCATGGTCGATGCAACGACGCAGGAGCGGATGTACTGGCCCTTCGCTGCAGCCGGCTTAGCCTTGATGATAGCGTTCATCAGGGTGTTGAAGTTTTCGCTCAGCTTTTCAACACCGAAGGAAGCCTTGCCGATCGGGCAGTGGATGATGTTGGTCTTGTCCAGACGGTATTCGATCTTACCAGCCTTAGCGTCCTTAACAGCCTTGGCAACGTCCATGGTAACGGTGCCAGCCTTCGGGTTCGGCATCAGGCCCTTCGGACCAAGTACGCGGCCCAGACGGCCAACCAGACCCATCATGTCCGGGCTTGCAATAACAACGTCGTAGTCGAAGAAGTTTTCCTTCTGGATACGCTGAACCATATCTTCAGCGCCTACGAACTCAGCGCCAGCGTCGAGAGCTGCCTGTGCCTTATCGCCCTTAGCGAAAACAAGTACGCGAACATTCTTACCGGTGCCGTTCGGCAGAACGATAGCGCCGCGAACCTGCTGGTCAGCATGACGGGAGTCAACGCCCAGCTTTACGTGGATTTCTACAGTTTCATCAAACTTAGCCTTAGCGGTCTTCAGGACCATGTCCAGAGCTTCGTCAGTGTCATAGAGCTTGCTGCGATCTACGAGCTTTGCGCTCTCAATATACTTTTTACCTTTGCGCACGATAAATATCCTCCTTTAGTGGTTAATTCGGAACCTCTGTTCCTCCCACCAGACGGCACAAGCTGCCGTCAAGCAAATGAATAGAAATAACTCAGGTCGTCTGAGAATTACTCAGCGACAGTGATGCCCATGGAACGGGCGGTGCCTGCGATCATGCTCATAGCAGCCTCGATGGAAGCGGCATTCAGGTCAGGCATCTTGGTCTCTGCGATCTTGCGTACGTCGTCAATGCTGATCGTTGCAACCTTGGTTCTGTTCGGTACAGCGGAACCGCTCTGGATATTGCATGCCTTCTTGATGAGGACAGCTGCCGGAGGGGTCTTGGTGATGAAGGAGAACGAACGGTCTGCGTATACAGTAATAACGACCGGAATGATCATGCCTGCGTCATTCTTGGTGCGCTCGTTGAATTCCTTGGTGAAAGCCATGATGTTGACACCGTGCTGGCCAAGTGCCGGACCTACCGGAGGAGCCGGTGTTGCCTTGCCTGCCGGAATCTGAAGCTTAATAAATCCTACTACTTTCTGTGCCATTTGTATAGCACCTCCTTGAAAAATGTGGTAATGGCGAGACGCTTGTCATCCTTGGATGGACGCGCTCTCCCACCTGCCAAAAAACGAGGAACTCAGTCCTCAACGACTTCAACCTGATTGAGCTCCAGCTCAACCGGGGTCTCGCGTCCGAACACGGGGATGGTAATGCGAACCCTGTTCTGTCCGATATCAATTTCATCGACAACGCCGACAAAGTCAACAAACGGACCGCCGCAGACGCGTACGGAATCACCGACCTTATAGCTGATTTCGACCTCAACCTCACGGGAGGATACGCCCCACTTCATCGCTTCCTCGTCGGTGAGAGGCTGCGGCTTATTGGAGTTCGGGCTGACAAAACCGGTACAGCCGCGTGTATTGCGCACCAGATACCAGCTCTCGTCGGTCACGATCATCTTAACCAGGACATAACCCGGGAACAGCTTGCGCTCTACCTCACGGGTTTTTCCGTCCTTGACTTCGCGGACGGTCTCGGTCGGGATGGTCACCTCGGTGATGAGATCATGCATCTTGCGGTTTTCAACCGCCTTCATGATAGAAGAGGCTACTTTGTTTTCGTAGCCGGAATAGGTATGCACCACATACCATTTTGGTGTTTCAGACATTTGTTCTCAAACCTTTCCGCTTACGCAGCCACAGAAATCAGTGTGGCAATACCCAGGTTGAATACTGCATCCAGTATCCAAATGAACACGCCGATTACCAGAATCGTAGCTATGACGATGAGCGTATTGTTCGTTGTCTGCTTGCGGGTTGGCCACACGATCTTCTTGCATTCGCTTTTCAGGTCGCGGAACCATTTGCCAATTCTGGAAAAGAAGCCCGGCTTCTTCTCCTTACCGGAGTTCTTCTTTTCAGAAGCATTCTGCTCTTTTTTAGCCATGGAAGCCGATCCTTTCTCCAGGTTTACTTGCTCTCACGATGGGCGGTATGCTTCCGGCAGAACGGGCAGTACTTCTTCATCTCGAGACGTTCCGGATTGTTCTTCTTGTTCTTCATTGTGTCGTAGTTTCTCTGCTTGCACTCGGTGCATGCCAGGGTTACCTTAACGCGCATAACGGCACCTCCTTAAATAATTGCCTCCCTTTGCAGGCAGCTCTGTATTTCAGAGCATAAAAAAATACCCTGCATAGGTGCTATTATTATAGCACGCAGGGTACTTTCCGTCAATGCCGAATTTGGCATTTATTTTCCACAAATTTGGATGTTATTTTCGGTTACCCGTACTGCATTATACCGACATCACCGGGCCAGCACTTCTGCAAACCACATGAATGCCACAAGTACGGCAAAAATACCATAGCAGATGATGGTAACAGTCCGGCCACGTTCCTGTGCCCGGGCGCTGTAAATGCCCATAATACTGCCAGCAAAGGCAATCGGATAGCCGATGATGTGAGACCACATCTGGGCAATCACAAAGCCCACCAGCATCAGTGCAAAGCTCGCGATGCTCATCTTCAGCATTTTGCCCTGCTGCTTCTGTACTTCCTCTGCTTTTGCAATTTCCTCCTTCGTCGGCGGAAGATCCGGCGCACGATGGTTCTGGGTACGTTTTTTCTTTTTCTTACGGTTATTCTTGGATTCAGCCATGTTACGTTCGCTCCTTACCTGTTAAAAATCATGACGCTGCGTTTCCGGTCAGCAGCAGTACAAACTGCATTGCGGACAGGATGCAGAAAATGCAGAGCACAACCTTGGTAATCTTATGGTTGGTGGTATCCCACTGGGTTAATACCATGCTCACAGCCGCGCCGGCAAAAGCTACCGGATAGCCAATCAGGCTTGCCGTACCGCCAACCATGGCCAGCAGGAAGCCCACGACCATCACGCCCAGCGCGATGAATTTAAAAACCTGCTCCTGCTGCCAGTCCCGGACCTTTTTTACAGAACCGCGGCCTGCTGCCTGCTGAGAGGTATGGTTTTTGTTCTTTTTTTTGCTTTTTTTCCGATTATTTCTGGATTGTGCCATTCGATGCGTCCTCCATCTCTTTTCTATTTCCATTGTACCCTATCATTATAGCAACCAAACGTCCAAAGTGCAATGCAATTTGCAACAGAAACCCCTGTGTGCTATACTATCTTCAACATTATATCCGAAAGGAACTGCAATCCAATGAAAATTATGGGAATTGATTACGGCGATGCCCGCACCGGTGTCTCCATTTCCGACCCAACCGGTTTTCTTGCCGGTTCACCACAGGTCATTGCCACATGGAATACGGAAAAGCTGCTGGAAGAGCTGACTGCGCTGATCCGGCGTGAAAAAATTGAGGAAATCGTCATGGGCCTGCCGAAAAATATGAATGCCACCCAAGGGGAACGGGCGGAAAAGTGCAAAGCGCTGGGCGCAGAGCTGGAACGCCGCACCGGTGTTCCTGTGGTGTACTGGGACGAACGCCGCACCACCATTGAAGCCCATGCCATCCTGCATGCTTCAGGCAAAAAGCAGAAAAAGCATAAGAAAAATGTGGATGCCGTGGCCGCTTCCCTGATTTTGCAGGGATACCTGGACTTTAAGCGGATGCAGGGGTAAACATTCCATATCGCGAAATACGGTTACAGCAGCAAAAGCTATCCCCTATTGGCGCAGGGGATAGCTTTTTCAGGTTATTTTACGCCATTTTAACCTTTTGAGCAGCAAATTCCGCATTCCCAGTTAGCTTCTGATACAAAACGGGTGCACCGCTTTTCAACAGTGCACCCATTCATTTTGCCCGTTATCACGTACCAAAGTACGAGAAATGCATATAATCCTTTTTGCTGTTCCAGGTACCGCCCCAGCCGAAGCCGTATTTTGCGAAAATCCGCACGACTTCACTGTTTGCCGGGATGGAATACGGGTCAACGCCCGGTGTCCAGTGGGTGCCGGTCAATGCCCTGCCGCCATTGGTGCACATATAGTTTTCATCCCAGTTGATGTCAATGGCTGTGCCCAGACAATGCTCGGAGGTGGAACCATTGCCGCGCCAGTTGTAGCCGCCCAGCGTATGAATCGGGAACCGCTCCTGTCCCGCATAGATTTCCGCAAAAATCTGCTGTACCGAGCTTGCCAGTGCTTCATGAATCTGGAAGCTTCTGGTGCGGGTCACCTTATTGCCGTTGCTGTCAAAATCCCAGACATTGACGGTAATGGTCACCTGATGGGTTTCCGCCTCAGCCGCCCCCGAATACAGGTGATAGCTGGAGCCTGCGCCGAAAATACGCGCTACCTTGTCGCTGTAGCTCTCACCGGCATAGGTCATGCCTGCCGGAATGGTCGGGGAAATAATGCTTTCCTCTGTCGTCGGCATTTGCGGTACCGCCGTGATACCGGAATCCATCTGAATCTCCGGCTGTGCGGTCACAACCAGCTCTGCCGTGCCGTCTGACGAAGCAAGCAGCTTTCCGCCGCTGCCAAAGCCATCCACAGACCAGTACCAGATTCCCGGTGCATCCGCAACCTCTTCCGGGATCGCCAGCTCCTCCGCACCGCTGCCGGATGCGGAAACCTGTTCGATATAAGATGCTTTGCCTGTAAAGTCATCCTGCTGATAGAAATATACCAGATAATAATCCACGCCGCTGCCGGACCAGCTGACTGCCGAGGTACCGGAATGCATGGAAATGGTGCTGATATCCGTGGAACTGGTCACACCCCGACCGGTATGTACTGCAGCTGCCGCACGATAGGTCAGGACTGCAGCCTGCTCCATGCTGACGCTCTCGCCAACACCCAGCAGGTTATCACCCACGCCGTTGGTCACGCCGGTACGGACAAAATACGCCATGGCTTCCGTTGCCCAATCCGGAACATACTGTCCGTCTGCAAACGAATACAGCGCTTCGGCTGTCTCATTGACGGAAAGTGCCGCGCCTGTACCACTTGCTTCAATCGCACGATATAACAGGGCCAACAGCTGCTGACGGGTGACCGTTTCCTTCGGCCGGTACATGCCATCCTCTTCCTGTGTCAGCTCCAGCAGCCATGCCTCACGGACATCTTCATTTTTGGTATCCGTAAACGGACAGATACTGCGCTGTTCGGCGTTCTGCTGCATCAGTGCATCATAGCTGCAACCCGTCAGCGAGGCATACAGCCGTACCGCCAGTGCGCATGCCTGTTCTCTTGTTACTTCCCCTGCTGCCAGCTGCTGATCCATGCTGTCCGGCAGAAGTCCCGCCTGATCCGCAGCAGAAAGGATTTTATCATTTGTCCCACTGGTCTGCTGTAAATCCACAGCCAGTGCCGGAGAACCTCCCATCAGGCAGGTACACAGCAGCATCGCTGCGGCACAGCCTGCAATTCTTTTTCTCATATTGTACTATCCACCTCGTTGATATGCGTCAAATTCCCTATACGAAGTCAGTATAGCACATTTTTCCGCAGCTGAAAATACAATCCACAGAAAATTCACAATCTTTCTTACTCCAGGATATCCCGATGTTCCTTGTCTGCCCGCTCAAAAATCGTCAGAGTGCCATCCGGCGAGCAAACTGCAAGGAAAATATCGGACAGTTTGGTTTTCCGCTGTTTTTCCAGCTGTTTTTCCAGCCATTCCCTGTTGTATCCCAGATTCTGCAGATTTTTCTGCATGATTTTCCCATCCATAATGACATTGCCGCAAATCGTTTCCTGTGCGACAGCCAATGCCAGATCCTCCGGTGTGGCCGGACGGTTCCGGGTTACCGGTAAAATGCTGATTTTTCCATTGGGCTCCAGCACTGCTGTCTGAATCTGGCTCAGGTCAAAGTATCCATTGCTGCGGCATTCCATCTGAAATTCATGAATATCCAGATGGGCGCGACGGAAATTTTTATCATATAACTTTCCTTTATCCATCAGGATAATAGTCCTGCCGTTTACCAGCCGTCTGGCTTTGACCGAATGGTCCGCAATAACCGCCAGCAGCCAGGTAGCAAATCCATATACTGCCAGTGCTGTCAGCCAGCCCCAGAATTCCTTTCCTTCGGCAACAGCCAGCTCTGCACCAATGGAACCAATGGTAATGCCATTGATATAATCAAATGTACTCATCTGAGACATCTGCCGATAGCCAATCAGCTTGGTGATAACAAATAATGCCGCAATGGAAAATAATGCGGTCAATTCCGTGCGCAACAACTCCATATCCGTTCCTCTTTTCCTTTTCCATAGCTTGAACGGATTTTTTGTTTCTTATACATGGAGTAATGCATACAGGCAGATTGCCGCCGGCATGCAGTACAACGATTCATGCTTCTGCCAGTAAAATCGCCGTAGCGCAAACAGGCACCCGACTCACAAAGAATCGAGTGCCCTGTACGATTTTAAATTTATGACTGCAGGTTCAACGAATGCCTAAAAATTTCTTCCGTCCCTCCGGCACATGATCCCTTGTCAGACATTCCCTGACAGCTTTTCCCATGCTGTTGCAGTAATAGGTTTCATCTGACAAATCAAAGATACAGATCCGCAGGCCGCTCCATCCGTTTGCATACGTCCGATAGTCCTGTAATCGCTGCAGCTTTCTGCGCGCAGATTTTTCCGTCTTTTCTGCACAGATGACAAAGCTGACAAAAGTAAGCTCATGCATCGGATCGTCTGATGGAACGGCATTGTCATGAATCTGGTGAAACAGCTGTATGTACTGTTCTGCTGACTGCATATCCAGCATGTCACAGACATCGAAAAAGCATTTCTCACCGCATATCCCCTGTCGCGCGGCTGTTCCCGCAATTCCCATCAGGTAATGCGTTTCGATCTTCTGATACTGCGCCAGCATCGGAAAGAGATGTCCGCAATATACGACTTCATGGGACAGTTCAAAATACTGTCCATATTGTGCTTCTGCTCTGGCGAGAAATTCTGCTGTCGTCATACGCTTTCCTCAGATTGATCTGCATGCTCCATCCGTTCAAGTTCTTCTACCGGTACGTCCTTTTCCAGAAAATACTTCTGATCCACATACCATCCGGCAGCAAATCCAATGACAGCTCCCACTGCTTCCAGAATATAACCGTCCATATGGAAAAAGCCGGTAAAGAACATACCAATGGCATAGCCAAGAGCAATGCCGATAAATTCCGAACGGGGAATGGTGCCAAATGCCTTACTCTGCACACTGTGATAACCTTTTTTCATCGTTCCCCCTGAAATAGTTCGATTCGGATAGAATCCACACGGTTTGACAGTTCTGTTGTTATAGGGAAGCGGCATTTCTGCCGCTTCCTCAAGTAAAGAAAAAGAGAGAAACTAAAAACGTTCAAGAATGATAGCCGGTTCACCCCGCAGCCGTTTCCCAGGCGTCTGCGGGTTTGTAACATGTGAGTGAATATATCCTTTTTTCGTTTTCAGTTGCAGGGGCAGTCATTCCCCTTTCAGAAAGCATGAATTTGGTTTCACTCATGCTCTCTGAAAGGGTGCCCCGCAGAATGCCGCTCTGCGGAGCAATCCCTTTTCGATTTTGGATGATATGTGTGAAAAAAACTTAAGCTCTTGCTTTTGCTGCAGCTTCCCTGCGGCGGGCGAATGCAGCCATAGCCTCACGATATACATCGAGGAGTACGGCAGCGATGATTACCAGACCCAGAACCATGTTCTGTACCGCAGAGCTGATAGCCAGCAGGGTGAAGCCATTGCGCAAGGTTGCAATAACCAGTGCGCCGATCATGGTGCCGAGCATGGTGCCCTTGCCGCCCATGAAGGATGCGCCGCCGATAACACAGGATGCAATCGCGTCTGTATCATACGGCTGGATTGCAGTTGCACCGTTGGCGGTGCCGGAACGGCCGAGAGAAACGATACCTGCGATACCTGCCATCAGACCGGATATGGTATAGCAGAAGGTCAGGACGTTTGCGGAGTTGATACCGGAAAGACGGGTTGCCTCCGGGTTGCCGCCTGCACAGTAGATGGAACGGCCCAGTGCTGTGCGGGTCAGCAGGATATGCATGATAACATAAATAACAATAACAACGATATAACCGATCGGGAAACCGCCGATGGTTGCGGTACCCAGCCACATAACAGAATTCGGGAAACCGGAAACCATCTGGGAACCGGTTACCAGCAGAGCTGCGCCCCACAAAAAGTTTTTCATACCCAGTGTGGATACAAACGGATGCGGCAGATGCAGCCGGGTCAGCAGCAGGCCGTTAATCAGGCCAATGGCAGTACCTGCAATCAGCGGAACAATAATCAGGAGAAATGCATTGTCAACGCCTTTATTGAGCAGCATACCAACCATGCAGGCGCAGAATATTGCATTCGCACCAACCGACAGGTCAATGCCTGCAGTAATCAGACACAGCAGCATACCGGCAGCGGTCAACGCAGTAAAGGTTGTCTGCTTCAGAATGGACATGATATTGTTATAAGTCAGAAAGGTATCACTGACAATCGTCAGAATAACGCACAAAATAAGCAGTGCGCCTACTGTACCGATATACTGGCCCAAGCCGCCAAATTTCTTCTTACTCATCTAACGTACCTCCCCATGCTGCCTTCATCAGGCTCTCCTGGTTAAAATGCTTGCTGTCACGGTCTACCGTTGCCATCACTCTGCCGCCGCGCATGACAATGACGCGGTCAGACATGCCCAGAATTTCCGGCATTTCAGAGGAAACCATGATCACACACTTGCCTTCCTTCACAAGGCGGTTCATAACATTGTATACTTCAATCTTTGCGCCTACATCAATGCCTCGTGTCGGCTCGTCAAAGATGAAAATCTCTGCATTCGTGTTGACCCACTTGCCGATAACAACCTTCTGCTGGTTGCCGCCGGACAGCTGTCCTACCACCTCATCAATGGATGGCGTCTTAATGCGGAGGGACCTGATATTTTCCTCTCCTGTTTCCTCAATCCGTTTCTGGTTGAGGAACGGACCATCGCAGAACCCCTTCAGGTTTGCCATAATCAGGTTATTGCGGATGGATTCAGCAAGTACCAGGCCCTGTCCCTTACGGTCTTCTGTCAGGAACGCAATGCCCGCCTTAATGGCCTGTGCAGGGCTCTTGATCCTCACTTCTTTTCCGTCAATAAACACCTTGCCGCTGTCCAGCGGATCGGCACCAAAGATTGCACGCATGGTCTCGGTACGTCCTGCGCCGACCAGTCCGGCAAAGCCCAGAACCTGTCCGCGGTATGCTTCAAAGCTGACATCGTCCAGCACACCGCCTTCCACCAGATGCTCTGCCTTCAGGGCAACCGCGCCCTTCTCGCCGAATTCCTTCGGGAACAGATTGTCCAGTGTACGTCCTACCATCGCTGAAATCAGCGAATCATTGTCCCAGTCCTTGATATCCCTGGTATCTACATACTGTCCGTCACGGATAACCGTCACACGGTCACACAGCTCGAACAGCTCTTCCAGCTTATGGGATACGAAGACGATGCCAACACCGTTGTCGCGCAGCTGGCGGCAGGTAGCCATCAGCTGCTCCACTTCCTTCTCGCCGAGGGAAGAGGTGGGCTCGTCCATGATAATCATTTTCGCATCAATCAAAACTGCCTTTGCAATTTCGATCATCTGCTGCACACCCATACCGAACGAACCTGCGGCCTGGGTCGGATCAACATCCTGACCGAGGGAAGCCATGACTTCCTTTGCCTTCTTATGCATGGTTTTGTAATCAAGCAGACCGCCCGGTCCCTTGATCCATTTATTGATGAAGATATTGTCTGTGATACTCAGCTGCTTTTCCATGTTCAGCTCCTGGTATACACAGGCAATACCGGCTGCGGCAGATTCATTCGGATTCTTGAATGCCAGCTTCTGTCCATTGACGTAAATCTCGCCCTTATCCGGCTTATGTACACCGGTCAGCACTTTAATCAGTGTGGACTTGCCTGCACCATTCTCGCCGATCAGGCCCAGAATCTCGCCCGGCCTGACTGCCAGCTGCATTTCGTCCAGTGCAACAACACCCGGAAAGATCTTGGTACAGTTGCGCAACTCTACAACATATTCACTACTCATTGACTACTCACCCTTTTCTTTGAGAGAGAATGATTTTTCAAAGATTCCCCTGACCGATGCCAGACCGACCAGGGGATATCCTGACTTTTTCTACTTTCTTTGGATCACCAGGAGATTAGTCCTCCCACAGACCCTTATCCTTCATATCAGCGATGTAGTCATCTATATTGTCAGTAGAAACAACCAAGGATCCGGAATCGACAAAGCTTTCAACTTCCTTGCCGTCCAGTACGCTTACCGCTGCTTCCACTGCCTTGTAGCCCATGTCATAGCCCAGCTGTGCAACGTCCATAGCCAGAGTTCCCTGCTCAATCAGTTCAATTGCAGCCTGGTTGCCGTCGAAGCCGCATACTGTCCTTTCTTTTTTCTTTGAATCTTTGTTTTTCATCCGCACTGATTGCGCAGCACAGATGACATATAATGGTTTGGAATTATGAGTAAAACCGCCATATTACAGCAGTTTCACCCTTAAATAAGAACAATGCGTGAGCAGCGTTGTTTTCTGATAGTCTGTTTCGGTGCACCAGTAGATGTCAGAATACCTGCTTCTGTAGGCATAGTGAAAGCTTCCATTCCAAGAGAAAGACCACTATGCTTATAGTTTCATTGTAGAACACAAAAAGAATAAAGCGTTAGGATATTTTTGCTTTATTTCCCCGGATTTCCGGACTTTTTTTCAACGAGATTTGTATTTTTTTACTTTGGCATGCAAATTTGTTCCATCCAATTTGTAAGATTCGAACAAAAACTGTAAAAAAAGAGTAAATTTTGATGAAATGATGCACAAACACACCAATGCCTGCTATCCTCCGCTGCTGCAGCTAAATTACAGCTAAATAAAAGCCGCTTATCTGCTGATTGTCTGCTTCAGTGCATCAACAGATGTCAGAATACCTGCTTCCGTGGACATGGTGAAGTCTTCCATTTCAAGAGAAACATCGCCGTTATAACCCATCATGCGTACAACAGAGAAGAATTCCTTCCACCACTGCAGATCCTTGCCGCATCCAACTGCCACATAGTTCCAGTTGCGGTTCGCGGTATCCAGAACATCTTTCCACTCCGTCAGACCGTTAACATCTGCCATGCCGCGCTCAATACGGGTATCCTTGCCATGAACATGGTAGATTGCGCCCTTGAGCGCACGCGCGGACTGGATCGGGTCTGCACCATAGGCAATCAGGTGGGACGGGTCGAGATTGATGCCGATGATATCATCGCCTACTGCTTCGCGCAGATGCCAGAAAGACTCCGGATTATGAACCATCATGCAGGGAAATTCCTCGATTGCAATCTGTTCCAGGCTGTGCTCGTGGCAGAACGCTGCGAACTTCTTCCACCATTCCGTGGTAACACGCCACTGGTAATCCACTGTGGGCTGCATATAAGCCGTCATGGTTACGGAAGATGTGATCCAGTTCGGTGTGACATCGTTCTCGCTGCCTGCCGGCAGACCGGACATGCAGACGATCTTTTTGACACCGAGCTTTTCTGCCAGCAGGACACAGTCATACATGGACTTTTCATATTCCCTGCCGGTCTCACAGGGCCACAGCTGGTTGCAGGAGGTATTCAGTGCGGAAATGCGCAGCCCGCGCTTTTCGATTTCTGCCAGATAAGCCTCGCACTTACTGTCATCCGCCAGCAATTCAGCCGTCGGGCAGTGGGTACGTGCCCCCCAGCCTCCTGCAGTCATCTCAACGGCATCCAGCCCCAGCGCCTTTACCTTGTCCAGCATATCCGTAAAGGACAGATCTGCCATAACATCCGTACAAATCGAAAGTTGCATGATATAACACTCCTTTTTTATTGCCGGAGCACCTTTGCCATCCTCCGGCCAGATGAAAATGAAACATTTGAATAAAATTATTTCTGATAGAAGTCCGGCATTTCGTCATAGACAACATCAACGATGGTCTGGGTATCACGAGCCTTGGATGCAGCAGCAGCAGCGACCTGGCAGCAATAGCCGTCCCATGCATTCGGGCCATCTACACGATCTTCCTTAACGCCGTTGATCCATTCCTGAATCTCTGTGTTGTATGCGTCAACAAAGCGGGTGGAATAATCCGCATCAACCGCATTGCCGCGAACAGTGTTTGCCAGAACCTCAATGGTTGCCGGCTTCGGCAGGTTCAGAATTGCATCCTCACAGACAACCTCGCAACGGATATCGTAGCAATGGCCGTTGTTTACAAAGGACTCAACGTCAATACGAACGCCGGATTCGGTGGTCAGAATCATGATCTGCGGGTCATGCAGGCCTTCCTTTGCCTTGCGTGTGGACTTGCCATAGCGTACTTCGGCAGTCTTGTAGTTCTCGCCCAGCAGCCAGCGCAGAACGTCCAGTTCGTGAACCATGGAGTTCTCCACTGCGGAAGAGTTGTCCCAGTCGCCGACAACATCTGCGTTGCGGTGCGCACAGTGCAGCAGCAGCGGCTCACCATATTTACGGTTTACAATGGCATCCTTCAGCTGCTTATAGCCGGCATCATAGCGGCGCATGAAGCCAACCTGTACCAACGGCTTTCCTGCTTCCATCTCAGCGGCAATGATACGCTTGCAGGCATCTGCCTTCGGTGCCAGCGGCTTCTCGCAGAATACATACTTGCCTGCCTTAATTGCTGCAGTTACAAACTGCTCGTGATATGCGTCTGCCGTAGTGTTAATGATTGCATCAATCTCCGGATCATTAATCATGTCAATCGGATCCTCATAGCCCTTGATGCCGAACTTTTCAGCCACAGACAGACCAAATGCTGCTGCCGGATCTGCGCAGGCAACCACTCTTGCGCCCTGCAGCCTGGTGTTGATGCGCTCAATGTGGGTACGTCCAATTCCGCCGGTTCCTACCAGACCGATTCTCAGTTCTTCTGACATATTGTTTTCCTCCTGACTCTCCTGCCGCTGTATAAAAGCCGTAGCTGCGACATGCTTTTTTGTACAGAAAAAGAAAAAATTTTATTTGTTTTTTATTTTTCTTTTCCTGCTTTTTTCCTTTTGCTGTACATAGTATATCTCTCAAAACCGTCCCCTGTCCATACAGCAAAAACGCCGAGAATTTTTACAGTTTTTCATACAAAACGTATTCAATTTCAAAAAAATATACCCTGTTTTTTCATAAACTTTTTCTGTATTTTTCGTACTATTATGTCAGATTCTTTTCAAAATATAGCCTTTTTGCGTTCGAATCCAAAGTGCTTCAAAGTAACATTATCGTTTTTCTATACAACTCATTTTCTTTTTGTTTCCGATCCATGTTTATCGTCTCCGCTTTAAAAACTTGTCATATTCTATACAATAATTATTTTTAAATGATTGACTTTTTTTCTTTTCCATGAAACAATAGAATCAGCAAAAAAAACAATGGAGTGAATCTTATGCACTATTCCCTTCCTTCGACAGAACCAGAAACCTCTCACCTCTTCGGAGAACCCATACTGCTGTTTACAAACTACTGTGATGAACAGTACCAACAGCATCCCCGCAGCCCCCATTCCCACCATGAAATGGTGGAGTTCCTTTATATCCTGCGCAACGACGGTATTTTTGAAATCAATGGAACGCCCTATCCGGTACACAGCGGCGATCTGGTTATTTATAACAGCGATGCCGTCCACAATGAAGCCGTAAAATTTCCTCCTCCTCCGCTGTATGGTCTGGAGGCCACCGGAATTCAGGTAGAAGGGCTTCCTTCCAACTGGCTGATTCCGCCTGATACCTGTCCGGTCATTTCTCTGGGTGAGCATGCTCCCGTATTTCGCCAGTTGTTCCGAAATATGTATGACCAGTCTGCCAAGCAAACACCAAATACAGGTATTATCTGTCAGCATCTGTTTCGTGCGCTTCTTTATATGATACAGGAACTGATGGATGGAAGCACAACGATCTATGCCGGTTCCAACGAGGATTCCAAAGCAAATAAACTTGGCCGACAGATCCAGATTTATGTGGATGAACATGTACTGGAGGAATTATCCGTCCAATCTGTGGCAGACCATTTCGATATCAGCTCAGCTTATTTATTCCGCCTGTTCAAACAGGTTACCGGAACGTCGCTGATGCAGTATATTATTCAGCGCCGCATTGGCGAAGCGCAAACCCTGCTGCTCATTACCGATCTGTCCATCACAGAGGTTGCCAGGAAGGTCGGATATGACAATCTCAGCCATTTTGTTAAGATGTTCACCCAGAACGTAGGGCTTTCGCCCCGCAAATACCGCAAACAGGCCGGTATTACTTATACGAAACAGCCATAAATGCCAATCAGATACAATCTCTGCCAAAACTCCCGGATGCTTACCACATCCGGGAGTTTTCATGCGCGACGAGCGATTATTGAGCACTTACTGAAATTCTGAAATACATGCAAAAAAACCGCCCGAATCTTTCGATTCAGACGGTTTATGCTGGAGCTAATGGTGGGAATCGAACCCACGACCTGCTCATTACGAGTGAGCTGCTCTACCCCTGAGCCACATTAGCATCTGGATTGTATTTTATCACACCATTCCCGCTTCGTCAAGGAAAAAACAAAAAATCCGTCCTGATTTTTTTATTTTTTTGAAAATTTATCCTTGACAAGCCACAGAAAAACGTTATAATAATAAAGTATCCTTGCTCACACACAAGGTGTGGGCCTAAGGCCAGAAGGAGGTGCTTAAATTGGCAAAGGTAAATGGTAAGTACGAAACAATTTTCATTGTCAACCCGAATCTCGGTGAGGAAGCAATCACCGCTATCGTGGACAAGTTCAAGTCCCTGATTTCTGATAACGGTACCATCGTGTCCGTTGATGACTGGGGCAAGCGTAGAATGGCGTATGAGATCAACGACCTGCGTGAGGGCTACTACACCCTGATCGAGTTCGAGTCTCTGCCGTCTTTCCCGGCTGAGCTGGATCGTGTCTACAAGATTACCGATGGCGTTATGCGTTCCATCATCGTTTGCAAAGACTAAGGACTGGTGACAGAATATGCTGAATAAGGCAATTCTCATGGGTCGCCTGACCCGTGACCCGGAGCTTCGCTACACCCCGAATGGGAATGTCCCGGTTGTTACGTTCTCTCTGGCAGTTGACCGCAATTACAGCGGAAACGGCAGAGAACGTCAGACCGACTTTATCGACATCGTTGCCTGGAGACGACAGGCGGAATTCGTTTCCCAGTGGTTTACCAAGGGCATGATGGCAATTGTAGTCGGAAGCATCCAGTCCCGACGCTGGCAAGACAAAAACGGCAACAATCGCACATCTATCGAAGTGATCGCCGATGAAATTCAGTTCGGCGAAACCAAAAAGTCCCGCGAGAGCAATATGGGCTATCAGGGCGGTTATCCGGACGCATATGCGCCCGCTCCGCAGCAGGCCCCGGCTTCCCGCCCGGCTCCGAGCTTCGATATGCCTGCAGGCAATTCGGATTTCAGCGAAATTTCCGATGATGACGGCGAGGTTCCGTTCTGATTACTGAACAAGGAGGTTATGACAATGGCTGAAGAAAAAAGAGAATATCGCCCCAATCGCGGCGGCCGTCGCCGCAGAAAGGTTTGCTCTTTCTGTGTAGATAAGGTTGAGGCTATTGATTATAAGGACGTTGCAAAGCTGAAGAGATACATGTCTGAGCGTGGCAAGATTCTGCCGCGTCGTATGACCGGTACCTGTGCACTGCATCAGCGTCAGCTGACTGAAGCAATCAAGCGTGCTCGTCACATCGCTCTGCTGCCGTATACTGCAGAGTAATTTTTCCCTAAAACAGGATACCTTGAAAGGACACATCATTTTCGATGTGTCCTTTTTTGTGCTGTGCAACCCCAAGATACTATGCTAATTTCATGCCGCATAAAACGCCGATGAGGCTTCCTGCCAAACTCAGCAAAATATATATGACTGCATAGGTATAATTTCCATTTTGCAATAAGTTATGCGCTTCAAGGGAAAACGTGGAAAATGTGGTAAACCCACCGCACAATCCGGTTTTTAAAAACAAGACTGTGTTCTGGGAAAGATTCTTTTCTATCGCTAAGCCAGTGATGTAACCGATCAGGATCGCACCCAAAATATTCGTAATCAGCGTCAATAGCGGAAAGGTACTCCTGCACGGGATAAGGCTGATGGTATACCGCAATACGGAACCGATTGCACCGCCTATCCCTACAAATACAACATGGATCATTTCTCTCTTCCTCCTCTTACCAAATGGAAGAAAAAGCATCCCGCAGATTTGCTCCGCAGGATGCTTTTATCTTTTTTTGAAACTTATTCCTTATAGCTCCACTGGGTTCCCTGACGGGTATCCTTGATGACAATGCCCTTCTCATTGAGCAGGTAATCACGGATGCGGTCTGCTTCAGCAAAGTTCTTTGCCTTCTTGGCAGCAGCACGCTGTGCAATCAGCTCTTCCACTTCACTGTCAATGGTTTTCTTCTCCAGGTGGTCAACCAGGCCCAGTACGCCGCACAGTTCCATCATATGGTCAAAGCATGACTGTACAAAGGCATGGGTGCAGTTCGGGTCCTTCACGTCGGTGTTGATCTGGCGAACCAGCTCAAACACAGCAGCCAGCGCGTCTGCCGTATTCAGGTCATCATCCATGGCGTCAATGAACTTCTGGCGGTACTGATCCAGTGCAGCAGCCTTCGCCTGCTCTTCCTCTGTCATGGTATCACCGGTCTGATGCTCCAGCAGGAACTGCAGGTTCTCTGCAGCGGTATACAGACGCTCCAGCGAGCTCTTGGTCATCTTGAGGGATTCCTCCGAATAGTTCAGCGGAGTACGGTACTGTGCCGACAGCATGAACATGCGGATGGTCTCATAGCCGTAAACGGCAGCTGCTTCACGTACCATGAAGAAATTGCCCTTGGATTTGGACATCTTTTCATTGTCGATGGTCAGGAAGCCATTATGCAGCCAGTAGTTGGCAAAGGTGCAGCCGTTTGCGCATTCGGACTGTGCGATTTCATTCTCATGATGCGGGAAGATCAGATCCTTACCGCCGGAATGGATGTCAATCGTCTTGCCCAGATACTTGTTAACCATGGCAGAGCACTCAATGTGCCAGCCCGGACGGCCCTGTCCCCAGGGGGATTCCCAGCTCGGTTCGCCCGGCTTGGCGGACTTCCAGACTGCAAAATCCATCGGGTCTTCCTTCAGCTCACCCACACTGATGCGTGCGCCGGCCTGCAGCTCATCCAGCGGCTGATGGGACAGCTTGCCATATTCCGGGAAGCTCTTGGTACGGAAATACACATCGCCATTCGGTGCCGCATAGGCATGGCCGTTATCCACCAGTGTCTTGACAATATCAATGATGGCATCCATGGTTTCGGTTGCACGGGGATGTATGGTTGCCGGACGGATCCCCAGTCCCTGTGCGTCTACAAAGTATTCCTTGATATACCGGTCTGCAATGACATCATAGGTCACGCCTTCCGCATTGGCCTTATTGATAACCTTATCGTCAATATCGGTAAAGTTCTGTACGAACTTAACCTCATAGCCACGGTACTCCAGATACCGGCGCAGGATATCAAAAATAATGAACGGACGCGCGTTGCCAATATGGAAGAAGTTATATACGGTCGGGCCGCAGGAATACATCTTTACTTTTCCCGGCTCAACCGGAACAAATTCTTCCTTCTGCCGGGTCATCGAATTATATAATTTCATGATTTCTCCCCTAATGATTGATTATTTGATTTTCGGTTTGGTTGCACCCTCTGCCACCAGATCCCAGTTGCGGTGCAGGTAATCGTAGCCGGAATACAGGGTCATCAGCATCATCACCCAGCCGCACAGCTGTACCAGCACATCCGCAGTCTTGCTGATGGACAGATCCGCACCGGTGAACAGCAGGCACAGGAAAATGATAATGATGCCGGCAATCTGGGTACAGGTCTTGACCTTACCGGTCCAGGTTGCTGCCAGCACGCGGTTTTTACCCATGGCAATGGTACGCAGAGAGGTAATGATAAATTCACGTGCCAGAATGATAAATACCATCCAGCCTGCCATAAAGCCACGGTCAACAAAGACACACATGGCAGCGCAGATCAGCAGCTTATCCGCCAGCGGATCGACAAATTTGCCGAAATCGGTTACCTGATGGTATTTGCGTGCCACATAGCCATCGAGAAAATCCGTCACACTGCACAGGCAGAACAGCACCAGTGCAATGGCATCCCAGGCAGTGCCGCCGATACAGGCAAACACAATGAAAAATGGAATCAGCGCAATACGCGCCAATGTAATTTTATTGGCAAGAGTCATAAAATCCCCTTCCTTATAGATAGTGTGATGTTTGCAGGAGGCTCCTGCAACTGATATTATACGGTCTCACCGTTCCGGTGTCAATCGCCTCATTCCATGGTTTCGGTATTTCCGGTCAGGTCAGCGCCCTGAGCACCGGTAATGCGTACCGGGACAAACTGTCCTTCCTCCACCGAGAACGCACTGTCGAACAGCACCCGTCCGTCAATATCCGGGGAATCTGCATAGCTGCGGCCAATATACAGACCGGTTTCACCATCCCAGCCCTCGCACAGTACGTCCACCAGCTGTCCCTTCATGCGGGCTGCGAAGTGGTCCAGCACATCCGACTGCAGTTCTTCAATCACCATACGGCGTTCCTGCTTCACATCCTCATCCACCTGGTCCGGCATGGCAGCAGCTTCACTGCCCTCCTCCGGCGAATAACAGAACACACCCGCGCGTTCAATCTGCATTTCCCGCAGGAATTCACACAGCTCCTCAAATTCCTCCTCTGTCTCACCTGGCAGGCCTACAATCAGGCTGGTACGCAGCACCAGTCCCGGAATGCGGGAACGCAGCTTATGAAACAAATCGCGTAAAAACGCCGCATTGCCACGGCGGTGCATGGCACGGAGAATCCGGTCATTTACATGCTGGATCGGGATATCCAGATATTTGACAATCTTTGGCTCCTCCGCGATGGTATCCATCATTTCCTCTGTGATTTCATCCGGATACAGGTAATGCAGCCGCACCCAGGTAAATTCCATGCGGCACAGCTCATGCAGCAGCTCCGGCAGCATCTGCCTGTGGTACAGGTCACGGCCATAGCGGGTGATATCCTGCGCCACCACAATCAGCTCACGGACACCGGCATCCGCCAGCGCTCTGGCTTCCTCTAAAATGTCCTCCATGGTACGCGAACGGAACCGACCGCGCAGGGATGGGATGACACAATAGGCGCAATGGTTGTCACAGCCCTCTGCAATTTTCAGATAAGCGGAATAACCCGGTGTCAGCAGGATGCGCCCGCCTTCCATTTCCGCTTCATTAATCTGTCCGAAATTTTTGTACACCGTGCCCGGTACCTGCAGGACGGCACGGACGGCATCCACAATATTGGTATAGCTGCCGGTACCCAGGACTGCGTCAATTTCCGGCAGTTCCTCGGTAATTTCCTCCGGATAACGCTGTACCAGACAGCCGGTGACAATCAAAGCCTTCAGGGAACCGGTCTGCTTGAGCTGTGCGGTTTCCAGAATGGTATTGATGGCTTCCTGCTTGGCTGATTCAATAAATCCGCAGGTATTGACAACGGCAACATCCGCGTCTGCCACATCATCGACAATGGTAATACCTGCTTCCTGCAGCTGTGCCAGCATATGCTCGCTGTCTACCAGATTCTTGGCACAGCCCAGGGAAATCATTCCCAATCGAATGGACATAAATGGTTGTTCCTCCTTGTACACGGCAGTCACCGTGTTTCCTCTTCCGCAATGGCAGCACAGTAATCCGCCATTGCCTCTCGAATCTGGGAAAAGGTAAAGCCGCGCCGCTGCAGGGCAGCCATTGCCTTTTCCCGTTCCCTCCGGTCGGATACATCTCCACGCAGCTTTTTATCCAGCAGCGCTTCCAATAGCTCCGGGTCCGGTTCAAATTGTTCCAATAATGCCGCAGCCACGTCCTGCGGCACGCCACGCTGGCGCATTTCCTGCCGAATCCGCAGTGCACCATACCCCTTGCGGGCATAGGACCGCAGCAGCAGCTCCCCATAGGCAACATCATCAATGGCATGCAGGATACGCATGCGTTCCACCGCATAGGCAGCCGCTTCCGGCGAAAATTCCTTTTCCAACAGCTTGCGCTCCAGCATCGCCGCAGACAGCGGCCTGCGGCTGAGCATACCGGCAGCGGTTACCTCCGCCTTCCGGTACTGCTCCTCCTCATCCAAAGACTGCTGCATGATTAAATATCGTCATCGCCGAAATCATCCGCATCAATGGATACGGCAGCGGACCGTCTGGGCGCTTCCTCCTCATCCGGCATCGGCTCTTCGTCCAGAATATCGGTATCCTCCAGCTCTGGCTCGTCATCCTCCAGCTGCTTGCCACGTTTCTTGGTCTTGCGCTCCTTCTTTACCTTTTCACGGTTTTCCCTGATCGCCTGGCGAACCTGCTCTTCCAGCTCATCCGCTACTTCCTTGTTCTCCATCAGATATTTTTTGGCATTTTCACGGCCCTGGAACCGTTCTCCATTGACGGTAAACCATGCGCCGCCCTTTTTCACCAGGTCATAATCCACGCCCAGATCCAGCAGCTCGCCGATGTGGGAAATGCCTTCGCCATACATGATGTCAAAATATGCCTCACGGAACGGAGGTGCCATCTTATTCTTGACAACCTTTGCACGGGTATGGCTGCCGATCAGACGTTCACCATCCTTGATATGCTCCACACGGCGCACATCAATACGGATAGAAGAATAGAACTTCAGTGCACGGCCGCCGGTGGTAACCTCCGGATTGCCGTACATGACACCCACCTTTTCACGCAGCTGGTTGATAAAAATAGCCACACAGCGAGACTTGGAGATGACACCTGCCAGCTTGCGCAGCGCCTGGCTCATCAAGCGGGCATGCAGACCCACAAAGGCATCACCCATTTCACCTTCAATTTCCGCACGGGGAACCAGTGCTGCAACCGAGTCCACAACAATGATATCCAGCGCGCCGGAGCGTACCAGCTGTTCCGTAATTTCCAGACCCTGGTCACCACTGTCCGGCTGGGATACCAGCAGGCTGTCCACATCTACGCCCAGCGCTGCCGCATAGGTCGGGTCCAGTGCATGCTCCGCGTCAATGAATGCCGCAATGCCGCCCCTGGCCTGTGCCGAAGCAATCGCATGCAGCGCCAGCGTGGTTTTACCGGAAGATTCCGGTCCGTAAATCTCAATGATTCTGCCCCGTGGCAGTCCGCCCACACCCAGTGCCATATCCAGTCCGATGGAACCGGTGGAAACCACATCCTTATCCAGCAGCTCGGGTTCCTGTCCCAGATACATAACAGCATTCTTGCCGTGCTGCTTTTCAATCTGTGCCAGCGCCTGGCTCAGCGCCTTCTGCTTATCCGTTGCCACCGTAACGGTTGGCAATTGCTTTTTCTTTGCCATATAAGCCTCCTGTAAGCATTAATCTACCATTTTTCGTTATTTTTCCGCGCAGATGATCCGGGGAATTCCCGCCAGATCACATCGCAGATGTACGTTGTTCCAGCCCGCAGCGGAAAACAGGTCTGCTGCCTGCTGTCCCTGCTTCCAGCCGCATTCCGCAAACAGCTTCCCGCCGTCTGCCAGCCGGAAGGCAGGCCGTTCCGCCATGGCACGGTAAAAATCCAGACCGTCTGTCCCGCCATACAGCGCCAGATGCGGTTCATACGCATCCACACTGCGGTCCAGCTCCGTCATTTCCTGTGCGGTAATATACGGCGGATTGGAAACAACCATATCAAATATACCATCCAGACTGTCCGGCTGCAAGGCATCGCCCTGCAGGATGGTCAGCCGTGGTTCACATAAATCATACAGCCCGGCATTGCGCCGGGTGACAGCCAGGGCCGCCTCCGAGCAGTCCAGCAGCGTTACCTGTGCGTCAGGCACAGCCAGCGCAATCGAAATGCCGATGCAGCCGCTGCCGCAGCACAAATCCAGTATTCTGGGATTTTGCATTGCCTTTGCCGCCTGTACTGCCGCGTCACACAGCCATTCGGTATCTCCCCGTGGAATCAGTACATCCGGGGTCACGTAAAACCGATTGCCGTAAAAATCCCATTCGCCCAACAGATAGGCAAGGGGCTCCTCCTGTTGTCTTCGCTGCAGGAATGCCTCTGCCCGCTGCTCTGCCTCCGGTGTGAGCCCGATACTTTTCCATCGCATGGTATCCCGCGGGTCCAGACCGGCAGCACATGCCATCAGCTCCCGTGCTTCCAGCTCCGCCTCCGCAACGCCCATGGCGGAAAGCTGCTCCCGCAGATACAGATAGTTTTGCCAGATGCTTACCATTTGTCCTCCTGCCGGTTGTCCGGTATCACATGCTGCAGGGATACAATGGCAACCTCAATCATGCTGTCATCCGGCTCCAGAACCGTGATATGCTGCAGCATCATGCCCGGCCAGCGCAGTATTCCGGAAATCATACCGTCATGCCGGCCGGCAAAACGGTTGACCTCATAGCTCAGCCCGATTACCACCGGCAGCAATACAATACGCAGCAGCAGCTGTACCAGACGGCTCTCTGCTGTAACCACCGAAAACACCAGAATGCTGATAATCATAATAACAAACAGAAAGCTGGTACCGCACCGGGGATGCTCCCGGGGCTGCATCCGGACGTTTTCCGTCGTCAGTTCCAGCCCCTTTTCATAGCAGTAAATGGTCTTATGCTCCGCACCATGGTACCGGAAGGTGCGTTTCATATCCGGGATCATGCCCATAATCACCATATAGGCAATAAAGATCACGATACGCAGCACGCCTTCGATGAGATTTGCCCCCAGATGCGGCACGCTGTCCGGCAAAAAGGTGATGGCAAACGCGGGCAGTACAATGAACAGGCCTACAGCCAGTCCCACGCCCAGCACCACGGACAGGAAATATAGTGCGGATTCGATTGCGCCTTCCCCGATTCTGTCAATCAGCCACTGCTCCAGCCGGGAGGGCTGTTCCTCGTCCTCCTCCTCAAGAAACTGGGAGGAATATTCAATGGCCTGAAAGCCTTCTATGAGGGACTGTACCATCATGACAAAGCCGCGGATGACCGGGGCTCCGGCAATCGGATACTTCTCCTTCAGCGGCGTGGTATGTTCATCCCGGATTGCCAGTGTGCCATCCGGCTTGCGGACAACGGTACAGCTCTTCCGTGGGCCTTTCATCATAATGCCCTCCAGAATGGACTGTCCGCCGATGGTTGTTTTATGCACAACCTGTGATTCCTGTTTTTTCAAGCGTTACTCCTCTTGCTTTCCACTGTCTGCGGCAATGGCTTTCATTTCGGTCTTCTTTGTGTCCGTATTGGCCAGCGGCAGGGTGACGGTGACCTGCGTGCCCTCGCCATAGGTGCTGGCAATGTTCAGGGTACCGCCATGCATCCGGACAATTTCATCCGTCACCGCAAGGCCAATGCCGCTGCCGCGCTGCTTGGAGCTTCCCTTATAGAACTTCTCCTTGACAAACGGCAGTTCTTCTTCCTTGATGCCTATACCCCAGTCACGTACCTGAATGATGACGGTATAGCTGTCACAGGACAGCAGAATTTCAATTTTCCCGCCGCTCTTGCCATACTTTGCCGCATTATCAATAATATTTAAAAATACCTGCTTCAACCGGTGACGGTCTCCGCTGACCGGACACATCTGATCCGGAATGTCATAAATCAGCTGGATATGCTCCTTATCCAGCATGTTCTGATACATGAACACCGCTTCATACAGCTCGGCGCCCACATCAAACAGCTCCACATTCAGCTTCATGCGTCCGGATTCCAGACGGGTGAAATCCAGCAGCTCCTCCACCATCTGGGTCAGACGGCGGCTTTCCTTCTGGATAATGCTCAGTCCCATGATAACCTCATCCCGGTCAGATGCGCCGCCGGCAAGCAGCGTATCACTCCAGCCGCCAATTGCCGTCAGCGGGGTACGCAATTCATGGGACACCGAAGAAATAAAGTCATTTTTCATGCGCTCGGCATGGCTGATTTCCTCCGACATATGGTTAATTGTATCACACAGGTCACCGATTTCATCGTCATAGACCTTATGCAGCCGCATGCCATACCGTCCGGCAGCAATTTCCTTGGCAATGATATTGATTTTCATTACCGGTTCCACAATGGATTTGATAAAATACCGGTTGGACAGCTCCAGTGACAGCGCAATCAGCAGGCCCAGCAGCAGACATGCCAGGACAATATAGATAATCTGGCGTTGTGCCACAGCCATGGAGGAAATACAGCGCACACAGCCGATCAGGTTGCCATGGGGGCCGTATAATGGCGCGGATGCGGAAATCACCCGCTCCCCCGACTGCAAATCCTTTCCCATCCATGCCTGTGTCCGGTTTTCCTCCAGGCACATGCCCACATCCTCGGTTCCCGGTTCCGAACCGATTTCAGTAAACGAGGAGGAGGAAGCCAGTATGGTACCGTTTGCCGATATAATCTGTATTTCCAGCTTGTCCTTGTCCTCAAAGCTGGCCACAAACGATTCACTGGCTGACAGGAACTGTTCATAGCTGGAATTCAAAAAACGATTGATAAAGCCTGCGGACTGTGCCGCACGTGTCATCAGATTCCGGCGGATATCATTATAATAATAGCTGGCGGAAACCATGGTAATGATAATGGTGGCAATGGCCAGTGCTGCCGTGATGATGGTCATGAAATTCATGGTCCATCTTCCGCGCAGGCCGCCACCCGCATGCTGTACCCGTATTTCCCGGGGACCCTCCGCCTGTTTTTTCCCTTTAAATTCCTGCGAAATATCAGGCAGTTCCCTGGTATCGGCAGTAACTTTTTTATCCATAGATCAATCCTTCCACATATAACCAAAACCACGCACGGTTGTAATATGCTTCGGTGATGCCGGGTCATCCTCCACCTTGATACGCAGACGGCGGATATTGACATCCACAATCTTCAGCTCACCGGAGTAATTCTTTCCCCATACCGCACTGAGCAGCTCTTCACGATCCATGGCACGGCCACGGTTTTCCAAAAAGGTCTTCATCAGGGAAAATTCCACCTGGGTCAGATCCACACGGACATTATTTTTCTTCAGTTCACGTGCGCGCATATCCAGACAGAATTCACCGCTCTGGATGACCTCTGCCGTGAAGGCATGCAGGCCCAGCCGGCGTACCAGCGCATCCACACGTGCTGTCAGCTCTACAACGGAAAATGGCTTGGTAACATAATCATCCGCGCCGGTCATCAGGCCGGTAACCTTATCCGATTCCTGTGTACGGGCTGTCAGCATGATAATGCCGCCTTCATAGCCCTCCCCGCGCAGGGTACGGCAAACCTCATAGCCGTCAATACCCGGCAGCATGACATCCAGAATGCATACCGCCACATCCGGATTTTCATGGAATTTTTCCAGTGCCTGTTCCCCACTGCCAGCCTGAACCACCTCATAACCGGCACGTTTTAAATTGATTACAACAAATCCACGGATATTTTCCTCATCCTCTAAAACCAAAACCTTACGAGTCATCATGATACTATTCCCCTTCGTCCGAACTGATTTCTTTATTTCCATTCATTGGTTGTCACAGTAAAGGCCCGGCGAACCTCCCTCTCTGTCATGGAATATTCTGTATGATTGTCTCCCATCTTGGCAGCAAAACAGATATCCGAGGTTTCTCCCAAATCAATCAGGCCTTCCACAGAGGCAGCTTCCTTGCGGTCACTGCCGGTAAAGACATAAACGGTCAGAATCGGGTCCTCCATATTTCCCTTCTCGGTAAAGATGGTCTGGTTGCTGCCGGTACTGCTGACCAGCGTTGCCGTCACATTGCCACGCCAGTTATCCGGAAATTCCAGAAGCCAGCCTTCTGTGGGACTGTCATAGGTGGTATGTACCAGCCTGGTTGTTTTTTCCATACTGTAACGATACCAGTCCACCATCCAAAGTGTTTCCGTGGACCCCCTGTCTTCATAGCCCGGCAATACCTGCAGCTGTGGTACTTCAATCGAACCGTCACCGTCAATGTCCTCACAGAAGGACAATGCAGTGGAACGATAGGTCGAGGTATTGGCCGACAGGGCAACATTGCGCAACGTTGTACCATCGAGCACATAAATATCCGTCTGCATACCGTTATCATTTTCAAACCGGTTATCCACAAATACTGCCCGGATGCCGGATTCATCCAACTGTCCTTCCACCATATTGGCAACACTCTGCACATCCTGTGTTGCATCAGCCTGTGAAAGCAGTGTGATTTTTTCATCCTCGTAGTCATAAACCTGCGCGGTCTTGCGCTCCTGGTTCTCATAGGACAGAGTAAGCAGCTCCTGTGTATGATCCTGATCCATATCACTCAGGCTGTAGTCCGTACAGGTCGTGTCCAGCAGCTCCTGCAGCTCCTGATGCTGTACACCGCAAACGGTCAGGCCCTGTTTGACATCACCGGACAAGGTCCATGTGACTACCAGCAGCTTTTGCTTGCCGCCTTCCACTTCCAGAAAGGACATAGAGCCCAATGCGGATCCGGGGCCTTCAATCCTGCCAATCTGCTGGTATTCTCCATCCTCCAGCGCAAAGGCATAGGCATAAATCTTTCCGCCTGTCCCTTCCCGGAAGAAGGCAATGGCCTCATCTTCCCCATCCCCGTCAATATCCTCAAATGTGACGGTATTTCGATAGGAGCCCTTCTGTGGCGTCACGTAGGTTTTTCCTTCACTGATAATCTTTTCCAGCTGATCCTGCAGCATGGTAAATTTTTCTGAAGGTTTCGGTGTCTGCAGCAGGTCATCCCCTCCGGCAATCACGGAACAGCCGGTCAGCATCACCATGCAGAGCACAAGCCAAATACAGTTTTTTAGTACTTTCATAGTGCGTTATCCTTTTTTCATGCAGAAAAAATCCTGTTGTATCCATCATTCGATCTGTTTTCCGCCCTCTATGGCAATTGTCTTTATTGTATCACACTTTACACGGTTTGAACACCACAGACCGAACAAATTTTCTCCTATCCGCTTGACAACGATTTGCCGGATATGCTACCATATTCACAAGTTATGCGGATATGGCGGAATTGGCAGACGCGCTGGATTTAGGTTCCAGTGTCCCAGACGTGCAGGTTCAAGTCCTGTTATCCGCACCACCACGGAGCAGGCGACAGAACGCTTGCTCTTTTTTTATCTGAGCATCCCCTGACATTATCCTGAATAAAAGCCAAAAGAGACCCGTGCTGCACAAATAGAAGCCTTGATACAGGGCATCGTGTAACACCGGTCAAAAGTATTTGACGATATGAAATTTCTATGATATGCTATAGAAAAGGAAGGACACACCGATAGACGGTGCGCCCTCCCAAAAAGGTTTTAGAAAAATAACCGCTTTAGTTGGTAGCTAGGGGCGGTTATTTTCTTTTGCCAAAAAACAAGGCAATCAGTGCAATAATCATAGAACCGAATGTAAACAGCATCATGAGAAGCTGGAACAGATCAGCGTATGTTACATACATGCTATCGCCCTCCCTTCATAAGAGAGGGACGAAAAAAGAAAATGGTTTCACCCTCTCTGTAATAGATCAGGAGGAACGCGAACCGCCTACCGTTATGGTGTGTCCGCATTCATCATACCAGAACCAGCAAATTCCGTCAAGAAACAGCTTTCTGGCGGCTGCAAGAGGATATATTTGTAAATCAAAAGCCACCACAGATAATTTTTCATCGCGGTGGCTTATTGTCTGTTATGCGGTCAAGTGTCCGGCAAGCAGGATTATTTTTATTCAGGAAAAAATGGTATGCTGTAATACCGCTGCCGCATCAAACCCGGTCACAAAGAAAACCACCAACAGGATCAACGCACATACCGGCAAGCCCTTCCAGGCAATCCGGATGTCCTGGCTGCTCATGGTAGCATGAAAGAAAATCGACAGCATCAGATACACAATCAGGATCGTCTGCCATACCTGCGTGCACCTGGGCAGCAGAAAGGCATACAGCAAACAGAAATCCAGAATGCCGAGAATCACCGGTGCCACAGAAACCAGAGTGCATTGAATCGACTGTGCCCCAGGAAAGACCGATTTGGCATACCATGTCACACTGCCCAACCGGTCATTCTGCGGATGAAACAGCTCCACATCCTGTATTTTTGCCCCGGTCAGAACAACAAACAACGCATGGGCACATTCATGATGGATGACCCCCGGAAAGGTCAGCCGGTTTGCAATCAGCCAGATGGTTTCCCCATCAAATATCATTCCCAGCAGATACAGTAAGCCTTTTCTCGCAAGTAAAATCACATAACCGGCAACCGGAATCACCAGTAAAATCAGGATGGTACTGATTGCCGCTGTCACCAGCCTTGCTTCCAGTAACTGTCCCATAAGCGGTTTAGTCTCCTCCTTCCATCTGTTCCTTTTTTCTCATGTTTCGGATGGTGATAAAATAACAGATGCTAAAGAAAATAATGCCGTAAACCGATGCAATCGGGACGGCAATGCCGATATCTACCAGTGTTGCCCCTTCCTTCAGACTGAACAGATAGGACAATGGTACACGCACCAGGAAGGATGCAGTAATGCCCTGCAGCATGACCGGAAGCGGCTTGCTGTGTCCATTGAAATAACCGATAAAACTGAATACCACACAGGTCAGTACCGCTTCCGGGCTGAAGCCCCGGAGATATTCTGCGGCACGTTCGATATATACCGGATTAGAGGTAAACAGTGAAGCCGGTATTTCCCCCTTAAACCAGGCAGTCAGGAAAATAAAGACTCCGATACCCATACCGATTGCCATACCGGTATAGGTTGCGCTGCGTGCACGTTTTTCCTTGCCTGCGCCCACATTCTGCGCCACAAAGGCAGACATGGACTGCATCAGTGCCGATGGTACCAGCATGACAAAGGTAACGATTTTCTGTGCGATACCATAGCCGGAGGATGCCTCCAGGCCCATATTATTAATGATCGCACACAGGATCAGGAAGGACAGATTGGTCAGCAGCTCCTGTAATGCAAGCGGCGCACCCAGCTTGAGGAAAACTGCGATTTCCGGATTAAATCGAATCTGTTTCCGGGAAACGGTAAACGGCAGCTTCTGCCGGCGGATAATGAACAGCGATAACACCACGCTTACTGCCTGTGCCAGAATGGTTGCCAGTGCAGCGCCAACTACATCCATATGGAAGCCTGCAACAAATACCAGATCACCAATAATATTGACAATGCATGCAATCAGGACAAAAATCAATGGCAGTCTGGAATTGCCCAGCCCGCGGAAAATACCGCTGATGACATTATATGCAATGACAAATGCAATACCGCCGCCGCACACACGGATATAATCAACCGTCAGCGCATAGGCCTCCTCCGGTGCATGCATCCAGCCTGCAAACTGTGGTGCAAAGCACAGCATAATCACCATAATAAAAACAGCAAAGGCAGCAAAAAAGCAGATGGCGCCGCCGATGACATTGCCGATACGCTGTTCACTGCGCTCACCAAGATATCGGCTGATAAGTACCGTCACACCCATGGTCAGGCTGGAAATGACAAAGGTAATCAGATTGACAATATTGCTGCCGGTTGATACGGCGGAAATACCCGCACTGGTACCGAACTGTCCTACAACCAGCAAATCCACCGCACCATACATTGCCTGCAGGATCAATGCGCCCAGCACAGGGATCATAAAGCGGATGAGTTTACCGGCTATGCCGCCCTGTGTAAAATCATCCGCTATCGTCTTTGTTTTCGACATACTTCATCCTCCTGTTATTTCTTTTTTCGTTCAATACTATTATACTGGTCTTCCGGCTTTTCGCAAGTGGTTGCCAGACATAAAAAAATCCTTCAGCCCATTCAGGCCAAAGGATTTTATCTGCTGTTTTATTATGATCCTGACATACACTGCTCTCCCAATATACTGCGGTAAGCCTGAGGCAAAACGCCGATCTGCCGCAAAAATGCATTGGAAAAGCTTTTGACGCTGTCAAAGCCAGCCTTGGCGGCAATGTCCTGTATCTCAGTATCCGTCTGTAAAAGCAATGACTGCGCAGCATGCGAATGGCACTTTTTCCCAGGCTGTTATTGGGCACAACGCTGAAAAATGTGCTGTCCACGCCAAGATTTGCCAGAGACAGCGCAATATTGGCCTCGCTGCCGCCATAGCTTGCCTCAAAATTGGTCGCCATACGGATTTTTTCATAATTCGGCGGTGTCAGACGCAGCATGATCTCACCGATTGCAAAAAATTTCTTTGGGCTGTCATTATGTTTCAATAAAGGATTGTAGTGTTCCATAATAAACCTTCGTTTCCCTCGGACAATGTTTCAAGGTTTCCATGACTTTTTTTCCATTGTAACAAATATGCCGACAAAAAAACTGTAGTCCGGTATAATTTTTGCATAAAATGCAACGCCGGGACATTCCTGCATCCTGTTTTGACAGGCAATCGCGGCACACACACACCGGTACGCTCCGGATAAAACAAAAAAGAGCATCTTGCGATGCTCTTACTCTGGTGGGAGGTGGTGGATTCGCTTTTCTGCGGAAAAGCCACGCCGGTTGCGGCATGCATCCAGCATGCCGCCAGGTGCCGGCTTTCGAATCCACCTCCGCAGAAAATGAAAAGAGCACCTCATGGTGCTCTTACTCTGGTGGGAGGTGGTGGATTCGAACCACCGAAGTCGTTGACAACAGATTTACAGTCTGCCCCCTTTGGCCACTCGGGAAACCTCCCATATGCAATTGAAAAAGAGATTGGAGCTGGTGGACGGACTTGAACCCCCGACCTGCTGATTACAAATCAGCTGCTCTACCAACTGAGCTACACCAGCGTGCCGCGCCTCTTTTCGTCCGCTGCATCTCTCAGCGACGTGTTATATAATACCATGGCTTGACCCATCTGTCAACACTTTTCTTCAAAGTTTTTTTGGAATTTTTTCCGGTTTTCGACTTACTTTTTCTTTTTCGTCGTGGGATCAAATTCCTCGATGGAATCGGAAACATCCTGCAGTACCTGTAACAGGGATTCTGCCCGTCCGGGATAGTCCTCCGGCAGGGCGGCCAGGGACAGTCTCGGCAGCTTTGCCTCCTCCGGCTTCAGACCAAGAGCACCGCCGCCATTTGCCGCGCACTGAACCCGAAGCTCGGTCAGCTTCATGCGTGCGTCACACAGCGCGTCAAACCGTTCCGCACGGGTACGGAATGCCTCCTCCGGATTGGAGGAATCCGCTGCATACAGATAGCGGAACAGCTTGTACTCTGCGGCAGACAGATACGCTGCCAGCTCCTGTACCAGCTGGCGGGATCCGGATTTCGCCGCAGCATCCAGCAGTACCGAGGCCGAATCGGTAATCAGTTTTTTCTGCAGAGCCGTTTCCGGATCTGCTTCTGTTCCCTCTGCCCCGGCAGCGGACGGAACCACAGTGCTGCCCTCACGGGACAGGCTCCGGCCCAGCAGATAATCACAGGAAACGCCATAATAATCCGCTGCGCGTACAACAAAGCTGAGACCTGGTTCACGCAAACCATTCTCATAGTGGCTAAGCAGTGCCTGAGATACCTGCAGATCCCCTGCAGCCGTTCTCTGGCTTATTCTCTTTTCGCGGCGCAGCAGCGCCAAAGTACGGGAAAAGTCACTTGCCATGTATATTGCTCCATTTACCGAATACAGATGCGAAACCATCCAGTGGGCATGATACACCCAGTATTTATAGTATACCGATTTTATAACTATTTGTAAAGGGCTGACCAGAACAATTGTGCCAATTTCTTTGCTTTTGTCGGTAAATTCCCAAATTTTCACGGGTTGTTTTTCCACTCTCCACAAAAAGAAACAGCACCCGTGTCTGTCACAGGTACTGTCTCCCATAAAACCTTTTATCTCCTTTTATATCTCCGGTACAGCCAGCGCGCCAGTATAACCGCGCCAACTGCCGCCGTCAGAAACATGCCGGCTATCATGACATCCGCCATGCTCCAGCTTGATGTAATGAACACGGCTGTTGGGCCATCTGCCCCACCGATGATAACCATAGCCTCAGTCCTTTCCATCCACGTCACGATAACAGTAGCAGTTCGCCTCTGCGCCGTCCTTCAGCCGTACTGCAACATATGCGGTCGCGTTTTCACCATTTGCCCCCTTGCGGTAATATACCGGATCAATCAGTGCGTCAAACTGCTGTGGGATCACATATGGCAGCCATTTCTGCATGGTGTTTGCTTCTGTGGGTTCCGTCGCCCGGAGTGTCACGGTCTTTTCATCGTAATCCTCCGTGTAGGTCGTAATTTCCATCTGGGTGATGTCCTCCGACACAAAGCCGGTATGGAAATTCGTAAGATTCTCCTTCAGCAGCTCCAGGGTATCGGTTTCACACGCATATACCGGGATGTCAATGATATCATCCATATCCCTGCCGCGCATATCCATATCGGTCAGGTCTGACGGTGTCCATGTCTCCTCCTGTCCGACCACCCGGAGCGCCAGCACCGGCATATGTTCCGCACAATAGTCCTGTGTCAGCTCCTGAGACTCCTCATACAGGGTATCCAGAATATCCGAAATCGTCCGGGGATTTTTGATTTCATTCGCACTGTACTGTGCTACATCCCCATAGTTCATCACCAGCATTTCGGATACCTGATCCCGGTTCGCCCGGGCAAAGGCTGCCGGTGTATACTTTTCCTGATATTCCTCGGAAAACCGTACCGCTGCCCCATACTTCGCCAGTTCCTCCGAATCTCCGGGCATGTAATACTGCCGCTGGAAGGTTTTTCCGTTTTTCAGTGTAAAGATCACCGTATACGACCATTGCTCCGAATCGGTCTGCAGCGTACTGCGATCCCCCTTCATGGCTTCCGCACCCATGGATGCAGAGGCATACATGGCATCCAGTACCTCTTTGGATTCCAGCCTGCTGCCATCCCAGTAATCAATGTAATCCTTCTTGCTTTCTTCCTCTGCACCGCTTAAGTCGTAATACAGGCTGCTCAACAGATAATACATGGTATCTCTGCCGAAATATACGGTATCATCCTCGGTCACGGCTTCATTCGGCATACAGTCCCATTCCTCCAGATCAGAGGAAAGACTTGCGGAAACAATGGTATCCCGCTCCGGCAATTTGCTGTTCCAGCCGGTAATATCGTTTGCCATACAGCCCAGCACCACCGCACAGATGACAAAATAAACCAGCAGGCTCTTCCAGCGATAAAACAGGCTGCCAAAATCCTGATGATATACAATTTCCACCACGCACGCCGTAATCAGTGCAGCTACTGCCATGGAGAAGAACATGACCGTCCAGCTGGTAGTGGTGGACTGGATAATAATACCGCAGCTGATTGCCATTGTGCTGACGATATACAGCTTAAGCGGCTGTTCCAGCTTTGGAAATGCAAGGGACAGGCCGGTATTCTCACTCCTGCGAATCTGGTTCAGCCAATATGCCAGCGCCAGAATCACTGCTGCCGCAAACAGGGAAAGCAGCAGACGCGGCATGCATGCTTCAAAATACCGTACCGGCTTATCCGGCCACACATCTGTCAGAGGGTTTATCGCTGACATCGCCCCGAAAAACGGGGATAACCAGACCGGCATACCGGCATTGCCATATACCCGTGCCGGATACAGCACATATACCAGCGCATCCACTGCCTCACAGCCTGCCAGCAGCCCGAACTGGAACCAGCCGCATACCAGCAGGGAAACCAGCGTATTGCCGCAGCAGATTGCTGCCAGAATGGATACCGCATATACCAGCAGAAAGCCCGCCAGATGCACTGCCATGGAAAGCAGCAGTATATCTATCTGCACCACATCGGCAAAGTCATATGCCACACAAACGCCGCAGGTCAGTACCACACTGAGAAGATACGCCGGTACCACTGCCAGCACACCGGTTATCACATGGGAGGCAAACAGCTGTCCTCTGGTCACCGGCAGGGCATGGAAAAAGTCCGTCTGCTGTTTGACATGCAGATACCGGAACATGGCAATGCCGCACAGTACCGCCAGTCCGGCCAGCACAAACATGCCCAGCTGCCCTTCATACAGCAGCCCATGGATCAGCGTCCATACGCTGTCCCGCTGCTCTGGATCACTCAGATCCACATACTGCAGCTGTTCCTGGATGCGCAGAATCATACCCACCGGCATCGCAACCAGCTGCAGCAGCAGGGACAGGGTAAACAATGCGGCGTTTCTTCCGCAGCACTTCCACACCAGTGTACGTGTCTTACAGGATGAGTTTTTTCGCGTCATAGCCATTCACCTCCGTTTCTGCAATAAAGATTTCCTCCAGCGACAGAGGAAGGATTTCATAATACAGCGGTTCCCCGGCACGCATGCGCGCCTCTGCCTCCTGGCGGGAGCAGCGGACCGTTACCGTTGCCATTCGTCCGCTGTACTGCTTTCCAATGATTTCGATACCCTCCAGCATCTTTTCCTCCGATACCTGATCCGGCAGAATCTGAATCTTCTGGATATGCATTTTCATATCATCCAGATCCCGTGAAAACAGAATGCCGCCCCGGTGCAGCAAGCCGATACAGTCACAAAAATCCTCCAGCTCCCGCAGGTTGTGGGATGCAATGACCGGTGTTGCGCTGAACTCCGCCACATCCCCGGCAAAAATGGATTTTACCGCCTGCCGTGCCACCGGATCCAGCCCGTCAAAGGTCTCATCACAAAACAGGTAATCCGCACCGGAGGATGCCGCACAGATCACGGAAACCTGTTTTTTCATGCCCTTGGAAAAGGTCCGCAGCTTCCTGCGTTCATCCAGCCCGAAATGCTCCATCAGCGTATGATAGCGCTCCTCATCGAAGTTCGGATACATGGTTTTGTAATAATCCTTCATCTGCTTCGGCGTACTGCCGGAAAAGAAATACTGTTCATCGGAAATCATAAAGCAGTGCTGCTTGATTTCCGTATTTTCAAATACCACCTGGTCATCAATGGTCACTGTTCCGCTGTCCGGCTTTAAAATGCCGGCAAGAATGCGTAAAAATGTGGATTTTCCCGCGCCATTGGAACCAATCAGGCCATAAATAGAACCGGTCTTGATTTCCGCTGTCACGGAATCCAGTGCCACGTGCCCCTCAAAGCTCTTGCTTACTGCCTGTGCACAAATCATACCCTCTCCACCTCCATCAGCGATTCCAGCAGCTCATTGCACTGTGTGATGCTTGCGCCAAATTCCTTTGCCTGCTGCAGCAGGCAGGAAATTTCTTCCCGTATCTGTTCGAGCCTGCGCTGCTGTATGCCACTGCAGTTCCCGGAAACAAAATTTCCCTTTCCCCGGACGGAATAAATTTCCTTCCGACTGAGCAGCTCGCTGTATGCCTTCTGGATGGTATTGGGATTCAGCGAAAGCTCCATTGCCAGTTGCCGTACACTTGGCAGCTGCTCATCTGCCTGCAGGATATTTCTGGCAATCAGCATTTCCAGTTGGTCCACGACCTGCTCATAGATCGGTCTCGGGTCATGCAGATCCAGATGTATCATATGGCTCCTCCTTTCTGAATCGTCAAGTGTACTACCAATAATAGTACACTCAGGATACCATATCCCCCGGCATGACACAACTACAATCCGGTTACAATCCCATTGCAATTCAAAAAAAGAAAAGCAGTCCTTGTCAGACTGCTTTCTCCGGTTTGGCCGGTATACGAACTCATCCCCCGGCTTCCACACCTTATTTTTATAACATAAGCCGCAGGCACAACCTGTGTGCTGACTGCGGATGTTATCACAACGTTAAGCCGGGCCTACGCCGCCCCCCTGTCGTTCATTTCTCCGCTGCTGGCTCAGAGTCTGTGGTGTCAGGTTCAGGAACGAAGCCACATGCTTCTTTTTCACCAGATGAATCAGCTCCGGATAGGTCTGCAGGAACCACTGATACCGTTCCGTAGCGGAAAGCCGCGTCAGTGCCACCTTACAGTTCCAGTGAATCTGGAGTGCTTTTGTCAAATAGCAGCACATAAGCCGGCTGATTTCCGGATATTGCTCGATCAGCACATCAATGTCGTGAATGGGCATACAGAAAATTTCGCTTTCCTCCAATGCCTCCAGCGTGATATGTGCCACATCATTGATGGAATAGCAGCACATGACAAAATCACCGCGCCGGTATGCAAAGCAGTCGGTAACCTCCTTGCCCTCACTGTCAACATAATATCCACGGAATAAACCCGAAATCAAAAAGGCCGCTTCCGATTGTTTTTCGCCAATCTGAACCAGAACGTCCCCCTTGGACACCCTGCGCACCTTGCAAATCTGTTCCAGCTCATCCAGCAATCCCCTGTCCTGAATCCCAAAGAAATCCATGCAGAACTGACGAATATCCATAAAGTATGTTCCCCTTTTCTTCGTCTTTTTCCCCAATATGGTCTTTCAATATTTTAACTTGTCTGTGGAATAAAGTCATTCATCTAAATTCATTTTTTCGATAAATAGCAATATTTTTCTGTTTTTTTGAAAGATTTTCTGATTTTATGCAAATCCTTAAAAATATGGTATAATAAAAATAGTATTACAACGCCGGACGAAATGTTCCAAAATACACCCATTTGGCATATCATTATTGCTTTTTTAACATTTAACTTGCTCACTTTTAATTCTATGTTTTACCGGCAGAAAGGACCCTACTATGGTTAATATCGGAAATGAATGGGATGCGCTGCTCGCGGAGGAATTTGAGAAGGAGTATTACCTCCAGCTCCGGGAATTCCTGAAGCAGGAATATCGTTCCCAGCATATTTTTCCACCCATGCAGGACATTTTCAATGCCCTGAAATACACCTCCTATTCCGATGTCAAAATTGTCATTCTCGGCCAGGACCCGTACCACGGCGAAGGACAGGCACATGGCATGTGTTTTTCGGTGCGTCCCGGCGTTCCACAGCCGCCATCCCTGCAGAACATCTTCAAGGAGCTGCATGATGACATCGGCATGTTCCCGCCCCAATCCGGTTACCTTGTTCCCTGGGCACGGGAAGGCGTCCTGCTGATGAACACGGTTCTTACGGTACGGGAAGGCCAGCCGAATTCCCACAAGGGAAAGGGCTGGGAAATTCTCACTGACCGCATCATTTCCTTGCTGGGAGAACGGGAACAGCCCATGGTCTTCCTGCTCTGGGGCGCCAACGCACGAAAAAAGCGTGAGCTGATTACCCGCCCGCAGCACCTGATTCTGGAATGTGCCCATCCGTCCCCACTGTCTGCCCACCGGGGCTTTTTCGGCTGCGGGCATTTTTCCCAGGCGAACCAGTTCCTGTACGACCACGGCATCACGCCGGTGGACTGGAACGTGGTAAACACCAGGCCGGAACCCCTCGCTGACTGACCCGGAGCATCCCCCCATAGAAACACAAAAGACCTCTCACGCGCAGGTGAAAGGTCTTTTTTTCATTCGTGTATCCGAAACGGCCGGACTCAGTCCTCAAAATCCAGCTGGTCTGCGTAATGCTCCTTGAAGATTTCATAGACCGCAGACAGGATTTCCTCGTCATCGACTGCAACATAGTTTTCCATGTCATCCTCCGCTTCCTCCACGGCAAGGATGACTGCCTCACAGTCGCCGTCCTCTACCGGCAGCAGGACAACATACTCTGCATTTTCATATGTAATAGAATCGACGAATTCGTACTCGACCTCTTCGCCGTTTTCGTTAATCAGTGTCATGACACCTTCCAGTTCTTCCATATTTTCTTTATCCATACCATTCGTCTCCTTCCCTGTTCTACGGTTGGCGTATCATATTCTTTTTTTATTATACCTGTCCTGCGTGCCGTGTGCAAGAGGAAATCTGTTTTCCATTTGCTTCCGCCTGAATATTTTAAACCATTTGTAAACTTTTGTCTTTCCTGCGTTCATTCCGTCGAGATTATGATATCATACTATTATACTTTTTTCAGAATGATATCAGGCTCTGCTGTCGAGAAAGGGGGATCACTGTTTTGGATATCCGCTGTACACAAAGCATTTATCCCAGTGCCGCCAGCGGTGCTTCAATTTCATATTACATCCTGCGCCCTGTGGGTGTGGAGCTGCGGGGTATTGTCCAGATTTCCCATGGCATGTGCGAATATTTCACGCGCTATACCGCCTTTGCAAAGTATCTTTGCTCCCTGGGCTTTATTGTCTGCGGCAATGACCATCTCGGACACGGTTCCTCCGTTCCGCCCTCCGGCTCTCTGGGCTTCTTCGGGCATCATAACGGCTGGAGCGTGCTGGTGGAGGATGTTGCCACGCTAACCGACCGGGTCAGAAAGCAGTGGCCGGATCTGCCCTACTTCCTGCTGGGCCATTCCATGGGCTCCATGATCGCCCGGTTGTATCTGACACGCTATGGTGATAAGATTGATGGCTGTATTTTAAGCGGCTCCCCGGGTTCCTATGCCATGACCGGCGTGGGCATCCAGCTTGCCAATTCCGTCATCCGTTCCCATGGCCCCATGTACCGCAGCGGCGTGCTCAACCATTTGGTGTTTGGAAAATTCAATGCCCGCATTGACAACTGTGAAACACCCTTCGACTGGCTCTCCCGTGACCGTTCCGTTGTGTCACTTTACCAGTCTGATGCCAAGTGTAATTTTATTTTTACCGCCGCAGGCTTCCGTGACCTGCTGTTTCTGGAGCAGAAATGCAACCGCATGAGCAACATCCGGAAAACACCGCACAACCTGCCCATTCTGTTCCTGTCCGGCGATGCTGACCCGGTGGGCAATTACGGTGCCGGCGTGAAAAAGGTAGCAGCAGCCTACCGCGCTGCAGGCTGCCGAAATGTGGATGTGATCTTCTATAAGGGAGGCCGCCACGAAATCCTCAATGAGGTGAACAAGACAGAGGTTTATGGTGATATCAGCCGCTGGCTGGAAAAACAGCTTCTGCCGGAGGAATAAGCCATCGACAAGATAAAAATGAGCAAAAAAATGACCGTCTGCGTAGCATTTACGCCAAAACGGTCATTTTTTGTTATTTCTGCATGCCCGAGATAATCTGCTGGCGCACCTGCTCCGGCAGCTCCCGCACCTGCTGACGGCTCATGCCTGCGGTGGGAATCGGCGGATGGATAACCACACGCACCGTACCGCCGCGAATGCGTCCCCGCTCCTCAAACAAATGCCAGGTGCCGTCGATGGTTACCGGCACCACCGGTACCTTTGCGCTGGTGGCAGCACGGAAAGCGCCGCCCTTGAATTCTGCCACCGGTCCTCCCTTACTGCGGGTGCCCTCCGGGAAAATGGTCATGGATTCTCCGCTCTTGACCAGTTTGGTGCTGTCCATCAATGCCCGCATGGCTGCCTTTTCATCCGACCGGTTGACGTAGACACACTGCAGTAAATCCATCCAGCCCCGCAGTCCAGGAATTTTTGCAAGGGAATCCTTTGCCATCAGTGCCCGGGGCTTTCCGGTACGGGTCAGCACAACCGGAATGTCGAAATAGCTCTGATGGTTTGCCACATAAACCGCTGTTTCCTCCGGAATGTTTTCCTCGCCGATGACTTCGATCTTCGCGCCGGCTGCCCACAGCAAACGGTTTGCCCAGCGGACTGCTGTGCGATGCAGCAGCGGTGTGATTTTGTCACGGTTTCCCTTTTTGATCTGATGGCGGCAGTATAACAGAATTGGTGTGACAACGATCATATAACCAATCAGATATGCCGCCCAAAGAATGGTATGAATCATAAAATCTCCTTTACGTCCTCAAGTACCTGCCGGATCACGGCATACCGTTCCAGCAATCCTTCCAGCTTTACAGCACAATTGGCCGGCGAGGTGGAGGGAAGCACCTGCGCCGGTACGCCGCAATGGGGCAGGCAGTATTTTTTATATAGCGCACCCGCCTTTTGGCCGGTACAGAAAATCGCCTGTACGGGTGCCGCGTGTAAAATCCGGTTCATGTCATTGGGCACCGGATTGCGAATGGAGGCATCCGAAGCGCCTTCAATGTCACAGCTGTCCAGCACATCCCACAGGGCAATATGATGCCGGGTCAGGAATGCCTGTTGTGCCGGGATATCCCCCACCAGGGTTGGCTCGCCAAACAGCATGGGCAGCACCTTCCAGAACCGGTTCTGGGGATGGGCATAATAAAATCCTGCCTCCCGTGATTTGGGTGACGGCATGGTGCCAAGAATCAGCACCCGGGACTGCGGGTCAAACCATGGCCCAAAGCTATGTGTCACCAGCATGTCATTCCTCCTCAAAGGAAACCTTGTGCTTGAGCACAGATTCCATGGCGGCAAGATCCCGTTCGCTGACCATGGTTGCCAGCAGGTCACCTGCCTTGAGCTTAAGCTGTCCCCGCGGGATCAGCTCCTGCGCACCACGGGTCACCGAAACCACCAGCGTATCTGCCGGCAGCCCCAGCTCCTGGATGGTGCAGCCATCCGCCTCACTGCCCTCCTCAATCATGGAGGTAATAATGGACTTCTTGCCTGCGGCACCCTTTGCAATGTGCACGCCCCGTCCGGCCAACAGCCGCTCGGTCAGGCTTTCATATACCGGCTTGCTGCGCAGCAGCTCCGCCACAATATAGGCTGCCAGTGACGCGGTTGCCAGTGACATCAGATGAGAAAAGCTGCCGGTCATTTCGGAAATCAGTACAATGCCGGTAACCGGTGCACGGACAATGGCGGAAAACAGTGCTGCCATGGCAATAATCACCAGATTGGCGACAAAGCTGTGGTCAAAGCCGCACCAGTCCACTACAACCGTACCATATGCGCCGCCGATATAGGCTCCCAGCACCAGCAGCGGAAAAAAGATACCGCCCGGTGCACCGGAACCGAAGCTGACCATGGAATAGAGAAACTTTCCTGCCAGCAGTACCAGAATCACGGTGAGTGCCGGCTCTCCATGGTACAGCGCCGCAATCATGCCATGTCCGCCGCCCAGTACCTCCGGCATGGTAAAGCCCAGTATGCCGGCACACAGGAACGGGATCATGATGCGTACCGCCTGGGGCAGGAAGCTGATTTTTTTATAGGCCGTCTGTGACAGCAGCAATACCTTATTATAAAACGCGCCCAGCACGCCGCACAGGATGCCGAGGATGACAATATAAACATAGCCCCGCAGCGGAATCATGCTGTCCACCGTAAAGGAAAACACCGGCTGCATGCCAAAAATACCGCTGGAAATGTAATTTGCCACCAGAGATGCCGCCATGCAGGACAGCAGAACCATGGCGGAAAAGTTTTTGTGTACCTCCTCCAGCGCGAACATGACACCTGCCAGCGGTGCGTTAAATGCGGCAGACAGGCCTGCGGATGCGCCGCAGGTAATCAGAAAATGCTCCTCCAGCCGGAACCGTTTCAGCTTTTTGGCAATGCCCTTGCCTGCCATGCCGCCCAGCTGGATGGAAGGGCCTTCCCTTCCCAGGGATAGACCGCCCACAATGCACAGAAATCCGCCGATAATTTTTCCCAAAATGACACGATACCAGCTGGGGCGGATATATCCGGCAATTTCCGCTTCCATCTGCGGGATGCCGGAGCCGGAAATCATCGGTTCCCATTTGAGCAGCCAGGTCACCAGCAGCGCCAGTCCAATCAGGACAACAAACCAGCCTGTCATCCGCAGCGGATTGCCCGCACTGAAGGTCAGGGCCGCATTCCGGATGTTGTCTGCTATTTCCAGTGCGAAACGGTATAATACCGATACCAAACCGGCAAAAATACCAACCAGCAGGCCCTCCACCACAAGCTGGGTGCGAAGGGAGCCATACCGGCTGACCATGCGCGGTGTATTCATCTCCGTTCGTTTCATCTTTTTCTTCTCACTTCCTGATGCCGGAACAGACCAAAAAATCTCATGATATTCCCCTGTTCCTGTTTTATCTGTCTTTTATTGTAATGCTTTGTTCACAATTTGTATACAGAATTGTTTCACGAACTTTCTGTACAATTTGCATCAAATGCGGTATAATACATAAAAATATGGGAATGTCTGTATGGGCTCCAAATCATGCTGCGGAATCCTTCCCACATGGTTCCATGATGGTATTCCCCGAGAAAGAGAGGCTATTTTATGAATCAGGGGTATGATTACGAATCCTTTGGTGTCAGCCGGGAATCTCTTGCCTCCTATACGGCAAAAACCTTCGGCTGGATGTTCCTGGGACTGTTTGTTACCTTTGCCGCTTCCATGGCATTGTACCTGACCGGCGCTTTTTATTATGTGGTGCTGGGCTTCAACGGTATTTTGCCGATTGCGCTTGGTGTGGCAGAAATTGCAGTTGTGCTTTACCTGTCCGCACGGATCCATAAGCTCAGCATTACCGCCGCACGGGGACTGTTTTTCCTGTATGCCCTGCTGAATGCTATAACCTTCAGTTCTATTTTTGTATTGTATGACGTATCCTCGCTGGTCTTTGTCTTTGGCATGACCTCGGTTTACTTCGGTGTCATGGCACTGTATGGTTATATGACCAAGGCAGACCTTTCCCGCATCCGTCCGGTACTGCTGTTCGGACTGGTAGCACTGATTGTTCTGGCGCTGCTGTCCCTGTTTATTCCGGGACTGGATACCGGCATCTGCCTGATCGGTGTCGTCATCTTCGTTGCATTCACCGCATATGATACCCAGAAAATCCGTCAGAACTACGCGTATTTTCAGGGCAATCCGGAGCTGCTGCAGAAGGCTTCCATTATTTCCGCCCTGCAGCTGTATCTTGATTTTATCAACCTGTTCCTGTATCTGCTGCGTCTGTTCAGCAGAAGAGATTAAAACCCGAGGCTCCCTCTGGACTGTACCCTGTTGAACAGACAAAAAAAGAAAACACCTATCGTAGAATAACGAGACATTACGCGGTCTTGCTCCTGATTTCAAAAGGAGTGAGACC
>SFJM01000027.1 GCA_004555915.1 Clostridiales bacterium | reverse complement strand
TGTTTGCAGCTGGTTTCGATATCTACCAACCGGCAGCAGGGTCACAGGTTCGAGCCCTGTAACTTCCACCAGAAGAAAAGCACTTGGAGCAATCTGAGTGCTTTTTGTTTTGCCCGCAACTGGTAAATAAAAGGACTTGCACCAAAGGCTCCCTCAGAGGATGGAGGCTTTGGTACGAAACCATTTCATTGTCATTGGGTGAAATCTTATTTATGCTCTCAAACTGCTGATATGGCTCGGTTGCCGGGTTTATATTGTACGAACAGATAAAATGTGATAAGATATGTGTGGATCATAAGCGAAAAGAATCCGTATGCTGCAGAAAGGGAAATACACATGAAAACATGTATTGTCTGTAAAAAAGAATGGATCAAACAGGGAGAATATTGCCCGGAATGTGGATTCCCGACTGCGGAACTGCACTTTTTTTCCACAGAGCACTTTCATAGATGGAATCGTGCTGTTGTTATTCCATATCGCAGACAATGGGAACAGGAAAAGCTGGTTTATCAGCTAAAGGAAGAATTGTCTGCGGTAAAGCAGCTGCTACAGGAGGTACAGACCGCGCTGGAGCAGCAAAAAGAACGGTTTGACCATGAACAGGAAGAGCTTGCAGCGGTTCGGAAGGAGCTGGAAATGCTTAAACAGAAGCATGTCCAACCGGTACAGAAGGAAAAGCCTGCTGCTGCCAGAGAAGAGCCGGAAGAGAAAAAGGAAAAGAAACCTGCTATGCGCCTGTTTATTGCACCGGATTTAATATAATAAATATAACGAGGAATATTTATGAGGAAATGTATTGTTTGTCATGCTGACCTGCCGGAAGGAGCGGCAAACTGCCCACAATGCGGCTTTCAGACAACGGTTCCGCAGTTTGCTTCCGGAACGGAGTATGAAGCATGGCAGCAGAAGGCAGAGCAGCATAAGCTGCAATGGAAAAACAAACAGAAACAATCCGACACAACAGAGAACACCGCTGAAACCACTGCAAATCAGCCGACATTCAGTCAGAACGCACTGAGAGAACAGCAGGAATCACAGAATATCCGGCAGAATGCGCTGCGGGAAGATATGCCGCAGCAGGATGAAGGAAAGGAACACACAGAACAGCCAACATTCCGGCAAAATGCAATGGCTGGTGATGCCATTCCCGGGAAACAGAAAAAATCCGGTTCTGCGTTTAAGTTTGTACTGATCGGCGGTGTTGTAGTTGTTGCGATTGTCATTTCTGCTGCACTGTTGCTAAAGGGAGATTCTGGTCCGTCTGTATCGGATGATAATTCATCACAGAATACCATTGCCAGCCAGCCGGATGATCTGGATACAGCAGCGGGAACCGATGACGACTCTGAACAGATTGCCATTATTCTGTCCGAACGAAATGATTCCACCACAGCCATGGAGGAATGCGCGATTGCCACAGCAGAGCAAGCCGGTTATACTATGGTTTCCTATGATGCACAAAATGACGTAAACGCGCAGCTGGAACTCATTGAGGAAGCGGTTGAACAGGGGGCGGACGCAATTTTGCTTGATCCTGCAGATGCCGATGCCGCACAGTCTGCTGTTGATACGGCAGGCAGTATTCCGCTTGTCTTTGTCAACCATGCCCCGTCAGATATGCATATACTGGACGCGGAACAGGTGGCATTCTGCGGTTCCGATGAGGATACGGCCGGTTACCTGCAGGGAGAATATCTGGCAAGCTTCTGTCATACAAAGGGAATGTCGGAAATCAGGTATGTCCTGCTGCAGGGAGAACTGGGACAGACTTCCACCACCGGGCGTTCCGCCGGTGTGCTGAAGGCGCTGGAGGACAATGGCATCAAGGCTACGGAAGCATCTGAGACGGTAGTGGCAGATTACGGCCGTCGGACCGCACGGGAAGTGGTTCAGCCGTTGCTGGCCGCAGGTACCAAATTTGACTGCATCATTGCCAATGATGATGAAATGGCGCTGGGGGCGATTGATGCCTGCGAGGAAGCCAATATAGACCCGTCAACCTTTCCAATTCTCGGCATTGACTGTACCAGAGAAGGTGCAGAGGCGGTTCGGGATGGAAAGCTCACCATGACGGTTTTCAAGAATTTTGAAGGAATCGGCAAGGGCGCTGTTCAGGCTGCCATTAACCTGATAGATGGCGATGCGGCAAATGTATATACAAGCTATGATGCGGATGAGTCCGGAGAAAGCTACAGTGATTCCATTGTCTGGGTTCCCTATCAGACGGTGAATGCAAACAATGTAACCGGTTACCTGAACCGGGAGTAACCAGTGTCTGCAAACATAATGGAATTCTGCAGGCGGGCACGGGAGATACAGGGAAAATGGTGAGAAAATGTCATTAAAACATACAGAACAACAGCGTCTTGCCTCCTATCACTTATGGGGAAAGGGCCGGATTGGCGAATATATCGACCGTGGCGGCTTTGGACAGGTCTATGAGCTGTATGGCCTGCACGAGGATGGCACGGCAGACGCATTGAAGGTTGTGACAATCGAATATACCGAGGAAGCCGAACAGCGGGGAGAGGACAAACAGAAATATTTGCTCAATGGCCTGCGCAGCATGCTGGATGAAATCCATCGCATGATGGAATTTAAGCAGCTGGATAATTTCGTTTCGATTTATGGCTATGAGGATTACCCGATCCGTGAAAATGGCGAGCTGGTGGGATATGACATCCTGATCCGAATGGAAAAGCTCACGGTACTGACAAAATATATAGAGGAACGCCGTGCACAGGATGTGCCGGTTACCGAACAGGATATCCTGCAGGTGGGAGTGGATGTATGTACCGGTCTGCAGGAAGCCAATCTGCTGGTACAGAAGGAAAACCATGAGGTGGAATTTATTCATCGGGATATCAAACCGGAAAATATTTTTGTGGCAGCGGATGGAACCTATAAGCTGGGAGACCTGGGTATTGCGACCATGAACCGGCGCACACAGTATTCCACCGTTGGCACACCATCGTATATGGCGCCGGAGATGTTTCTGGAACGCGGGTATCATGCCAATGTGGATTTGTTCGCATTGGGACGGACGCTGGAAAAGCTGACCGATGGTATGGTGCTGCAAAGCGGCCTGCAGCAGGTGATCTGTAAGGCAGAGGCATTGCAGCCGGAAGACCGGTATCAGACAGCACAGGAAATGCTGGAGGATTTAAATCGCTGTGTATATCGTCTGGAGCATCCGGAGGAATTTGCGGAATCGGATGCTGCGGCAGACCATCCGCGTCCGATTCGCAAATGGGATAAGCATACCGAACGGATGACGGAAAAACAAACCGTACAGCTTCCGGGACGTACTATGAAGATTGCCGGTGTACCGGCACTTAGGGAACAAACAAAGCGGGCGGAGAACGGCAACCGGAATGAATCAGAGATAACAGTCCCAACGAGAAAAAAACGGAAATATATTGTGGCAGTGCTGCTTGTCCTGCTGCTGGCAGCGGGAGGCGGATTCGGTGGCTGGATGTTTTACCAGAAAACCGGCAGCCCGGCGGCGCAGGTGATGGCACAGGTTTCCGCCTGTATGCAGGAGGAGGATTATACCGGTGCATTGGAACTCCTGCATGACCAGTCCGATGTTGTCAAGGGCAGTCAGGAGCTGACGGATTTGCAGGAGCAGTGTGAAACCGCCTATCGTGACAGCATCATACAGGCTGCGGAGGCTGCGCAGCAGAAGGGTGCGCTGGCAGATGCAGTAAAGACCATTCAGCAGGGATTAAATGTCCTGAAACGGGATGAAAAGCTGCTGGAGGTTCAGAAACAATATCAGGCAGCTTATCGGGAGGATATCATTGCCCAGGCAAAGACAGCCTATGAGGAACAGGACAATACAGCCGCCCAGGCGGTCATTGAACAGGGGCTGGAGGTTTTATTACGGGACAAGACACTGCTGGAATATCAGAAGCTGTGTGAACAGATTGCCCCGGTACCGCTGCAGGAAATGCAGTTTGTTGACGGCAATCTGGGACAGGATTCTGCTTATTCCGATGCAGGTATTTCCGACGGCGAGGGAAACCAGTATACTGGCTATTTCACTCTGACAGCGGCAAATGCCATGCTGGGGCTGACATCCAGACCGGGATATAATACCTTTAAGCTGAATGGGGCATACCAAACCTTTACCGCCACCTATTTTGTGCAGTCGGATGCTGAGCATTCCGCGCGGTTTCTGGTACTGGCAGATGATGTGATTATTTATGATTCCGGCGAGAAAACCGCGGCAGACGGAGCGGAACAGATTTCACTGGATATCAGCGGTGTCAGCCGGCTGACCATTCAGGCAGAGGAAAACCATACCTCGCTGTTTTCCCATGGACCCTCCGTCATTGTGGCCAATGCCATGCTGAAACAGCCATTTGAGCTGAAAACGGAATAAAAGGAAAACTCCCTGCCTATGGCGGGGAGTTTTTTTGACGCAAATGATATCATTACAGGTCACAGGTCGCCGGCAACGTGAAAGAAATCCCGGGGATGGGCAGGCGATGCCGCAGGTTCCCGGCAGATATTGCCAAAAGCATCCAGAATCTGAAATACCTGCCGCATGGTACACCGCTGCTCCGGGTCAGCGTCCAGCATTTGCTGCAGCATCAACCGGATGGAATCCGGCAGGTCGGAGGAAACCGTCAGGGGATTTCCGTCCAGTACGGCTTCATGGGCATAAAAATATTCTGCGGTATCGAAGCCGGGCAGTGTGCCGGTCATGTACTGGTGGAACAGCAGACCGAGGGAAAATACATCCATCTTGCAGGTCAGGGAGACTGGTTCACCACAGATGAACAGGCATGCTTCCGGGGCGAGATAAATCTGGTCACCGCCCAGTTCGTCTTCGGAAACAGGGGGCTGATGCTCAAAAAAGCTGCAGTCAAAGTCAATGATTTTGGCAACCAGCTTTCCGGTCTGTGTCTGCTTCACCAGCAGGTTTTTATCCTTAATATCAGAATGTACAATTTTGGCTTCATGCAGCTGCATCAGGCTGTGTGCGGCAGTCTTGCACAATAGAATGATATCTTCAAAGGGAAGCGCCGCAATCTGGTCAAAGGTCAGAGATTCTGCGGAAATCATCGGTGTCGAGATATAATAATGGGAATGATGCCGGAAAAACTCCACAATACGGACCAGATTTCCGTCAGATAACAGATTGATGGTCTGGTAGAGATGGATTTTTTTCTCTTCATATGCCTTGCAGTCTGCAATCCGGCTGTTGCGCATGGCAGGCTCCAGCCCGGGATCAACCGGGTAAATCGGGTCGAGAAATTCCTTGAGAAAGAAGGTACAGCCGTTTTTCGTGCCATAGGTCCAGCGGGAAAAACCGGAGTCCTGATTCTGAAACGGCTGCACAAGATGATAGTCGTTTATGATTTCGTCCATGTCACCATGCCTCCGGGATTATAAAAAACGTTCGTAATTCTGACGGTACTGATTCCACAGCTGCTGTATCGTGTGGTCACTGCGGTCACGCTGCAGCGGCTGGAGGAACAGCCGGTCGAGTGCTTCCAATCTTGGAAGCAGCGACTGCTGCATTCGTGCAAAGCTGCCATAGAACAGACCCATATGGCCCAGAGCAAAGTCATCGCCGGTCACTGCATGGATTTCCTCTTTCAGCCGGTTCTGATGGTCAATTGGATTGGATGCCTCCAGCAGCGTGCGCAGCAGCATGGCTTCAAACTCCATGGGTGTGGGGATATAGCCGAAGCAGCCGTCTGTTGCGGCAAAAATGGTTGTGGGTCTGGAAATTTCCAGACGTTTATAGTGCAGGTCAAATTTACCGTCAGAGGACAGTACATTGGTCAGTGCGCCGTCACTGGAAAGGTTGGACAGGGCATTTTGTCCTGCCACATCATCCTCTGTCAGCTGTGCCAGACCGTCCGCATCCATCAGGTACACGCGGGAATCCCCTGCCCAGATAACATGCAGGGTAACAGTGTTGCCGTGCTTCTGTGCCAGTGCAATGGCCGCGGTTGTAGGGAAATCCCGCACCATGGAACCGCGGATTCGTGCATTGTTCTCGGCATACGGGGTACAGACTGCATAGCCCTCCATGATACAGGCATGGAGGCTGTTCAGCAGCTGGTCTGCATTACGCCACTGTACCTTTTGTGTGTCATGATACCAGTCATGGACAGCACCGCTGACCACGCGTGACGCAATGTAGGCGCCCGAATGCCCCTGAAAGCCCGGATAGGTCATGGAGCCCAGGCCACCGCAGCCGTCAAACACGCTCACAATGGCAGAATGATTGTTCTGAGCACAGAAAAAACTGTCTTCCCCATGCCCGGAAATCATTTCCTCGGTAATCAGGAAAAGCTGGTCAAATTGCTCTTTAAAATTCATAGCGCTCCATCCTGTCAGATTGTGTTGGAAATGGCATTCAGAATCTGCTCATAATCATAATCCCGCAGGCCGTCGCCTGCATTGGATTCGTACTGAATTACATTGTTCCAGTTGTCACGGATTTTGGTCCAGCTGTCCTTACTGGGGGTGAACAGGATCAGCCGCTTGGCGGATTCATCCATCACACCCGGATTGCCCTTGCTGCCCCACCAGCGGGTCAGTTCATTAAAATCACGTGCCATGCCCTTGGGATAATTCGGTACAGAGTTTCCAAAGCCCAGGTCATGGGTTCCTTCGTCCGACCAGACCACAATGACATGCCGGCGTTTCTGAGCCGTCGTGCTCCAGTCGGATTTCATAGCATAGGCGAGAGCCTCCAGACCATCCTCCGGGTCATCACCGCCGCCATTGGCTTCAATGCATTTGACACAGGCTTCAAAGTCCTCCGACTGGGATGGCAGGTCAAAAAAGTCTGTCACCAGCATGGCATGCTCCCCGTCGTAATAGTAATCGCGGAATGCCACGATACGCACACGGAGCTGCTCCACACGCTTTCGTTTTGCTTCCATGACGCGCTGGAAATCCTGATAAAAGTTCAGTGCATTATTTTTTACGGTGTCCAGAATCGGGTCCATACTCATGGTTGAGTCAATACAGAACACCAGATCCACACCATAGGTCAGTCTGAAATTGCTTGCCATTTTTATTCTATCCCTTTCATCTTGGTATCAAAGTGCAACAGCAGTTATCTGACGAAACAGCCCGGAGGTTATTCCCTGGTGCTGCCATCAGAGCTTGCCGGTGCTTCCGGATCTTCATTCAGGGAATCCAAATACGCCTGGACAATCCGGAGGTTCTGTTTCATGGCATCCGGAGAATCGGCATCCTCGGCTGCTGCCTGCGTTACTTCCTCAGAGGCATCTGCCGGAATAGCATCCCGCAGCTTTTGGGTGGCAGATGCCGCCTCGGCGTAGCTGGAAATGGTTGCATTGCTTTGCGCGAGATTGCTGGAAAGCAGGTGTACGCGTACCGTCTGCGTGGCAAATAAAACCAGCAGCACAGCGCAGGCAGCCAGTGTTCCAACCATCCGTTTATCGGTTGCCGGTTTCCGGGTGGCGGCAGGCGCCTGCTTTTGTCCGACCAGTCCCCAGAATCCGCCACAGTATGCCGCAGCTTCTGCCGGAGCGTGGCAGTTTTTACAGTATGCTGCATCTGCGGGCAGCTGACAGCCGCATTGATTACAATACATATGGATTCACCTCTCTTGCTTTATCGGGATTGCCTGCAAACCCTGCAGCGTGTCTTTGCAGGAGCATTCTCTGCTTCACAGTTTGGACAGGTCCAGCAGGTACTGTTGTTGGGATACATATATAGCCTGACCACAGATGTCTTTGTTGGGGGCTGTGGAGGAAAAAGTGATGTTCCTGTCGAGCCTGTCAGGGATTTTTTTCTGTTCTGTCTGGATTGACGGATCACCACTGCCGCAACTGCAACCAGAACTACCAGAAGGATCAGTATCATATTGCCGATTCATGCCCCTTTCCTGATATTTTGTCGTTTTTCTTCTTATATTGTATAAAATCCCCATTCTGTTGTCAATTCCATGTGTACGCAAAGGGAGAAAATGAAACATCCCGGCTCATGTTGCGGAGCCGGGATAGTGGTCAGGATCATTGTCTGCATTTTTTTCGGGTTTTTTCAAACATCACCAGCATGATGCACAGGACAATGGCGATATACAGCGGAAACAGTACCGGATGGATATGATTGGCAATCAGACCGAACAGCGGCGGCAGGATCAGATAACCGCCATAAGCACTTGCCAGCTGGACACCGATCAGGGTTTTTGTCTTGTCCGCGCCGAACAGGAATGGCGTGGCATGCATGATGCCGGGATAAATCGGTGCACAGCCGAGACCGATAATCATCAGGCCGGCCAGATCGGAGAACCAGCCCAGCGGAAGTGCCAGCAAAACGATACCAAGCAGCGTGCCAAATGAACCGGCACGAATCATCTGGGAATCAGAATACCGGTCTGCAATAAAGCCGCACAGCCCGCGGCCTACGGTAATACCGATATAGTACAGGCTGGCCCATTTTGCTGCCCGTTCCGGTGACATGTCACGGCAGAGCTTCAGGAAGCTGCCGGCCCACAGGCCGACCGTCTGCTCCAGACCGCAGTAGCAGAAAAAGGTAATCATGATTTCTGCAGAGCCGGGAATATGGAAGATGCGGGATAAAGGGAGCACTTCACCGGAGGAATCTTCCTCCTGACCGCCAGCCAGTGCCGGACTGCGTTTCCACAGCGGCAGGGAGAGGATCACAACCACAGTCAGGATGATCTGCAGGATGGAAATGATACGATAGCCTGTATTCCATGTAAACCCGCCGGTCAGGGCCAGACCCATGATGTATGGTCCGGCAGAAGCGCCGACACCCCACATGCAGTGCAGCCAGTTCATATGCCGGGCAGACAGATGCAATGCCACAAAGTGATTGAGGGATGCATCCACACAGCCTGCTCCCAGACCATAGGGGATGGCGAACAGCAGGAGCATAGAATAGGAGCCGCTGACGGAAAAACCGAACAGCGCAGCAGCGGTCATGCCGATACTGATTGCGGTCACCTTTGCAGAACCAAGCTTTGCAATGATGGTGCCGCTTGCGAGACTGGAAATAATGGTTCCGGCTGAAATAATCATGGAGATCAGACCCGCATAGGAAACCGGCACGCCCAGCTCCGGATACATAGACGGCCATGCGGAGCCCAGCAGGGAATCCGGCAGGCCGAGACTGATGAATGACAGATAGATCACTGCCAGCAGTAAATTTGCCATAGCTTTACCTCTCGTGTTGTCGTTCCATCTATCTTACTAAGTTCCTGTCAGTTTGTCCAGTACAAAATACGGTTTCCCTCGACAAATACAAAAGATTGTATGATTTTCTCTGGTGGGACAGCTGGTCAGAATTCTGTTGCAGCAGACGCACATCTGAAATATAATATAGATATACTGACATAGGGGAGGAAACGCGATGAGGGAACAGTCGATTACAACGGACCGTGGAACGGTATATTACTGGCTGTCAGAGCAATGGGAACCGGAGCGGGAGACCATGTTCTTTTTTCCGGGCCTGACTGCGGACCATACCATGTTTGCCCCGCAGTTTGCCTATTTTGAAGGGAAATATAACCTGCTCACATGGGACGCGCCATGCCATGGCAAATCCAGACCCTATGATGGGTTTTCCTTTGAGGATACCAGCCAGGTGATTGTACGCATTCTGGACAAAACCGGTGTCCGGCGCATCATCGGTGTGGGCCAGTCGCTGGGCGGCTATTATGTTCAGGCGCTCATGCTGCGGCATCCGGAGCTGGTACAGGCATTTATCGGCATCGGCACCACACCATATGGCAGGCAATATTACTCCCCGGCAGACCGGTTCTGGCTGCGGCAGGTGGAATGGATGTCTATGTGTTATCCAATCCGGCTGATGAAGCAGGCGGTTGCAAAGCAGGCATCCTGCACGCCTGCCGGGTATAATAATATGATGGCGATGACGGCCTGCTATGGAAAACGGGAATACTGTCATCTGATGCAGATGGCCTATGACGCATTTTTGGAGGACAACCGTGACCTGGCATGGCATTGTCCGGTGCTCATTACACGTGGAGTGTATGATCGAACCGGAAAGGTGCGGGTATACTGTGATATGTGGCACAGGCAGACCGGGTTCCCCCTTGTGGTTGTCAAAGATGCATCCCACAATGCCAATGTGGACAATCCGCAGGAAATGAACCGAACGATAGAGACATTTTTACGTGATAACATCGGAAGATAGAGGAGAAGCAGCATGAAGAAAATTCTGGAGGATATTTTTGGTGTGGATGAGGATGGCAACCTGTCCATTGCGGAGCTGACAGCCCGGGGCGCATGGATGCAGATGTTGTCTGACCGTCCGGTACATCAGGAAAAGGACGAATGGGGAGAGTTGCTGGAAGAATATGATCTGGAAAATTATGACCCGGAGGAAGTGGAGCTGCTGACGAAGGATTTACCCGAAGAGGAAATGGAGCAAGAGCCGCTTTTAGAGGATATACCGGGAGAGGAGACAGAAGAGGAACTGGATGCACTGGAACAGATGAAACGTGCGCTCAGACAGGCAGGCTTTGACGCGGCGGATGTGGATATGCTGTATGAAGAGGAAATACAGGACGCACTGGAGGATGCGGGACTGACCTGGGATGACGCGCTGGAGATGGATTGTGATGAGTTGCGGGAGGAACTGCTGTATGTAATTCCGGCAGGCCTTTCACGGGAGGTCCAGCTGCGGGAGGATTTACTGGATACCGGTCTGGACCCGAAGGAGATGGCGGAAATGAGCAAAGAGCAACGGGAGGAGGCATTGGAGGATGCCGGACTGGAGCCCTTTGATTATGAAGATTTTGATTTTGAAAGCTGCACACAGAGATGAAACGGATGAATCAGGAGGAGATTCTCACGCTGCTGGGGGACAGGCGTATACCATATGAACGGATGACGCATCCGGCTGTCCGAACCGTGGAGGAAGCCTTTCCGCTTCCAATGAAAAAATTGCATTGAAACCGGAGAGCGGAACTGATCCAGTATCGGTTCCGTTTTTTTGTTCAGACTAAGGAGGAATTGTCAATTGCAGGCTGTTACAGTTTGTGTTATACTGTGAACAGAGACTGAAACCAATTTCATATAAAGAATCATTAGGAGGAGGGCGTTATGACTATTTCAGAAATTGCAAATCTGGCAGGGGTTTCCAAAGCATGTGTTTCCAGATATCTGAACCATGGTTATGTCAGCGAGGAGAAAAAAAAGCGTATTCAGAAGATCATAGATGAGACCGGATATGTGCCGTCCCGGCAGGCGCAGGTCCTGCGGACAGGAAAAAGCCGTCAAATCGGCGTAATTCTGCCCAAAATCAATTCGGAAAGCATCAGCGCTATGGTAGCAGGTATTACTTCCATACTGAATCGGAATGGGTTTTCCATGCTGCTTGCCAATACGGAGAACAATGTGGACAAGGAACTGGAATATCTGGAGCTGTTTCAGCAGGGACAGGTAGAAGGCGTGATTTTCTTTGCTACAATGCAGACGCCGAAGCACCGGGCATTGCTGCAGAATTACCCGATTCCGGTGGTGGCCCTGAGCCAGAAGCTGGATTATCTGTCCTGCGTGTATCACAATGAGAGCGAGGCGGCACGGGATATTGCCCGTATTCTGCTGGAAAGCGGCAGGAAAAACCTGGGATATATCGGCGTGACACAGAAGGATGCAGCGGTAGGTGCAGGACGCAGAAGCGGTTTTTTGACGGCAGTGCGGGAAGCGCGGCTGGAAATTCCGGAGGATCGTATGATTATCACCGGATTTAATCTGGAGGATGGCAATGCGGCGGCACAGCAGCTGTTTGAACGCGCACCGGAAACCGATGCTGTTTTCTGTGCGACGGATACGCTGGCCATCGGTGCCATGCAGTATATTAAGGGCATCGGCAAACGGATCCCGGAGGATGTGAGCATTGTGGGCATGGGGCATTCCCGTATGACGGAAATTGTTTCCCCGCGGCTGACCACCGTACACCTGTTTCTCGAAACTGCCGGCGCGGAGGCAGCGCAGATGCTGCTGCAGATTCTGGACAGCGGGATGGATATGAAAAAGCGGGTGGAGCTTGGATATGAAATTATTTCACAGGAATCTGTTGGGACACACATGAACGATAAGTGAAACTGATTTCATACGTTTTTTTGCAAACGTGTGATCTGATTCCTGTGTTTTAGGCGATATGCTGTAAAAAATAGAAAAATTTTGGTAAGCATTTCTCTTTATTTTCCTCAAAAATCTGATATAATGTGAAACATAAGAGAAACCGGTTTCACAAAATATGAAAAATGGTACGGAGGAGTTTCACATGGATTACAGAAAGTCAGCAGCCGGCGTTCTGGAACAGATCGGCGGTAAGGACAATATTGTGTCTGCTGCACACTGTGCGACACGGTTACGTCTGGTAATCGCGGACAACAACAAGTGCAACAAGCAGGCACTGGAAGAAGTAGAAGGTGCCAAGGGTGTATTTGAAGCATCCGGTCAGCTGCAGATTATTTTCGGTACCGGCGTTGTAAACAAGGTATATGATGAATTTATTGCCCTGTCCGGTGCCGCTGCCGCATCCAAGGAGGATGTCAAGGCAGCCGCAGCACAGAAGGGCAATCCGTTCCAGCGTTTTATCAAGACGCTCGGCGATATTTTTGTTCCGATTATCCCGGCTATCGTGGCATCCGGTTTCCTGATGGGCATTATGGAGTCACTGAACTTCCTCATCAACAATGGCTATATCGGCATGTCCAATGAGAACACACTGTTTGTGCTGGCAAACCTGTTCTCCAATACAGCGTATGTATTCCTTCCGGTTCTGATTGGTTTTTCCGGCGGCAAGGTGTTTGGAGGAAACCCGTTCCTTGGCGGTGTCATCGGTATGATTATGATACATCCGAACCTGCAGAACGCATGGACCATGACAGGCGGCGTTGAAAACTACCTCGATGTCTTTGGCCTGTGGCAGGTTCCGATGGTTGGTTATCAGGGACATGTTATTTCGGTTATTATTGCAGTATTCGTGATGTGCCAGATTGAAAAGTTCCTGCACAAGCATGTTCCGGCAATGTTTGACCTGTTCATTACCCCCCTTGTATCGGTATTCGTTACCGGATTCCTGGCCCTGACGGTCATTGGCCCGGTCTTCAACCTTGTTGAGAGCAGTATCATTAACGGCATCCAGACCCTGATTTCCATCCCGTTCGGCATCGGCTCCCTGGTAATGGGCGCACTGTATGCACCGACGGTTGTTACCGGCATCCATCACATGTACACCATCATCGACCTTGGACAGATTCAGGAATTTGGCTGCACCTACTGGCTGCCGCTGGCATCTGCCGCAAACATTGCGCAGGGTGCTGCAGCACTGGCAGTTGCACTCAAGACCCGTGACCGTAAGCTTAAGTCCATGGCGCTGCCGTCCTCGCTGTCTGCTTTCATGGGCATCACGGAACCGGCAATTTTCGGCGTCAACATGCGTTTCTTCCGCCCGTTTATCTGTGCCTGCATCGGTGGCGGCTGCGGCGCGATGTTTGCCTCCATCACCGGACTGGGTGCGACCGGCACCGGTGTCACCGGCATCTTCGGTATTCTGCTGTGCCTCAACGCACCGGTCAAGTATATCCTGATGTTCCTGATTGCAGCAGGTGTATCCTTTGCACTGACCTGGATGTTTGGCTATAAAAATGAGAAGCAGGAAACCGCAAATGGCGCACCGGCACCGGAAACTGCTCCGGTTGCAAAGGTAACTGTAACAGCAAAGGATGGCGACCCGGTGGTTCTGGCTCCGATGACCGGCAAGGCAGTCACACTGGCAGAAACCGGTGATGAAACCTTCGCGGCAGAGGTTCTGGGCAAGGGCTACGCCATTGACCCCACAGAAGGCAAGGCATTTGCTCCCTGTGCAGGCACCGTATCCACGCTGATGGGCCATGCGGTTGGTCTGGAATGTGACAACGGTCTGGAAATCCTCATCCACATTGGCATTGATACCGTACAGCTGGATGGCAAGCATTATAAGCCCCATGTAACAGAAGGACAGCATGTCCAGGCAGGTGACCTGCTGATGGAATTTGATATCGCAGCCATCAACAAGGCTGGTTATAAGACGGTAACACCGGTTATTGTCACCAATTCCGAGGATTATGCGGATATTTCCGGTAAGCTGGGCAATATTAAGGCAAATGATACATTTATTACCGTAAAGAAGTAAGGAAGTTTCAGCATGAATGCACTGAATCGAGATTTGAAGCGTCTGGTCCGGCATTTTGAACAGGAGGATCGGGCAAAGGTGGATGCAGACCCACGCCGCCTGCGTTTTCACCTGATGCCGCCGGTAGGCTGGATGAATGATCCCAATGGATTGTGCTGGTATAATGGAAATTATCATGTCTTTTATCAGTACAGCCCATTTAATGCCAATCGGGGCGTGATTTTCTGGGGACACTGGACCAGCCCGGATCTGCTGCACTGGACGCAGCAGCCGGTGCCCCTGTGTCCGGACCAGCCATGGAACCTGCATGGCGTCTATTCCGGTTCCGCACTGGTAGAAGAGGATGCCCTGTATCTGTATTATACCGGCAGCGTGAAATTCGCCGGAGACTATGATTTCATCAACAATGGACGGGGTTCCTCCACTGCGCTGGCAATCACAAAGGATGGCGTTAATATTGACAGCAACCAGCTGCTGCTGGAAAATAAGGATTATCCGGATGACCTGAGCTGCCATGTCCGCGACCCGAAGGTCTGGAAGCAGGATGGACGCTATTACATGGTGCTGGGTGCCAGAACAAAGGACAGCGTGGGTGAGGTGCTGGTTTATGAATCAGAGGATAAGCTGCACTGGAAGCATATCAATACCCTCAAAACCCCGGAGCCCTTCGGCTATATGTGGGAATGCCCGGACCTGTTCTGCGTAGATGGACAGTACATCCTGTCCCTGTCCCCGCAGGGTGTCAGCCGTCAGGGCAATCATTTCCAGAATGTGTATTCCTGTGGCTATTTCCCGCTGGACGGTGATTTCCGCAGTGCGTATACCTTAGGAGAGTATACCGAAGCGGATATTGGCTTTGATTACTATGCACCGCAGACCTTTGAAGCACCGGATGGGCGCAGGATTGTTATCGGCTGGATGGGTATGCCGGATGCGGAGTATACCAATCCGACAGCCAATGAATCCGGCTGGCAGCATGCCATGAGTGTGCCGCGTGAGCTGCACTGGAATGGGGAACGTGTTACCGCCGTACCGGTACGGGAGCTGGAGCAGCTGCATACCAACCATCGCACGGTTGCCTTTAACGGAACCGCCAGGGAAACACTGGCAGAGGGCGCGGATATTCAGATTACCAATGACAGCATTCATCTGCATGTCATGATCGGTGACGCGGCTGTCATCGAATATGGTGACGGGCTGCTGACACTGACGCTGACAGAGGCAAGCGGATGCGGCCGTACCCAGCGGGTTGCGGAGACAGACCAGCTGCGCAATCTGCGTATCCTGAAGGACACCTCTTCCCTGGAACTGTTCCTCAATGACGGGGAACAGGTGATGAGCACACGCTTTTATCCGCAGCAGGCAGATACCCTGCTGCTTGGCGGACAGGGCAAAGCGGAAATTTATGATATGAAGGCAATGGAATTTACCTATCTTGCGGAGTAAAGGAGCGGATTTTTATGAGACGAGTCGCAGCGATTGGCGAGCTGCTGATTGATTTTGTGCCGCAGCAGAAGGGCTGTGCCCTGCGTGAGGTAACACATTTTGAACGTGTGGCAGGCGGCGCACCGGCTAATGTTGTCACAGCGGTCAGCAGGCTGGGCGGCAGTGGCGTCATGATCTCACAGGTTGGTGAGGATGCGTTTGGCGAACATATTATTGATGTCCTGCGCATCAATGGCGTGGATACACACTTTGTCTTTCAGACCAAACGTGCGAATACCGGTCTGGCATTTGTCTCTCTGGATGCCACCGGCAATCGTGAGTTTTCCTTTTTCCGCAATCCGAGTGCAGATCTGTTCCTCTCTCCGGAGCAGATCACACCGGAAATGATGGCAGATTGCAGCGTGCTGCATTTCTGTTCGGTGGATCTGGTGGACTGGCCGGTAAAGGAAGCCCATCGCCGTGCCATTGAACTGGCAAAGCAGAAAAATATGTTGATTAGCTTTGACCCGAATGTGCGTCTGCCGCTGTGGAATTCCCCGGCGGAATGCCAGAAAGCCATTCGTGATTTCCTGCCCTATGCCAATATTGTCAAGCTGTCGGATGATGAGCTGGAATTTGTCACCGGATGCCGCAATGAACAGGAAGCTGCCAGACAGTTATTTGAAGGTGACTGTCGTATGCTGCTGGTCACCAAGGGCGGTGATGGCTCGGCTGTTTATACCAGACATGCGGAAGCGCATTATGGTGTCGTGAATGGGCCGGTTGTGGATACCACCGGTGCCGGTGACTCCTTTGCCGGTTCCTTCCTGTTCCAGCTGGTACGGGATAAAGTTGAGCTGGAGGATCTGGATACCCTGACGGGAGAAACACTGAAAAAATACCTGGAATTTTCCGCAAAATATGCGGCAATGACTGTCTCACATAAGGGTGCTGTCATGGCATCCATGGAAGAATTTGAACGTACTTATCCGTTCGGCTAACAATACCGCAAGGTATTTGTCATACATGTCCAAACCTTATTCCCTAATTTCTTATCGGTTGTTGGAACGGGATTCCTGTCCCGGTTCCGGCAACCCGGTATTTTGCCAACTCTATCTATCTTTTTATTTTCCATCTGTTTTCCACGTGAAAGCAGGTGGAGGCGAAACCAACATTTCCACAGCCGCAAATCAATCACATACTGGAACAACAAATAACATAGCAGGCTGACGAAATGATGTAAACCGCAATGTCTTTCCCTTGGGTTGGATGTTGCGGTTATTTTTTGTATGAAAAAACCGCTCCTGACATATAGGCAAGAACGGTTTTATGTATATGCAATTTTATCATTCCTGTGCCAGCTCCTGCAGCAGTCCCTGACAGCCCTGCGTGACATCGCGCCAGGTTGCTTCAAAATCGCCGGTATACCATGGGTCAGCCACATTTCCGGGGCGGTTGGTAAAATCCAGCAGCAGATGCAGTTTGCCTTCCGGATCGCCGCCGCACATCCGATGCATATTGCGGAGGTTAGCCTGATCCATGCCAATCAGCAGATCATACTGCGCATAATCACTTTTTCTCAGCCGACGGGCAGTTTTGCCGGAGCAGTCAATGCCATGCTCTGCCAGCTTGCGGCGTGCCGGCGGATACACCGGATTGCCCAGCTCTTCCCCGCTGGTTGCGGCGGATGCAATATGGAATTGATTCTCCAGTCCGGCCTTTCGGACCATATCCTTCATAACAAACTCTGCCATCGGGCTTCGGCAGATATTGCCGTGGCAGACGAAAAGTATTTTAATCATTGGAAATTCCCTTTCTGCAATGCCCTAAAGTGCCGTAATTTGCGCTGTTTTGCGTCTTATGCCGCGATTTGCGAGATGCACATAATTCTGTCAAAATCCAGCTTACAGCGCAAAATGAAGCAAATCAGTGCAAGCAATCGTAGTCAAAACGTAGTCAAAATCGCAAAAACAGACTACTGCGTTTTGGGGTAAGCACTATTTATTATATATTCTATACCTCTTCCTTTTCAACTGTTTCGCCTATATTTTCTTTTATTTTTTCCAAAAATTAAAAACGCTGTTTCCTTCAGAAACTTAAATAACGCCCAGCTGACCATCATAATCAGCTGGGCGTTTGTTCTATTCTCTTCCGTATTAAACTGCTCTGAAGCTTCTCTGGGTCACCGGCTTCTTCTTGCCAGCGGCCCTTGCTACTTCTTCCTTGGCACGGTTCAATTCCTCTAGGCGAATCATTTCATTCTGGGCATCCTCCAGGCCTAGATGAGCATATCTGCCAACGCCATCCTGAAGCGTACAACAAAGCACTTCACCGTGGTAATTAAACCCGGAATGACTGCCTAAAGCCAGGCTGCTGCTAGGCTCCGCAGAATACATCAACCGTTTCCTCACGATTACCGGGGATTGCAGCACCAAAGCCTGTTGTATGGTCTTTCTGTTACGAATTGCTCATAACATATGATTAGAAAGTTCTATAAAGATCGAAGTAATTGCGCAGTCACAGCTTATCATATATTTTGTTTATATACATGTTAATTTTATGATGGTATGGGATTTAACCAGTCCACTATCGCCCGTTTCCTCAATGTGGATCAGAGTTTGATTTCAAAAGTTGCAAAAGGTGAAAGAAGCTTATCTGTTGATATGTTAGAAAAACTTTCCTGCCTGTTTGGAGTTTCAATTAACGCTATCGAAAGCAGCACTATTGAAGAATCAACCCTTTCGGTTGCCTTCAGAGCAAGTGACCTATCCCTTGAGGAGCTGGAAGCAATCAGTGCTATTAACCGTATTGCACTTAATTCCGAGTATATGGCAGAAATATTGAAAGGGTAACGTTTATGATTGATTATGCAGATTTGAGGCAACCCTGCGGCAGCGGGATGCAAAGCCGCAGGTGTATATTTGTGCGTATTGATAAGAGTATCAAAATATGTGCAGTGGAATATAAAATTATCGGCAAAAAATAAGCGAGGGCAGGCGGGACGGCAGAAAATCACATAGAATATCGCAAAAAAGAGTATAAAGAGAAGCACATTCTCATTTTTTTTAACCGCTTATTTCGCTAGAATATAGTCATAGGAGGTTAGAAAATGAAAAAAATATTATTGTATGGTGACTCCAATACCTGGGGCTATCGCGGCTGGGATATTGGAAAACGACTGCCGCGCGATCAGCGCTTTGAGGGGCATATTGCAGCGGCATTTCCAGAGTATGAGATTGTGGCAGAAGGACTGCCGGGAAGAAATATCAGCTTTCCGCATCCGATTGAGACCAATGCGAACGGAATGCAGGTACTGCCGATGCTGCTGACTACCCATGATCCGATTGACTTGGTTGTGATTATGCTGGGAACCAATGATACCATGACGATATTAAATAATTCGCTGTTTAATATTCGGTATGCGATGGAAAAAAACATTCAGCTCATTCAGGCGCCCGACCGATGGGCGATTGATCGCAAGGAGGCGCCGGATATTTTGCTGGTTGCTCCGCCGGCTATTTCGCACATTGCAGATAGTCCATATTATGGACAGTATGATGAGCACTCGGCAGAACTGGCGGCCGGATTGTCGGAGGTATACAAAAAACTCAGTGAGCAATATGGATGCGGCTTTGCAGACGGTTCGTTTATTGCACCGAGCGGTATGGATGGCGTGCACCTGAATGCAACGGAGCATAGTCTGTTGGCGGAAAAGATCATTACAGCAATGAAAGCGATGGGATATTGATGGAGGTGTGTTATAAATGAGCAACAAAATGCAAGGCTTAGAGAAGATATCATGGCGTGAAAAGCTGGCATATGGTATCGGAGATCCGGCGCAGAATATTGTGTTTACCATGTGTTCTACGCTGCTGGTATTCTTCTATACGGATGTCATTGGCATGAATGCCGCGATTATCGGTACGATTATGCTGATCTCTCGTCTGTTTGACGGCGTTTCCGATGTGTGTATGGGCTTTGTCCTGGATAAAACCAAGTCGAAGCATGGTAAGGCGCGCGCGTGGATTTTATGGATGACGATTCCATATGCGTTGGCATCTGTTGCCCTGTTCTGCGTTCCATCCGGCAGTGAGATGATGCGAACTATCTATATCTTTATTACATACAACCTGCTGAATACGATTATTTACACAGCACTGGCACTGTCGTTCTCGACGCTTTCGTCTACTATTACGCGTGACCAGGAAGATCGTGCGCATCTGACGATTCTGCGCACCGTATTCTCTCCGATTTCTGCGCTGGTTGTCTCCTCGTTTACGCTGGTGTTTGTCGACAAAATGGGCGGCGGCCAGATGGCGTGGATTAAGACGGTTTCGATTTATGCCGCCATCGCCGTTGTACTGCTGTTCATCTGCTTCAAAAATACGAAGGAACGTGTACATGTAGAGACCGAACGCTCGCAGTCTGTTTCTATGGGTACAAAGCTCAAGGTTTTGTTTACCAACAAGTATTGGTGGATTGTTGCGCTGACCTATATTGTTTTAGCCGTATTCCAGACGGTTGTCGGTACGGATCTGGTCTATTACAGCAAATATATTCTTGGCAATGCGACGATTGTCGGCTATTTCAATGCTGCGTATAATCTGCCGCTGTTCTTTGTTCCGCTGCTGGCCATTCCGGCACTCAAGAAGACGTCAAAGCGAAACTTTGCGCTTGCCGGTTGTATCGTAGCTCTTCTGGGAACGGCAATTATCTGGCTGGCGCCGGTGAGCATTACGGTTATGACGGTTGGATCGTTTGTGCGTGGTGTCGGCAATGCAATGTATCTTGCTGTTTGCTGGGCACTGCTGGCTGACACGGTAGAATATGGTCAGTGGAAGAGCGGCATCCGTTTGGAAGGTATGATCTTCTGTGCGTGCACGGCGGCGCTCAAGCTGGGCGGCGGTCTGACAAATGCGGTCATGGGCTTTGCGATGAATGCCTGTGGATTTGACGGCACACAGGCGATCCAGCCGGATTCGGCAGTTGCTTTTATCCGTAACCTGTTCCTGTATGGCCCGGCAGTCACTTGGGTAATTATTGCGGTTCTGCTGCTTGCCTTCACGCTGGAAAAGATTTATCCGCGTATTATGAAGGAGCTTGCAGAGCGCGAGGCTGCACAGAGTAATTAAGCCATTCATTTTTTCTTCATTTCAAACGGCTCAGGGCAATTTGCCCTCGGGCCGTTTGCCTTTTTTCAAGCGGGGAGGATAGTTTGTTCTTTCCCCTGCCGCTGTGATATACTAAAAATATCATTACAATTTCAGTCATAGAGGTAATGCTATGTTTTCGACACCCTTTCAATTGGATATTCATTTTTTTGATCAATCGGAGACCCTGTGGCGGCAGGAATATATGATACTGTACATGCTGCGCGGGACGATTCTGGTTACAGACGGCAATGGAAGCTATCCATTGCACGCAGAAGATATGATTACATTTTCCCCGATGCATATTCATACTGTGACAACAACCGAGCACGCTACGGCGGCTATCATTCTAACCAATGCCGATTTTTTGTATGCGGCCATGCCGGAGCTTCCGCGATATGATATCGAAATGTACAGCGGCAATCTTCCGGAAGAAGAACAGAAGCTGCTGCTGCCGCTGCGTCGGCGAATGGCAAATCTGTTCCAGACATACTACCGGCAGAAAAATACCTCCAGCTTAGAGCTTAGCGGACAAATGCTGACACTATATGATATTATTTTTCGCTTATTTGGGCGGGAAAAGCAAAAACAAAACGCATCGGAGCAGCAGCTGCAGCAACTGCAGGGCTTGCTGCGGTATGCCAAGGAGCACTTTCGCGATGCGATTTCTTTGGAGAGCGCGGCAGATACACTGCATATTTCGGTCAGCTGGCTGACGCGGTATTTTACGGCGCATATGGGAATTCCATTTATGCAGTATGTGATCCAGCTGCGTCTGCAAGCGGCAGCGGATGCACTGCGCACGACAAACAAGAGTGTTACCGAGATTGCATATGATGTGGGCTTTTCCTCTCCCAGTGCGCTGATCGCCCGCTTTCGTCAGCAGTATCACTGTACACCGAAAAGTTATCGAAGAACATTTCAAACCGAGATAACCGATCTGCCAGCGTATATGGACGAAACGATGCAGGCGGATGATCATCTGATGCGTCCGCTTATCAAATATGCGGATGCAATGGTTCGGCAAAAAATAGAGCGCCCTACGGTGCAGAATGTAGAGCGCTATTGTGTGACGGTGGATGTAAACGCCGTGACACCGATGCAGAGTACGTGGAAGAGACTGCTGAATGTTGGCTGGGCGAAAGATATATTGAGCGCAGAGGTACAGGCACAGATTCGCCAGATTCAAAAACAAATTGGATTTGAATATCTTCGCTTTCACGGGATTTTTGATGATCGATTGCTGTTTTGCAGACGGGATGACGAGGGAAACCTAGTGTATAATTTCGTCTATATTGATTTGATACTGGACTTTATGCGCAGTGTACATCTGATACCGTATTTGGAGCTGGGCTTTATACCAAAGGCGCTTGCGAACCATTGTGAACCGCAATATGCTTCACAGGCATATGTTTGCATGCCGCGTTCGTTGGAAGAGTGGAAGGAAGCGGTGCAGGCTTTTTTACAGCACTGTGTGGAACGATATGGTGTCTATGAGGTGAGACACTGGCGCTTTACGCCGATGAGCTGCATTTATGCGACACATCATTTCTTTACGATGGAAGAGTACGCGGAGTTTTTTCGGGCGAGCTGGGAAGCGATCAAGGAGATTGATCCATCCATTCCGATAGGCGGTCCGGGAATGGATATCAGCCTTGCGGTTGCCAAAGAGGATGCTGCGTTTGCTCACTTTATGCAGTATTGCGAGGAGCATCAATGCCGACCGGATTTTATTACCTGTCAGTGCTTTCCCTATGATATGGCGCAGCGAAAGCAAGACTTTTGGGAGATCTTTTATCAGCAGACGAAGATTCCGCTCCCGATCAGTGCGGACAGAGACTTTGTGGAGCATCATCTCGACCGATATGCCGAGGTGCTTTCGGAATATGGATATGCGCTGGCTGATTTGGCGATAGAGGCATGGGGAGCCACCTTCCTTCAATGCGATCTTTGCAACGATACCTGTTATAATTCCACCTACTTAGTGCGGAACATTGTGAACAACTATGACCGGACATGGTGCATGGGATATTGGATGCTGAGTGATTACACCGAAGATGTGCTGTCTCCCTCGGCAAAGATCTTTCATGGCGGCTTTGGACTGTTTACTTACAATGGTTTGACAAAGAGTAATTATCAGGGGCTTCGGCTTCTGTCGCAGCTGTCCGGCAGCAAGATTGGGCAGGGAGATGGGTGGATATGTGCCGTAGATATGCATAATATTTATATTATCGCATCCAATTATGGAGAATATCATGAACTATATCGCAATAGCTATATCTCGGATTTGGAGCGCAGCGATCCGTATATGGCCTGCGTTTCCATTCCGCCGCGTGGAATTACATTGGAACTGAACGGCCTGCGCAACGGAACGTATTCCATCGAAACACGCTTTTTAAACCGAGAGCATGGCAGTGTATTTGATGCCTGGGTCGGCACAGGACGAAATATCCCGCTGACGCTGGATCAATTTGCGTATTTGCAGCATCTTTCGGAACCGGGATACCATATGGGGAAACAAACCGTGAGCAATCATACGCTGGATGTGAGCTGTATTCTTCAGCCGCATGAATGCCGTCTGCTGCATATTTCCTATGTTGATAGGGAGTGAGAGAGAATATAGAAGAACCAGCCCATCCGAATCCTCGGATGGGCTGGCCGGAAAGAAAGAGTGTATCACATAATAGTGAGAATGTAGCGTTTATGCGAAGTGCGGTCCGGAGACACTACCTCAAAGAGAAGCTGTTTGCCAGAAACAACGTCCAACAAAATATCCTGCTTGGAATGGATCAGCTCGCCGTTTAGATACACCGTGCTCCGCGTGGAGCTGGTGATTGCGGTCAAAGTGACGGCGGCATCGCGGCATTCCAACGTATACTCGGTTGTGTGCTGGTCAAAGGCGGGCGACAGAGTACCGTTTTTCACACCGATCCAATTGAGGTCGGTGTTTTTGTTTGGCTCGAAACCGTCCGAAAACAGCTGACCAACATTGACGGCGGCCCAATCTGGGTCATAGACATAGTTGCCGCGGACGGCAATCTTGCTGGATCCCAGACACTCCTCGGTGGAGCGCAATGTGGGCTTCAAGACAGATTCGCCATGGTCGATGACGTCCTGAATGGCGGATTCCAGATTGTCGAGATAGAGGTTGGCCTCTACCGCGTAGGTATTATGTCCGGAGAACAGCTTGGTCAAACGTCCCTGCGTGCGCCAGCGGAATTTCTGCACCTGTGCGAGAACACGATCCAGCGTACAGCATGGCGTGTCAAACTGAATCCAGGCGGTATCCGGCTTTTCCAGCCGGTTGCTACCGAGAGCATCCGAGCTGAAGCAATAGCCGCTCTGACGCTCTACTCCAATCATACAGCCTGGTGTATGACCCGGAACATGATAAAAATCAATGATAGAATCGCCGAGATCAAAGGCCATACCATCCTGCATATCGTGATAATCCGGCAAAATCGAATAGTTAAACAGGGTCAGCAGCTCTTCATCCAGCTTGCTCATGTAAACCGGAACACCGGCGCGGATAAAGTTGTTCGCCTGCTGGATATGATCGAGATGACCGTGAGCGATGACGACATCATACGGAATACCATGACATAGGGTGTCAACCAGCGACTTCATATCGCCGTCCGGATCATAACCGGCATCGATAAGAAGTGCACGCTTGGTGCCGACAAACAGGAACATCTTGTTGGTATCAAAGTCTTCGATACAATACAGATCGGCGAGCTCTTCGCCCTGACGCAGGACATGATAACGATATTTCGTGCGGAGGTCAGATTTGAGATGTTTTCCATCAAAAAATCTACCAGTCTGTCCATTAGCTGCATATTGCGAATTTTCTACTTTTGGTGGATATCCCTCACGATCAAAGTATCGAAAACATCGGCAATATAGTCGTATTTAGCTTCCTGATCTTTATACAAGCAGGAACCGGACATACCGCCCTCTATCATATATTTATCCATAGCGGTATATTTGTCACTTTTCCCAAAGTACTGCATATATTCACTGAAAGAGAAAGGGAAAAACTTTATTTCAAAGGTTCATCCAGTAAACAGTGTGGCAAGATCGGAACTGAGTAAAAACGCATTGGAACCGGTGATATATATATTGAACTTCTCCATAGCGTGCAACCCGTTAATCGCTTTCTCAAAATCCGTACACATCTGCACTTCATCAATCAGAACAAAGTTATGCTTGCCCTTAACGTATTGAGCCTTCACATAATCGTACAACGGTCTGTACTCAAGCAGATGGTCATATTCAGGCAGATTGAAATTTATATGGACAATATTATAGATAGAATTATGTATCAAAACATGTGCGGTGAAAAATTCACCCAGCAATGTGAATATTCACCCCAAACAAGTGAAAAATAGCTCATCGATCATTCTAAGGGGGAATTTACATGCGTAATCGCGCACAAATTCGGTCGTAAATTTTTACGATTGATTTCAATGCAATCGTAAAATTGACCGTTTCCTTCAGGAACTTAAATAACGCCCAGCTGACCATCATAATCAGCTGGGCGCTCGTTCTACTCTCTTCCGTATTAAACTGCTCTGAAGCTTCTCTGTGTCACTGGTTTCTTCTCGCCAGCAGCCCTTGCTACTTCCTCCTTGGCCCGGTTCAGTTCCTCTAGGCGAATCATCTCATTTTGGGCATCCTCCAGTCCCAGATGTGTGTATGTGTTCATGGTGACGCCAATGTCCGAATGGCCCATCAAGTATTGCAGTGTTTTCGGGTTCATACCAGCACGAGCCATATTGCTGCAGTAGGTATGGCGGCAAACATGCGGCGTGATGTTCGGAATTTGAACTCGATAGATTTCGTTGTAACGCCCAACCATATGGTTAAAGCGGTGCTCCCAGTGCATGGCAACCTCAGGCAATCCGTCTTTATCCAGGAACAAAAAGCCACTGTAGCCATCAATGCTCTTTTCCACCATTGGTGTTTCTCGATCTTCCAAAATTCCCTGGAAGCATCGGTACACATCTTCTGTCATTGGAATCTTTCTCGTACCGGCATTGGTCTTTGTGCTCTCAATGTGAATCGTCATGCCGATGCGCTGCAGCTGGTGGTCGATGTTAATAATCCGGTTCTCCATATCCAGGTCACGGATGGTCAATCCACAAAACTCAGAAATTCGCATTCCGGTATGGAACAGGATGAAAACCACCTCATAGTATTTGCAGTAAACGTTGTCATCGTGTACAAACTTCAAAAATTTTCTCATCTCATCCGGCTTAATCGCTTCGCGGGTAACACTGTCGTTTACTACTACGCCGGCAAGCTGAAAGCCAAAAGGATTCTTGATAATCAAATCATCATCCACCGCCATCTGGAAGGCCGGTCGCAAAACACCACGAACCGTTTTTACTGTGCTGTAGCCTTTACCGTCCTGCTGCAGCTTAATGAGAAAAAGCTTTGCATCAGAAACCTTGACTTCGCTGATTTTCTTCCTGCATCAGATTCCTTACAAAATTGTAGTTCATTTGTGTATTGGGCTTGACACCAGTCTTGGTTGCAAGGTAGCGGTTAATAAGCTCCTCAACTGTGATATTCCTTCCCAACGGATCTAGTTTAGAATCCAAATGATAGCCAATCTGCTTTTCAAGCTCTCTAAGGGAAAGACAAGGCTTCTTTCCAACCGGCTGTGGGTCGGTTGGTTCCAATCGCCAGCTGTAAACAAAATGCGGCTTGCCATCTACATAGTACTTAAACTGATATTTTCCATTGTCTCTGATGGATTCACCTCTGCGCAGCACTCTGTGCTTTG
>SFJM01000073.1 GCA_004555915.1 Clostridiales bacterium | reverse complement strand
ACCGTGCTGCTGTCCTGTGAAGCCGATGGCCGCAGCAAGTTTTCGCTGGAATTTGAAGGTGGGTGCTGATGGAGCAGATAAAAGAAGCGGTCTACCTTATCAACGATGAACGCTATCTGCATCTCCGGGAAAACGGTGCAGGGGTCGGCTTTGCCACCTATAACAAGGTAACTGGCGAGCCGCTGGAAAGTGGGCAGATCTCGGAAAAGAATCTGCCGCCAGATGGACAAAACATCATCCCTGCCGCCCGGAACTGGTATCTGTTTGAACTTTCGGACGATGACCGCAAGGTCATCCAACAGGAAAGCGTAAAGATCCTCGAAAACATCCCGCAGGCGGGCATCGGCAGACGGCGCATCTGGGAGCCGGAAACGCTGCCGAAGGATATTCGTCTCATCAACAGCCACTATGATGACCTCTATCGCATTCCCGATGGCGGCGTGATTCAGGTGGATTACCCGGATGGGCGCAGTTTTACGGCACGGGTGGAACATCTGGATGATTATCACTTTGACATGGGCGGTCTGGGCAATGTGTTCCACATCTGCCAGTTTGCCGAAGTCATGGAACGGAACCATGCCGACTTCTACCCGGAAAGTCAGACACAAGACGAGCAGGCTGCATGGGAACTGGGCGGCAAAGGCTATCTTGCCATCCAGTCCTGTGAGGATGGATGGGACTACACACTCTACCACAGCGATTATTCTGTGATGGACGGCGGGCAGTTGGATGCCCCGGAACTGACCATTCAAGAAGCCCGTGAGCAGATTCTGGAAGCGCACCACATGGAAAAGGGGCGGCGGCTGTTGCAGGACTACGATGCCGTTATGGATAAAGTTGCAGAAGCCGAGGAACGGAGCGCAGACCATCGCTCTTCCACACTGGAAAAGCTGGCAGAACTGGCAAGTGATACGTCTGCGCCAAAATCGTCTGCACGTTCTGCGCCAGAACTGTGAGGTGGACGATGCAGCAAAAATGGAACCAGAATTTTGACGGTGAACCCATGACAGACATCCCGCAGAAGTTTCTGAACGCAGGGTGCGATGTTTATATGGTGATGCAGCTGCGGCATGACGAAAAAATCCTCGATGAAAGATTTGCTTCCATGCGGGAACTGCATCGTCGGGGCAAAATGCCAGACCCGGAGCATTATGAGGTCACCTACTATGCTGATTTGCCCGTCATGTGGCAGGATGTGCCGAACAACGAGATTTTGGAAGAACTATTTCAGATGTTCAACCTCTCCCGTCCGCAGGATTTTGAGGGACACAGCCTGTCGGTCAGCGATGTGATCGCACTCAAACGCAATGGCGAGGTGTCTGTGCATTATGTGGACAGCATCGGCTTCAAAGATTTACAGGGGTTTCTGGATAAAAAGCCGGAACGACCTTCGGTGCTGATGAATCTCAAGGAAAAGTGCGATGCCCCGGAGTGCAATCCCACAGTCTGCCGGAAAGTGAGGGATGCCCATGAACTTTAACCACGAAGAACTCATGCTGATGATACTCTATAACTCCGGCTCCCGGCTGGGGCTTATCCACGAACTGCGGCTGATGCAGTGCTACCTGATGCCCGATGAAACCGCCCTGCGGGAACTGTCGGAAGGGGTTATCGAAAAGCTGAAACTGCTGACCGATGCCGAGTTTTCCGAACTGGAATTTCCCCCGGACTGACTTTCGCCGCCTGCGGGCGGCGTACATAGGCTCTTTTACAATGGGATTCGGTGTGGTATACTGAACTCGACAAATCGTATATACCCTGTACACAAAAATTTCACTTGTGATCTGGCAGGATATCGGCTACACTTTACACATTCCAATCTGATAGGAAGGATAAGAAAGAATATGAGAAAGAAATGGATTTTTATCGGAGCGGCATTTGCACTTGCAATGACCCTGACCGGATACAGATATAATGCGGCAGCCAGTATTCCGCAGCAAAGCAGCCAGGAGCAGACGAAGGAGCAGACACAGATGATCCCTATGGAGGAGGCACAGGAAGCGGCGTTAAAAGCAGCGGATATTGTAGCGGCAGATGCAGACATTTCAGCCACGACATTAAGTGAGGTGGCGGGAGTGGCCTGCTATAAGGTAGAATTTACTTCCGGAGAGTATGCCTACGCCTACACGATCAATGCAGAGACAGGAGCTGTCATGGAAATGAGCAGCCAAGAACAGAATGCGCAGGCTTCCGGGACACAGACGGAGACGGCAGACCCCGCTGCCCCTGCTCCGGCACAGAATGCAACAGGTACCGGAACCGTGGATGAAGCAGCAGCACAGAAGATCGCACTGGAGCATGCCGGAGTGAAGGCAGCGGATGCAACAATCACCAAGTCAAAGCTTGACTATGAAGACGGACGTCAGGTATATGACATTGAATGGTATGCAGGCGGTGCAAAGTATGACTATGAGATTGCGACAGACACCGGAGAGATCATCAGCTCCGCATATGAAGAAAAAACGATGGGAACAGACAGCAAGAACGTTACGGTCAGTGAGGCAGATGCAAAGAAAACAGCCCTTGACCGTGTAAGCGGAGCAACGGACAAGGATCTCTACGAATGGAAGCTTGATTATGATGACGGACGTCCGGAATACGAAGGAAAGATCATCTACGGTGGAACGGAATACGAATTCACGATTGATGCAGCGACCGGATCCGTAATGGAGTGGGATGCTGAGAAGGTCAGTTAAGACAGACAGGAGAAGTAGTTGTGTACAAAGATTATCAATGACCAGTTAACAGATTTATTTTATAACTTTATCGAGATGGAAGACCGTATTGCGGCCAATGACCGGTATGCAGACTTAAACAGCTCGGATATGCGGTTTTTGTCCGCCGTAGGAAAAGGTGTTTTAGGGTATGATTGCCTTATTGATTGTTCCCAAATTCCTATGATTTATTGTAATTATGATACACAAGATGTTGTAGATATAACACTTGATGATTTACAGGTGGGGGACGAAATCATTTTGGCTATTCGGAGTTCGGAAATAGAAAATCTTCAAAAGGAAGATGACAATAAAGCAAAAATAGCAGTTGAACAATTACAATTAGGTACACAGAGAATTAAATAATTCCCAGTTTGCCGATGATTGTCAACTGGGATAATGTCATAGGGCATTGTTCCGAAATTTTTTCATAACCCTCAAGAAAGTGGTCTTGATAGAATACTTCGATTCATGTTATACTAGAACAAGCATTATTGTACGGACAAAAATAGAAAGTGAGGCTTGCCAATGGACACCACAAAACGCTCTTCCCTTGACCGCCTGCTCTTTGCCACTTTTTTGAAAGGCCGCACATCTTCCCGTGATGTATGGGAAGAAAAGGGCGATATGACCCCCGAAGATAACCAGAAGATCATCGAGGAGACCAACGAGATCATCAACGATGATTCCACCTATCCCTTCATCAGCTACCTGTCCGACCTGCTTGCCAAATCCAAGCCCTCTGATGATGCTGTCAAAAAACTGCACGACTGCATCGACAAAGTTGCAGTTGCGTTGGGGCACGACAGCACCGATGTGTTCCGTGCGCTCCTTGCAAAGCTGATCGAAGAGCCGGAAGAAAAGCAGACCTTTGACCGTCTGCTGGAGATGGCAGAAAAGTTTGCCGCACGATACGAATAAAACACCATAGATTCCATAGCGAGTGACCTGAAAAGGCCGCTCGCTTTTTTGTTTATCACAGAGCTGAAAGGAGGCTAAAATGCCAAGCAAAACCGAAGAATATCTCGCCCTTGCCCAGCGCACAGCCAACGGCTTGACCCGGTATTGGGAAAGCTGGACGGACTACCTGACTACCGCATCCCGGCTGTACAAGTACCCCTTTGCGGACCAGCTAATGATCTACGCCCAGCGCCCGGATGCCACCGCCTGCGCCGACTTCGACATCTGGAACAACCGAATGAACCGTTATGTGCGCCGGGGTGCCAAGGGCATCGCTCTGCTGGACGAATCCAGCGGATTCCCACGCTTGCATTACGTCTTTGACGTAAGTGACACCGGGGTGCGCCGCAATTCCCGTGACCCGGAGGTATGGCAGTACAACGATGGCCTAAAACAGCCAGTTTCGGAAATGTTGAGTAAGACCTACGGCATCAGCGGGGAGCGTGTCAGCCAGCAGCTTGCAGATGTTGCCGGGAAACTGGTAGCGGATTACTGGGACAACAACGGCGGCGATATCCGTGCCATCGTTGACGGGTCGCTCTTGATGGATTATGATGAAGCCGGGGTGGAGATGCAGTTCAAAAGCGCAGCAGCAATGAGTGTCACCTACACGCTGCTGGAACGCTGCGGCTTTGAGCCCGCCGGGTGGTTCGACAAGGACGATTTTCAGGCGATCTACAACTTCTCCACCCCGGATGCCGTCTTTGCCCTCGGCGCAGCAGTCAGCGACATGAGCCGGGAGGTGCTGCGGAACATCGAGCGCACCGTAAAAACAACCATTCGCCGCCGAAACAATGAAAGGAGCCAATATGAATACGAACAGCAGGAACGTGACCTACTCGACCATCGGGGACTACCAGCTCCCGAACCTGACCCTGAACCAGCCCCGGAAGCCGCTGGGCAAGTACGGCAGGCTGCGCCGGACGTACCTGATGAACCATCGCCCGGTGCTGTACAACACGATGCTCCTGAACGGGAGCCTGTACCCGCACCTGATGGAGATGGAGCAGACGGCAGAGAGCCAGATGCAGCAGACCATGGCGCAACTTCTGAAACAGAACCCGGCCCCGGACAAGGAGCAGAATCAGATGGCGTGGGTGCAGCACATGAACAGCCTGAAAGCGCAGGCCGAGGAACTGGTGCTGACGGAACTGATTTACAGCTGAGTTTCTTCGATGCCCACATCCCCACCGAAGCCCAGCAAATTGAAAAAATCGACCAAGCGGAGAGCGAAAAAACGCCCTCCGCTTTTTCGTTATCTCAAGCGGAAATTGAGAACGAACTGCGCAAGCACGGTTCAGGATTTATGGGCGGTAAACAGCGCATTATGGCACTGTACCAGACCCAGCCTGACCGCAGCCTCCGTGCCAAGGCTCTGGCAAAGGAGTACGGCATCGGTGGGCACTCCCACGATTTTCTGGACGGCAGCAGGGGTTTTGTAAATCATGACGGAAAGGGACTGGAATTTGATCATTACCCCGACCATCAGAAGATCACCTTAAAATGGACGCAGGTGGAAAAGTATATCGACCTGATGATTCAGTCCGACCGCTACCTGACGGACAAGGAGAAGGAGCATTACACGCCCCCTGTGCCCATCACCGTAGAACCAGATGCCACCTTGACTCATGCCAAAAACCTGATCCGGGATTTCTGTCTGGAGGAATATGATTCTGAACCGGACTTCTCCAATTTGTCCAAGATCGGCATCGCCTACACCAACGCCACAGACGAGGAGATTCCCATTCAAGTTAATGTGGATTTGGTGGGATACCGTGTGGAGCGGTATCTGGGCGAGGTGCTGATCGACGAGCGGCAGTACGAAAGTCTGGAAGAACTGACCGAAACTGAGTTAGAAGCACTGGACTTTTCGGAACTCGTCAGTGTCACAGACGAAGAACTGGAGCACTACCACAGCAAAGCAGACGAACGCCCGGCACTGCTGCCGCTGGATGCCGCCACCGAGTACAACGCTCTGAAGGAACAGTACCCGGATGCGCTGGTAGGCTTTGAGCAGAACGGATACTATGAGTTCTACGGTGAGGATGCCCGGAAAGTCTGCGAACTTCTGGGCGGCAAACTTCTGGAAAAAGAAACAGCACTGGGCATCGTTCCTGTCACCGGCTTCCCCATCGACCAGTGGGTGTACCGTGCCAAGAAGCTGTGGCAGTGCGGCGAGA